>CAYVMF010000001.1:0-32843 GCA_964452605.1 uncultured Candidatus Saccharibacteria bacterium
TTTACTAAAGAAACCTCTAGCGTGTCGCTCCCTGCACCACTCTTTGTATAAGTGAGCGAGGCAAGCGCGTTATTTACGTCGGTTGGTGAACCACTGAAATAAATAGTAGCTCCAGATGATGGGCCATTAAATGTAATCCCTGTGGTTGTAGACATCGCGAGGCTTCCACTTGATACAAAAAGTTTTACAGGAACTGTTGTAGTGGCTCCTGCAATTTGTACGTTACTAATCGGAAGCGCTACTCCAGATGTACCAGTGAAACTACTTGACCCAGTGATATCTATCGTAGGTGTAATGGTGATGTCGTCGACAACGTCATTATTAACAGCAGCACCATAACCAGCCGTATATTGAACAACTCCAGATGTGTATGTTGAGTCAGTAGCACTGCCTAAAAGGGTGTACTCAACGCCATCATTTGAATAGTAGAAACTAAGTGAAGTCCCTTGAACTGTAGCTTTAAACCATCGCGGCTTTGCTTTTCCTAATGATCCAGTCCACAAAGATGTATAACTACTGGATCCTACTTTCCAAATATACACAGAATTAGAGCTATACACCTGGAATAGATATCCCAGCTTAGCGCCTGCTGAATTTGCTACGTTTGTATCTGTAGATTGTGCACGCAAAGTAAATCCTCCACGGCCAAGGTTATCATCATATGACTGTTTCCAGGTAACGGAGTAGTCTGTACTTGTAGCAAACTGAGTAAAGAGCGCACCAGCGATTACGCCAGTTTGTGTCGTTGCTTTAAGCGAGTAACCTAGCGAGGCGTCATTAACTACGTTGAAAGTACCCGCAGTGACAGTCACATTTGAGGGACTTTGTCCTAATGTATCGCTATTAAAATTATATACAGTAGCGGCAGAAGCAGCCTGAAGACTTCCCAAACAAATAGCCAGCCCAACAACAACTCTCCGAGACCACATCAATAAACGTGCGGAGTGACTATGTTCTAAAGGCATATATACAATAGTATACGCGAAGAAATTAAGTACTTTCTCATCTTTTCCACATTTGCTACTTCTTTTCTTTTGGTAAGCCCCACACCCATCCTGGTTTTTCTCCTTTACGATAGCAAATACGTATAAGTGTAATAGTAAGTAATGTAATAGGTAAAATAGCCGTAAAAAGAACTTCTTCTTTTGGAGATGTTTCATTAACAGTGAATGCAAAAGCACATACAAGTGCAACGTAGAAAATAATCACTACCCAACCCTGCCAGGTTACAGGAGTCCATCCCCATCCATATAACTTTCTCTTAAACCAATATCCTTTTGGGTTATCTTTAAGATACTTAATGTATTCATTCATAGGTATAAGTATACCACCAGCACCGCACGACTATAACTCTGTTTTTACAGTTTTATAATACTCTCTGAGTGAACTAAACTTTTCTCCTTCTACTGTAAAGATAGCCACCTCAACCATATCGATAAACAGGTTTCGCTTTATATCTTTAAACGTCGCGTGCCATTCTGCAATAACAGTATCGCCGTCTACCCAAACATGACGAAGGTCAAACTTGATATCATCCTGTTCTCCAATTACTTTATACTTCCAATATTCTTTAATAGCTTCTAGTCCGATATTTTCTTTCTCCTTTGGGTCGTCGTACGTAGCATCATCAGTAAAGATACTAGCAACAAGTTCTGGGTCTTTCGTTTCCCAGGCTTTACCATAGGTTTCTATTAATGCTGTTGCCTGCTCTTTTGTCATAACTAGATTATATCATTTATACAGAAGCTAACTATTTCCTTATAAACTTAGCGCGCTTCGTGTGATTGGGCCCACATACCCCACAGCGGGAGTGATGCCTTTTCCAATCTGGAATTTAATTACAGCAGCGCGAGTCGCAGGACCGAAAAATGTCGTCTCAAGACCAACAGACCCCGCACCTGAAGAAGAAACCGTATATCCGCTTCTATTTAAAAACTGCTGAAGCTTTCTCACGTCTTCACCTACAGCATTTAGTGTAAGATCTCTTGTTAAAGAAATAGTACTCGTAGGAAGTGGCGTAGTAGGAGTTTGGTTTAGGATTGGAGTGGCTTCAACTCTCGCACGAGTTACCGCGCCATAGTATCCATCTGCGGGAGTAATACCTGCGTTTACTTGGTACTCAATGAGCGCTGACTGAGTCATTGGTCCGAAATTCCCCGTAGCACCCGCTTGGGCCAAGCGTATCGCCTGCGGACCAGTCTTTCGTGCTATCAAGTACTGCTGAAGTGTAACCACTGCATTTCCTTTTGCTCCAAGTTCTAAATCTCCTGGTTGAGTTGGGTTAATGATAGGTGTAACAACTGACGGGTTGGACACTAGATATGTTTTTATTACTTCAGGAAATGAGACTCCAAGTGAAGTAGCCTGACTAAATACTGAACGAAAGTTACTTACCAAAACCAGCGCTAATGCATTAGTATTTTGATGCACCGAAAACAGTTTAGTGAGGTACTGCATTTTTTCTTCCAAAGAAAACATAGCATTTATTCTCGTGTACGGGTCCACTGCTGTTCCACTACTGTTATGTATTTCAAAATGTAGGTGCGGGGCACCACCGGATGCATTACCTGTATTTCCAACATACCCAATAACTGAACCCTTTTCAAGAACTGCTCCTTGAGTAACACCTTCACCGAATGTATCTAAGTGCATATACACAAAAGTCTCACCACCGGGATTTGCGGTGTACACATAATTCCCCTCACCACTTCCTACACCAGTACGCAGTACAACCGCAGGAGTTGGAGAAACGACAGGAGTCCCTTTTGGCGCCATAATATCGTTTCCAATATGCGTGCGTCCGTTTGATCTCGGGTCTCCAAAGTCTGTACGCAAGTTAGAAAGCTCCACCCCAAAAAGTACAGGTATAGGAACCACTACGCTCATCGTACTACCAAGTGCTTGTATTTTTTGTGTTAGTTCGTTGGATTGTCCGCGCCAACCACGAATATACTGCCTGCGTTCTGTTACTGAATCGTTAGAACCGTCTGTAGATGTCGCCGTTTGAGCATTAACAACAATCGTCGCAGATAATAGGAGAAAGGACACGAAAAAAGAGAGGGCCGAAACCTTTTTGAGTATGCTGTACATATATAATGATAGATTATGATGCCCTAGAGAGTCTTTTTACAAAAGAAAATACTAGCGAATCGTATACTATATATAACAGTTCACACCAGACACTGTGACAAACAAACTTATGCAGAGATTTTCTTCTTGTTCTTTACGATACTAGCGATACCTGCGATGACTACAATAAGTCCAATCCCTTGAGCCCCAGGACTGTCGTCATACCCACCAAATATAAAGAAAAAGATTCCAAACAGAACTGCAAGGAGAGGGTATATAATTTTGCTTTTATTCATATCTGAAGTATATCAGAGCGTTTACAGATTTTGTTAACGCTACACAAAAAGCTACCGTAACTCACGTCTAGCAGATTATTTTCCACTTCTGAGGTACATCCTTTTTGAAGCTCTATCTACAGTGTACTCGGGATATAGTTTTACCCACGCAGAGATGTCAGTCTCATCAAGCCCGTGAAATCCAAACTCGTTTGTCCACACACTTCCATATTTAACCGGCACAGGCTCTTTTAGACACCCCTCAATACTGAACCTACTCGCAACATGTTCAGGGGCAAACACAACACCCTTTGCACGAAGATACTCTCCGTACGTCCGTGCGATATGGTGATCCTCTGGATGATGTTCTGTTATATATTCGTCATGATAGAGAATATGCAGTAATTTTTTACTACGCAGACTAAAACCTCCATTGCCAACATTGTTTTCGTCTTCGTACCACCAAGGTGCGCCGATGTAGTCATATGTGAGAAAGTCGTCTGTCCACGCTTCGTGATTTAAGATAAATCCATCGTACTGAATGACAAGCACGAAATCTGTGTCTACATACTCATGTAGTTTTTTAATAAAGAAATGAGAGTATGTTTCAAGTGAGTCTACGTTATCTATACGTACCACCCGAGGATCTGCATCAGGAATAGACGAAAGCAATTTAACTGAGCCAAACTCAAAATGCTTCTGACAGATATCAGCAGCTAATTTCAAACGTTCTACATCAAGGCACTCCAAGCCAAGAAGTGTAACAGTAGGCAAACGCTTCTTCATTAGAGATTAATTATATCAGCTTGTAGAGATATTTGAATAAAAAGCTACTCGCAAAATGATATACTTACATATGTAGTTTTATTAATTTTTAATATACATAACCATGCATAGAAAAATAGTTTCTATCCTAGTTGCAAGCCTATTTGCAACAGGTGTCGCCTCCGCTCAAGAGGTAGGTGTTACCACAAATGTAAATACTAACGCAGCCCTTGGCGTCGCTAAAGTAAATGTGGAAGCAACAACAACCGTTACTACAAATACTCGTGGGAACGCCACTTCATCCGCTAAAAAAGATAACGAGGCAAAGACCACTAAAGCTGAAACGACGTCCGTAACCACTGAAAGCAAGCGCTCGTCAACGGGAGAGGCTCACATGAGTGCTGTTGCTGTATTCGTACAGTCACTCCTTAGCATCGCTAACCGTGAAGGTGGAATCGGCACACAGGTACGTGCGGTAGCACAGGCGCAAAATGACACTGCAAGCACAACAGCGGCGGCAATTACCGCTATCGAAGCACGTGGCAAACTCCGTACGTTTCTTTTTGGCACAGACTATAAAAGTATCGGACAGCTACGAAGTGATGTTACCGTTACTGAAAATAGTATCGCCCAACTAAAAGCAGTACTAGATAAAGCGCTAAGTGTAACCACCAAAGCAGAGCTCACCACTCAACTAAAAGCACTCGAAGACACACAAGTGAAACTAAACGCCTATATCAAGGCAAATGAAAGTAGTTTCAGTCTCTTCGGTTGGTTAAACAAATAACTTTCCTAACTAAAAAACCGGGTAGCTACCCGGTTTTTTAGTTAGGAAAACTGTCTTCTAATAGTTACATTCCCTCAAATGCACTGATATCAATCTTCTTCATCTGAAGCAACTTCTCCCACGCACCGGGCTTTAGCATCATTGCTTCTATATTTTCAGGATTGATTTGCCATGAAAGACCGTACTTATCCTTGCACCAGCCACAGACACTTTCACTACCACCATCTTTAGTAAGCTTGTCCCAATAGTAGTCGATCTCTGCTTGGTCCTTGCAAGAAATATTAAATGACACTGCTTCATTAAAAGTAAATTCATTACCGGCGTTAATGGCAACAAATTCTTCACCCATAAGCTCAAAATAAATAGCAAGCACTTTACCAGCAAATGGTGCCTGGAAATCAAGTAGCCCTTCTGTTGGATAGTATGAAGTTGTAATAATTTTCCCGTCCGGAAAAACAGAGAGATAAAAATTGACTGCCTCTTCTGCGTTCCCCTTGAACCATAAATTAGGTGTTATTTTCTGCATAGACTTATTGTAACACTTTTAGAGATCAGTAAACCCTCCCAGGTAACTCGCTTCGTATACACAAACACCGTCTTTGTAGATTTTCTCAGTTCCTGAAAACTTCGCAACATCTCCAACAAGTGTGTTCTCATACCTGAAAGTCCCTTCTTCGTACACCTCTGGTCCTCGGTATGGCATCTCTACAGTTGAGTTAGAAAGACTTGTCATAAGAAATGGATACACATCTTTTGCTTCAACTGATGAATCTACAAATCCGTAATACACCATCATCCAAACAGCTTTATTATTTAGAAATACAACTTCTCTACCTCCGTATGGTTCGCCTCCGAAATAGTTGTCGTGAAATGTGTATTCACCATCTTGGAAGCGAATAGTTGTAGAGCCGTCTTCTTGTTTTTCTTTTATTGAAGCATCACCAGATGCATATGTCGCACGACTGGCTTTCAGGATGAATTCCTGAAGTTTTACTACATCAATAGTATTCATGTGGTAAGTGTATCATCTGAAACCTTTTACATTCTTTTCCCCTATATCAAAACCAACAAGAACTCCAATACAAAACCCGATAAAAAGGCAGCATAGCCCGGTGATTATATAAAACATAGATTTGTCTGTTGAGGACTTTTGATAATGACTAGAAACAAAAAGCTCCTAGCCAGCGGTTCCTTGCGGAACCTACACAGGTTTCCCTGCATAGCCTCAACAGCACTCTGACTAGGAGTTTTTTACTGTTGAGGGCTTTTCGCCATGCCAGTACTACTACTTGGTTTAGGCTACTTTCTACAATATTCAGTTGTTGTACAATTATACCTCTTTTTTGAAGCTTGGAGAACTACTTATCGTACTCATCTTACGAGGTGGAGTCAAAATGATGTTATGACTTTTTTCAGAAAAGGTGTAGAGTAACAAAATCCCACCAACCACAGGAGATATGCCATGGGAATCCTAACGTTTGTTAAGAAGTTGTTTACGCCTTCTCCGGAAACGCTCCGGCTACAGCAACAGAACGCCGACGAAGAGCTCAAGGGGAAAATCCTCTTGGTACTGGAAGACCCCTACTGTGCCACTTACCGCGGCGGGATCGTGCCTTTTGAGGTCATTCGCCATCAGCTGAGAGCGTGGCCGCTCGAGCAGATCCTTCGCATGATGAAGGAGCTCATCACGGCACGCCTCGTCCAAAGAATTGACGGCGGCAAGAGTGAAAAACCTGCCACCGAAGTTCAGTACGTCAGTTCTGCCTCCAGGCGCGACTAAGTAGTAGGCCTAACGGGCAGGTCATAAACCGCCGTCAAGCGAAAAACGGAGTCGCTTCGGCGGTTTTGTTTTGCACACAAATCAAGCTGCTGGCTTGAAAACTACATCTGCCTTGCTTCCATTATTTCAATGGTTGCACCAGGAATACCAAAGTGAGGATGATCTTTAAAAAGCTCTGCTACCGCTTCAGCGGATTCCCCTTGTACGTATGATGATAGCATCATGTCATTTTTGACATCTTCTACACCAGAAGCGCTCACTCGCTTTGTTTTCCCAAGAGCGATTGTGTTGAGAATGGTATCTTTGTGTGAAGCTGTCCACGCATCCCACTCTGCTCTCATTTTTGCCTCAGCATCCTTACGTTCTGCTTCTGGTTTCTTCATCCATTCCTCCATACCAAGCGCTGGCGCCATGTATATAACTGTGAAATTTTTCATATACTTTTAGTGTAGCATGGTGGGCATGCACCTCGTGTTTAACTTAGAACCCTTCCAGACTTATTTTTTGACTGCACTTATTAAGTTGGCAATGTCAGTAATAGAGACCTCTTTCTGGTTACCCTGGAGGTACCCATCATCTTGATGTGCAAATATAGTTTGAGCTATTTCTTTAACAATTGCATCTCTGTTTTCTGGCAGCTTATTATTTCTCACTAAAATATCAAAAGATTTTAGTGAGTTACTTCTATGAGTATTTAAATTATACATATGCAGGTTTGCATTGTAATTCTTTAAAACTTCTCTTATCAGAACGTATAAGAAAAATAGTACTGAGAAGCGAATAAGAAATGCAAAAATATAGTATTCCCAGTCCGCTACAGGCTCTGGTTGATTAATTTCTTTTAAGAGGGGTAAAAACCAGTAAACAAGAATCCATATACCAGCCCCAATTAAAATTAGAAACATAACACCAAAAAGTCTTGATAGATTTCTATTTTTGACTGATTGATCTAAAAAAATAGTCCCATACTCGCTGACAGTGTCCACCAATGAAAAATCTTGGACCGACCTATTTAATTGTTCTATATTATCTTTTACTTGAAGAATTTGTGTTAGGCCTTGGTTTAATTCACCCAATTTTTGGTCCACTTCTCCGACTTTTTGCTGAAAAGAACTCTGCGCATTATTTACAACTTCTTGTGTTTGGTTTTTGTAGGTACTTAATGCTTCTTCTATTTTTTGTTTATGCTCCTCTCTAACGTACATCTGAAATTCAGAAATTTTTGGAGCTGTTACTGTATAAAAATCCCTTATCTCTTGGAGCAAGGCGTTGGCACGGAACTGCGTCTGTTCAACTGTCTCTCCCGTCTGTGTATTGAAAGACTGAGCCCTTGATTTTAAATCAATCAATTGAGAAAAAATTGCTTGCAGTTTTCCGGCATCTGTTGGAATAAATAAATGTATATTGTTCTCAAATTCTAATACCAACTTACTTAGTCGTTGCAGCAAAGATGATATCTCTTCAAAAGAAGAGCTGTAGTTGCTGCCTAAATCAGTTCTTTTAAGACTTTCCCAATTAAGACTCTTAAGTGTATTAAAATCCATTCACTTCATTCTACTCTCTTTGTCAAATAAATCCAGCAACCCCCTATACCTATTAAACACGTAAAAGGGGCCATACACAAAGAGCCGTGTACTGACTCTTTGAAGATCTAATTGAACAACTTCAAAAACTTTTAGACGAGTTTGATTTATATCAGATAGGAATGAAAGAAAAGATAGAAAGCGAGGTTAGAAGGTTTAAACATTTTCAAAGAGGAGTTTTAGGTATTAAGGATAAAATTGAGATCGGAGATGTAGATATACGCAACTATGCAAAATACATACTCAGGGAGGGTAAGGACTCAGAGAAGAGAGACCTCATGCAGTCATTTAAAAGTAAGCTGATACTTTTAAATAAGAGAATAGTTCTCGAATGAATTATTTATGTTCAGTAAGTGGCTCGTGTTCTTCATGGAGAATTTCCCCGGTTTCGGAGTTCTTAACTACTTGATGGTATTCGTTTTTTTCTTTGTTAACATCCATATAATAATCAACACCTTCCCTTAATTTTTTGTCGCCACTAGATTTCCAGCCTTGCACTATAGTCCTTACTCGTCCAAAGCCAAGTCTGTTCAATTTGGTTTTAAGTAACTCCTTAATAGTGATTTTTTCCTTTAAGCTTATTCCATTCCAGCTATGTCCACATGTAAATTTAAACATAAAGGAATCATTAAGAATCTCTGCTTCATAGACTTCTATGGGGTTTTTACATGTACTGCAAATCCCGCTTTTTGTAGACAGGAGATAGTTTTCATACTCTTCGGACATTGATTGAGGCTGGGCTTCCTTTAGTTTTTGAGTAATTATTTCTGTTAGCTTTTCCTTGTTAACTATCATTTCTTTAATCTTTTCTTTATCGAGACTTACAACCAAACCTTCCGATGTTAGAACTTTGTATTCTGGGCCCAGTGTTCTTCGAATTGGTTTTTTGTAATCAAAGTACTTAGAGAGTAATTCATTATGCGCTAAAACCATAAAGTCATGTATATAGATACCTATGGTTTGACTAGCATCTCTGATCTCCGTGATGAGTTTTTCAATTTCAGCCCTGTCCCATTTTCTCCAATCATGCCCATGAACATGTGTACAGCTTTGTAACTCTTGCGATGCGGCATAGACCTTTTCTCTTAGAATATCGGTCTCTTTTGCAAGTGTCTCCTGAGCTTTTATTAATGGGGAGATAGCAGATATCCAGCCACTAAAAATATATGACATGCCTATATATTGATTGGTAAATGCAAAATAGTCACTAAATACTTTTTTTGTGAACTCTGACCACTTTCTCTCACCGTCTAATAAGCATTCTATTTCAGAGGTTGGCACAAAAATATCACCATGTTTTTTAGGGATCTTTAACTCGTAGGCAATCATACATGAGTCCATAAGAATTAAAGGTGCTGCTGTTGCACCTAAAGTATTTAATCTATCTTGTGTATCTTTGGCTGCTTTTAAAAGCTCTTTATATATATCGTATTGAACTTGTATTCTATGCTCATGTTTAGCATTACTCCTTTGGATGAGTAATGCTATTATCCAACCAACAATGGCAATGAAGATCGTAGCAATAAGCGTTAGCTGGTCTACGCTGGAAAAGTCTATCCGAGAAGCAATATTAATCATTTCCTAATTCTACTCTATAAAGATACTTTTGACCCATATAGGTCTTAAAGTACGTTTATTTACAAAGCTGGGTTGTTAGGACAGTGACTCGTGTCCAACTATCTACACCCGCTAGGACTCGAACTTTTTTAACCGTTACAAATCAACCATGTCTGGTCTATATGTACGAAAATTCCATTGGCTGGGGTACAAGGGCTCGAACCTCGATTAACAGTTCCAGAAACTGCTGTCCTACCATTAGACGATACCCCATTCGTTGGTAACTTCAAGAAAGTTACTGATTGCAATACTAGCATTTTCGTACTCTTTTCTCAACAGATATACATACAACAAAAGCGAGGAACCTCCTCGCTTTTGTATGCGACCTTAGCCGCACACTTTTCCAGGTCGCCACTTTTCGCGCGGCAACCATTCCCAATACCGGGAATCCATCCTGTGGAATTGCCCCACAAATGCGTGGAGAATTTCGTGAGCAGATGTACCCCTGTCCTCCTTTCCTTGCCTATCAACGTATGTCGGGATGTAAATAACTCCACAATACCCGTCCCCTTCAAACAAATATCCCAACCGGCCGCATTCAGACAGGCACAGTACCTGATGCGGAGACAATTTTGTTTTTGAAACTTCAAATTGTCGCTGCGCAACCTGATGTGGGACTTGAAGCGGATAAAAGTTGAGGCGCTTGACCCCCTGCTCCACCTCTGCGAACCCTTTACCTTGGCGAGCTTGAACGCAAAGATGCAACTGGTCGTTAACTCCTTTGTCTACAGCTTCTTTGGTAAACCGCATATAGATGTTGCACACACCTTTTGTGTCGAGATACCCAACACCCTCTTTGTCATGAAGACGGATAGAGAGCGAAAAAGCTGGATTATTGACCCACTCGGGCAGCAGCATAGAAGCACATCCCGACAAAAGTAGCGTAGCGAAAGCTACCACAGTCAAAAGAAATCTGGTCATGAGAACCCCCTAAAGAACATAGCCCTATTATACTCTATTTACAACACTAGAATATTGTGGTTTTTACTTAGTTTAGAGAACAAGTCTCACCAGTCTCAGCTGATTATACGTATACGCTTCTTTAAGATGTTCAAACACGGGTGCTAGTTTTTTCGTGTCCATTTCTTTAAATCCTTTCTTTATCGCAGTCATATCTTTTTTCGCAGGAAGAATGTGCTCAATCTCTACGTCTTCACCCATCTCTACTAGTTTTTCAATGTGTCCGACTATTGTGTCTTCAGATATGCCACGCTCTGTAGCTATTTCCTTTATACTTTTTCCAAGCTTAAGCATTTCCTGAGTTACTGCATGTGATGGCGCTTTTTCTTGTATCTCATCTGCCTCTTCATCGTCTAACTCCTCTACACTTCCATGTCGCTCAAGCAGCCATTTCTCTTGAAGTACTCTGAGGTCTTTTTCTTCGTATTTTGCTACTGCATATTCTGCCTGATCGCTCTTGGCACGAAAGTGAATATCTGCTTCACGAACCTCTTCAGCAACGGAAAGCGCCTGTGGGTTGAAGCCTTTTAAATTAAGCCCCTCAAGCGACTTAAGTCGAGAAAGCGCTACATACCCCTGCCCTGATGCAAAGGCACGACTGAGGTCAATTTCAGCCCTCTCGAGGGTCATTCCTTGGCTCTTGTGAACAGTGATAGCCCAGGCGAGTTTTAATGGAAGCTGAGAGATTTCAGCGCGAACTTTTCCATCCTCTTCGATACGCCATGTTTCTGCTTTAATGGTTACTCGTTTACCAGATGCCAATTCCACAACTGGTGCTTTGTCGCTTTCAAAAGCGACTATTTTACCCATAGAACCGTTTACGTATTTACGTTCAGCGTCGTTCTTTATACAAATTACTTTGGCGCCAATCTTTAGCTCCAAAATCTCATCTGCTAAGCAGTTATTTTTAAGTGATGCGAGTACTTGCCCTTTTCCTCTAGTCACCATTGTGTAGCGATACACCTCTCCCTCTAGTTTGGTAAAGGCTTGTCTGTTTATTTCATCTACGTTTTCGTTGTGCGTGTAGAGCTTAATATGATCTTCTGTATGCTTTTTAGTAAACGTCTCTTGAAGCGCGAGGAAGTGCTCTTCTTCGACTTCACCGCTACGTATCGCATTTAAAATATTTGTAAGTGTATCGTCATCCTGGCGGTACTGGTCTGTTAAATAACAAACCACGGGCTTCGCTTCTTTCCATGCACGTGAAGTAAATGCAAAGACGTCTTTGTTTTCGTAGGTGTCGTTATTCTTTACTACCGGCGGTAGCTGAAAAAAATCTCCCGTGAATACCACTTGCAGCCCACCGAATGGTTTGTCGTTTCGGCGTATGTGCTTACCGACTTTATCTAGCATGTCCACAAAAGAAGCGTGCAGCATAGATATCTCATCGATGATGAGCACTTGGGTTTCATTCCAGCGTTTATACAGTGTGGGCTTTTCTTCTATTGCATCTAGGTCGTACGGAGTGAGTTGCTGCTTAATACCGATACCACTCCACGCGTGGATGGTCGTACCACCTATGTGCGTTGATGCGATACCAGTAGAAGCAGTCACTGCGTAGCGTACTCCATGCTTTTTTAAATAGGTAGTGTACTCACGAAGTGCGTATGATTTACCCGCTCCAGCAGCCCCAGTGAGAAACGTCGTATGACCTAATTTAAGAATAGATAGCGCAGTAGCCTGAGTCATGATTATGCAGTATATCAGGCGGAATTAAGTACAGCTGTTGATAGTAGAACGATTGTTCTTATTTTTTTATTTTTCGTATGCTAGAATGACGCTTGAAAGTAACAACTTGAAAGGCAAGGCCATGGAAACACTTGATTCTTACGCGACGGAGCGGCGGGAGAGAAAGGGTCTTCTTTTCCACTCCCCCTGCGCCACCTGTGGCTGTTGCATCGACGACCACATCGAACCGGACCGGTACGGCATTACCGATGAAGTAGCGAAACTGATGGGGAACGGAAGATGTTCTCTGTTTTCCTGCAAAGGGTTCAAGGTGCGTAAAAGCGACTTGAAACACATCGTGTACGTGTGCGCTCGGCGACTTTTCTTTGGCGAGCGGCAGGCGGAAGATTTCTGGGAGCACCCAGGTGTCAAAGAAGCCGCGCAAAAGCTTCTAGAAGAGAAGCTAGCTGAGTGGGAAGAAACCGAAAGCAAAGTTAACAAGTGGTGCGCCAATTACGGCTCAGTCATGATGATCGGTCTCACACGTGATGGCAGATCAGTAGCATTTAATATTGGGACAGCGTAACTGCGCCAATACATACTACAAAAAAGCGTAACCAGGGGTTACGCTTTTTTGCTTCTTAACTAAGATTAAATCTGAAGATATTTTCTAACGGCAAGGAGAGAAGAAACAACTGCGAGCACGACACCAGAAAGAAGGAGTAGCCCCCCAAGCTGGAAGAAGTGAGAAATAAAGAATGAGTGAAGATTAAGCCCCTCAAAGAAGAAAACTGTCTTTTTCGTAACCCATGCAGTTGCCGGCCAAAAGAGAACCAGTGTAATGACTGTTGCCACAAATGCGTATAGTACTGCTTCTACTACGAACGGACCACGGATGAACATGTTTGACGCTCCCACAAGTTTCATCACAGCGATTTCATCTCTGTACACAAATATAGCGAGACGTATTGTATTGTAGACAATCATACAACTCATAAGCACGAAGATAACTGAAAGCCAGAACCCAACAGTATTTGTCCAACCAATAATATTGTTTAATTTATCGATACTATCTTTTAGTTGATAGTAGTTAATCTTATCGACTGACCCTTCTGCGTCCCCTAGTAACCCAGAACCGCTTGCAAGCGCTTGTGCGATTACTTCATACTGAGATGTCTCTTTGGCGAGCACTGAGAGCGATGCACCGAACGGATTAGTGCCAAGCTCGTCTAACGCTTGAAGTGTAAGCTGATCCCCTTCGTGGCGAAGTTTAAAATCTGCTAATGCATCTTCACGTGAAGTATAGGTAACTTGTTTTACTTGAGGAAGTCCTAGAAGTTTAGCTTTTACGTCCTGAATCTGTTCCACAGACGCATCTGTAGTGAAGTAGACACGCACGTCTACTTTTTCCTGCACCTGATCTAATGTATAGTCAAAAATCGCACGAAAGAGATAAAACGAAGTAATAATAGAAAGCGTAATCGTAAGAATGAAAATAGAAGAAAGAGATACTGTACGGTTACGGTAAAACCCGCGGAAGCCAGCAGTAAGTATTCTTCGAGTGAGTGTCGTTTTTGATGTCATATCTATAAGAAGCTACATTGTAAATTTACCAGACTTTTGATCTCGAATAACTCTTCCGTCTTCCATAGTAATCACTCGACGACCGAGATTATCTACAATGCCTTTGTTGTGTGTTGTCAAAATAACTGTTGTGCCAAGGTCGTTAATCTTCTTTAGAATCTGAACAATGTCGTAGGTGTTAAGCGGATCAAGGTTTCCTGTCGGCTCATCAGCGATAATAATTTCTGGACGATTAATAATCGCTCGCGCAATTGCTACTCGCTGCTGTTCTCCACCAGATAGCTGGTGTGGAAAATGATGCATTTTGTCTTTCAGGTCAACGAGGTCCATCACGTGCGGCACATCTTCTGCGATATCGTCGTCATGCTTACCTGCTGCCTCCATAGCAAATGCCACATTTTCATATGCAGTTTTGTTTGGAATGAGACGAAAATCTTGAAAGACTACACCAACCTTGCGGCGATAGTTTGTCATGTCTTTTCCACGCAACAAGTGAATGTCATCTGAATGGAAAGAAACTGTTCCTTCTGTTGGACCTTCCTCTGCAAGAAGAAGTTTAATGAGTGTTGTTTTCCCAGCACCAGAGTGCCCCACAATAGACACAAGCTCACCTGGATGAATGGTAATAGAAATATTATCGAGTACTTTGTTTCCATTCTCGTACTCTTTAGAAACTCGGTCAAAGTAAAGCATAGTTTTATTGTATCATACATAAAATACACAATGTGAATAAGCAGAAAAGGCGCCCAACGGGCGCCTTTTCTGCTATCTGCTAATTAAGATCAGACTACTTAGTAACGTTAATTACTTTTGTACCGATATTGTTAGCGGCGTCATACGCTTTTGCTGTAATCGTATGCGGACCTGAAGTAAATGTAGAATTCTTAACTGAGATTGAACAAGAATTTACGTTTGTACATGTCTTAAGTGTCGTCGCATCACGCATAAGCACAATCTTTGTAACTTTTATGTTATCTGTAGCTGTTGCTGCGATTGTAGTATTACCTGAACTTGGAATAGTCGCGCCATTTTGTGGGCTAGTAATATTTGCAACTGGAGCTGTACCGTCTACGAGCGTAACAGTAACCTGTGTTGAGGTAGCGAAGTTTCCAGAGTAGTCGAATGCTTTCACATGGAACTTATATGCTTTGTTTGTTTGACCAGTTGTGTCCCAACGTAGCTTGTACGGAGTTACAGATGTGGTGTCGATAAGCACATTGTCCTTATAGAGCTCAACTTTCTCAACAAAACCTGAGTTATCTGCTGTCGATGTAGCATGGAAGTAATACCACCCGCCAACGTTAGGTGTACTTGTAGAAGTAAGTGGAGAGGTAATAGCCGTAGTTGGTTTTACTGTATCAACTGGGTTATTGATGTTAACTGAAATAACCTCAGAAGTTCCTACGTTATTCACGACATCAAACGCACGCACAGTAATAGTGTGTGGACCGTTTGCGAACTTCATTGAAGGAAACTGGAATGTAAAGGCTTCAATGTACAAAGTCTTATACAGTACCCCGTCCACCAGAAGCTCTACACGTGCAACACCCTGGTCATCACCTACAGTTGTGGTAATCGGAACAACACCAGTAAGTGTCTGACCTTGTGTGAGGTTAGTAATAGTTGCTGTTGGTGCGATAGTGTTAGTGTACGGACCAGCGTAGAAGTCTAGTCTTTCATTTACTGCGCGCTGAGAAATGACGTTAAAGTACGTGTCAGTAATGATGTTCATCAAACTGTTCTGTGAAGCACGATAGTAATTCGGGAAGTTACACCCTTGTGTATAGTCAGCTGGTGCCACAAGCCCAACCCACGATGCGGGCATTGTGCTTGAAGGGCTACAGTTCACCATATTAAACTCAGTCATACTTAGCTGGTACTCATCAGAAAGATTTCCAACTGAGTGCCCTCCGAGTTCGTGAAGGCCAATTAATGGACCAAATGTTCCGCTGTATGTAGCTGCAATTGGGTCGTCTCCTGCACCTCCATAATTTGAGTTGTTAACAATGATGAGTGCTTTATCATACGGAACACCCGCAGAAGTCATAAGTTGACCTGTGAGCGTACGATTACAAAGAATGAGTCTACCGTCATACACACACTGTAGGTCGTCGGTATTTTCAACGTAGTGGAACATAATCTGCTCTGCACGACTCTTAAATGGTTCTACCGCAAGGAACTGTGTAATCATACGATTGGCATCAGTATAAAACTTTGGCATATCTGAGGCTGTGTAGTCGTCTCCGATGAGCGCGATATCAAGTGTTGTACTTGAGGTTGAGGTCGCAGATGTGGTTGTACCAGTTGGTTCGAGATACACCGCACCGTTAATAGATGTAAATGTTGGTGGCGGAGGCACCACTACAACAGGAGGTTTTTTAAAAGAACTAGCACGTTTTGTTGAAGGAGCTTCATGAGCTAACGCTACATATCCAAACGTGGAAGCAAGCAAAACTCCAGCAAGTAAAACGAATCCTCGAGTAGCAAGTCGGCTCCGAGTATCTGAAATAGAAATTGACATGATTAATTAGAACGAATAGCTAAATAAATAAAATGACACGAGAAAGAACTGTACGTTCCTAAAGTGTATCACGCAAAGACAAGAATAATATCAACAGATATTACAAACCCTTTTCCGCCTCAATAAACGCATCAAGTTCTCCGCGTTCAAGTACCGCTTCTACATTACTAGTCTCCATGTCTGTTCGGTGGTCTTTTACCATTTTGTATGGATGAAGGACGTATGAACGTATTTGATTCCCCCACTCAATCTCAGTTGTTTTACTGATCTGTCGTCCTTCGATTTCTGCTTTTCGTTTTTCTTCTTCGAGTTTAAAAAGTTTTCCTTGGAGAATTTCAAGCGCTTTCTGTTTATTTCGCTCCTGCTCTCGTTCAGTTGCTACATGTACAGCAATATTTGTCGGCAAGTGCACAATACGCACTGCGGTCTCGCGTTTGTTTACATTTTGACCACCTGGACCGGACGACTTTGATGTTTCGATGCGGATTTCGTCAGGTGAAATCGCTTTATGCTCAACGGCAGGAACTACAGGTAATACCTCAACCATTGCAAATGATGTATGGCGTTTTGCTTGTGCGTTAAATGGAGAGATACGCACCAGTCGATGTACACCTGATTCGTTCTTTAGTGCCCCATACACATGCTTACCGGTTATCTCAAGTGTAAGGTTACGAAAACCACCGTGGTCATTTCTGTTATCGTGAAGCACTGAATATGCAAAGCCTTGTCGTTTACAGTATGCGTCGTACATTTCGTAGAGCATGTGAGCGAAGTCTTCACTGTCATCTCCTCCTGCACCTGCGAGAATAGTAAGGATTGCGTTACCTTTATCAAGCGCTCCAACTCCATCACGCTTGTCTTTCAGTTCTTTAATCTGCTTAATTACTTCCTGAGCTTTTTCTTTGTCGTTCCAAAAATCTACCTCGTTCATACGAGCTTCGAGCTCTGCTATTTCTAGGTCTATATCTGAGGTGTTGTCCATTGATGTAGTATAGCAAAATAGATCTAGAGGTATTTTTTACCACGTAGCTTTTCTGGTAGAAGGTCTTCTTTGGTATATATTTCATACCCATCTCCATACCCAGCATCTTTCATGAGCTTTGTTGGTGCATTACGTATCATCATGGGGATAGGTAGGTTGCCAAGTGTTTGAGCCTCGTGGAGCGCCGCTTTGTATGCGTCATATACTACTCGCTCTTTTGACGCCTGAGAAAGATAGATAACCCCGTGAGCGAGATTGATTCCACACTCAGGTAAGCCGATAGTCTCAACAGCCCTAAACACTTCATTTGACACCACAAGCGCTTGTGGGTCCTGCATACCAATGTCTTCGGATGCAAATATAACCATGCGACGTGCGATAAACTTTGGATCCTCTCCTGCTTCTATCATGCGCGCCAGATAATAGAGTGCAGCATTTGGCTGAGAGGCTCGCATACTTTTGATAAACGCACTGATTGTATTGTGATGCTCTTCGCCCTTCTTGTCGTAACGCAGATGTTTAGACTGTATCGTGTTTTTTAGATTTTCTACTGTTATCTCATCATAGAGTTCTTTTGTGTGCGAAATAACCCCAAGTGCTTGGCGAGCGTCTCCCGAGGCAAGCGCGATAATCCAATTCATCGCGTCATCTGGAATACCGTACCCAGTCCGAGAAAGAATCTCTTTCATTTCATCAGGAGTGAGTTCATTTAACACAAACACACGTGTACGAGACAAAAGCGCGGGAATCACTTCAAACGAAGGATTTTCTGTTGTAGCGCCAATTAAAATAAGTTTTCCTTTTTCAACATACGGAAGAAGAAAGTCTTGCTGGGCTTTATTAAAACGATGAATTTCATCAAGAAAAAGAACCTTCGGGCCAAAAAGATCACCTCCTTTCTCAACGATATTTCGTATATCGTCTTTTCCAGCAGACACAGCGGAAAGTTCGTGATAGTCAGCGTTGATTGCTTGTGCGTAGATGCGAGCAAGCGTCGTCTTGCCAACCCCAGGAGGACCCCAAAGGATAAATGAAAAAATGTGTTTCTTTTCTATTGCAACACGAAGAGGCTTACCATTTCCTACAAGATGTGACTGTCCAATGTATTCATCAAGTGTCTTTGGGCGAAGAATGTGAGCAAGAGGTTCCATATAATAAGTATACACCATACATGTAGAACGAATGTTCTACATGTCAACAATTACTTATGATACACGTCTATATAACCCTTTTTAATAGACTCAACAAGAGAGACATCTGACTGCTTTGCAATAGCAACCAATATACGCTCGCGTGTGCTTTCTGTTGCAACTACTGGTACAGACCTTGATGAGCGAATAGGTATAAGCTCATATCGAACAGTATCTTCTAGGTCAGACACACGGACCATGTACCCGTCTTCTAGGTCGTCTCGCCAATACTGATCAAAAATAAAATTACCGAGTGAGTAAAATATCGGAGAACCTTCATATACCTCCACCCCCTGTACGACATGTGGATGTGCACCGATAATTGCATCTACCCCTCTTTCTATAAGCTCATGTGCAAATGCTCTTTGATGTCTGTTCTGAGTAACATACTCGTCTCCCCAATGAATATATGCCATAAGGTACGCGTCAGGATGCTCGCTGCGCAATTTTTCTGTTACTTCATACGCCTGAGATTCGTCCCACCCGGTTGCAATCATCGTAATTCCATAGATAAGCACTTTCTTGTCTCCTAGTTTTGTTTCAAAGTAATCGTCTGTGGTTGGCGCATAACCACCAAAATGAGAAATACCCCCAGCACTGAGCGCGACTTTCGTCTCTTCGTATCCTGACCTCCCCTTATCAAACATATGGTTATTAGCAAGCGACACGGCTGTGATACCACCTTCTTGTAAAATGCGTGGAGTTGATGATGGAAATGAAAAACTAAATCCATTAATTGGAGTAGGTTTGTGCACATCTGGTATTGGACCTTCAAGATTTCCAATAGTTGTGTGCTGTTTCAAAAAGTCTCTAGTCTGCGTGAAAGGATATAACTCGTCCTTTGCTTTTACTGACAGAGTTTCTACATAACGGCCGAGCATTATGTCCCCTACAAATAGAGGTGGCTTAGTCGGAGCAACTACTTCTGGTTGTTGTACGGTGACTACAAACCCTTTATGTAGCACTTCATACGACAGAATGGTAACCGCCATAACAATGAGAAGCACGATAGTTATTTTCTTCGTCATGCTAGTGAGTATACCAATTTCATTACCCTGGAACTAAATTGATATCTTCACTCAAATTAGCTAGAATAGAGCGACTGTTTTTACATTAGCCAAGATAGCTCAGTTGGTAGAGCACTTCCATGGTAAGGAAGAGGTCGCGGGTTCGATTCCCGCTCTTGGCTCACGAAACAAAAAAGACCCGTACGGGTCTTTTTTGTTGTATTAGATTTAACTATCTAGTAACACACGCTCCCCAAAGTCCTGGGTTTGCGTTATCACATCCACCACCTACCGTACATGTGGCAACCTGAGAACCATATGTACTTGCGATACTAGCATTACACGCAGCTTCACCCATACCGTTTACGAAATTACGCGTAACAGGATTCGTTACTGTAAGCTGAGTAACCCCTGACCACACACTACACCCAACAACGTTACATGCTTGTACAGAAATAAGGTGCACACCCGCTGTTAAACCAAGAGAGGCTGGTGTGCCAGTCCATGTCGTATTCGTCCCTTGAGGTAGTTCTGTACTATTAAGTCTAATTGTGTATCTTGTTGGTCCGTTATTTCCTGACCATGAAGCAGAGAAGTTTTCTGATGTAGACACAGTCGTTTGACTAAGTGTTAACTGTGCAGTTGTTGGCGGTGTCTGACTTACAGTTGGAGTCTGAGTAGACTGACTTGTAGACTGAGCACTTGAATCAACACAAGCTCCCCAACTATATGGATTCGCAGAGGCACAGCTAGCCCCTGGTCGACCGCACGCCACTCCACAACCTCCACCCATACTACAAGTCGCGACTTGAGAACCGAAACGGCTCACAATATCTGCGTTACAAGCAGCTTGTCCGGCACCGTTTACGAAGTTGAAAAGAGAAGTTGATTGTGTACCATCGGTAACACTAATAGTTTTTTCTGCAGAACCTGTTCCTGCACCATTAGTACACTCGACTCTATATACAGTAGTGATTGTTGGAGCAACCACTCGTCCATCTGTCCCAAGCACAACCTCACTACCGCCTGTGCGGAGATTACGTGCAATACAGCTTGTAGGACTGTTTGTAGTAGACCAGGTAATTGTCGTTGACTGTCCGGATGAAATGATCATCGGACTTGCTGTGATAGAAATTACCGGAAGTGATACAGTAGCAGTACTTACTGTAATTGTTTTGTCTGCAAAACCAGTCCCTGATGCGTTTGAACATTCAATTCTGTATGTAGTCGTCTGAGTTGGAGCAACCACTCGTCCGTCTGTTCCAAGCACCGTCTCACTTCCGCCTGTGCGGAGATTACGCGCAATACAACTTGTAGGAGTGTTTGTACTAGACCAGGTAATCGTAACTGATTGACCACTAGTAGTAACTTCGCGATCTGCGATGACGGTAAGTACCGGTGCACTACCTGTGGTTGTAGTAGATGTTCTGTTTACAGGGAAAGTACCAGTTTCAGCAATAACTTGTCCGCTGCTGTTGAGAATACGAATACGATATGTACCATTTGCTATGTCGTTCCCAAGCGTAATAGTAAACGTATTTGACCCAGCAGAGAGTGCTGCAGTTTGAGACATTTGCTGACTCGTACCCACGTTAAAGATTGTGAGAGTTGTACCAGAAGGAATATTTGAATACTGTCCACTTAGACTGTTCGAAGAAAGATTCGTAATGTATACCGAACCCGTGCTAGATGTACCTCCAGTTGTCGGACATACGAACTGACAATTCGGTCCTGTACGCCCAACAGATGTTCCGTTAGGACAAATCATCGCATCCTGAGTACACATAACTCCAGAACCACCACCTGATACACCGCCAGCACATACACGTGCAATAGCAGCGCGTGTCATAGAACCTGCGATACCAAATGTAGGAAGGGATTGATCTCTCTGGAAATCAATAACTGCCTGAACAGTCATCCCAGCATAACGCCCAGTCGGCTGCTCGATATCAAGATAGCTACGCTCAATGAGGAAACGCTGTAGCTGAGATACCTGTCCGCTCGTAGACGCGTCAGTTGATCCACGCTGCATGGTAATAGAGAGCGATGGACAGTAGCCCGCTCGTGCTACTGATGTTCCTGTTCCGTAGTCGTCTGCAAGTTGTGCAGAAGCGTACACCACTGAAGCTAGTATAAGTCCAACTGAAATAATTCCTTTTAATTTGTTCATAATGATAAGTAAGTACTAGTATCCCTGTATACGGATATACCTTATATGGTACCACGCAGAAAACGCTTATTTTCTAAAACAAGCTGGTAATCCCCATAAAAACACTTACTTAGCTATCTTTTTCCCAATTATGTTTTCTTTTTTTGCTCGATATTCTTCAATCAACTTGTGATTTCCAGATAAAAGTACTTTAGGAACACGATACTTCTTTCCTTTGTATTCATACACTTCAGGTCGAGCATATATCTCATGAGATGCCATACGCTTCTCTTCAAGCGACAACTCGTCATTTAAAACACCTTTGATCTGTCTTGAAATAGCATCTATACACACCATCGCAGGAAGTTCTCCACCTGTAAGAACATAGTTCCCAATACTCCATTCTTTTGCTTTAAGGATTTTCCTTACACGTTCATCAATCCCCTCGTAACGGCCACAAATGAAAATAACATCTGTATACTTCTTTGCAACGTTCTGCGCAAGTGTGTTTGTAAATAGTTCGCCTCCAGCATTAAAAATAACCACAAGCGTTTTAGTATTCTTTCTCTTGTCGATTTTCTTCTGTACCTTCTCGACACACTTAATGAGTGGATCAACCCACATCACCATGCCAGGACCTCCGCCATATGGGCGACCATCAACGCGACGATGTTTATCGGTTGTGTAGTCTCGAAGTGCGTAGGTATTAATTTCTATTAACTTTCCTTCAATTGCACGCGAAATAATAGACTCAGCAAAATATGAGTCAAACATCCCCGGGAAAATAGTTACGATATGGTAACGAATCATGATACTTGACAGTATATCAAATATAATGTCAAAAGAAAAGCCGCTCCAGAGCGGCTTTTCTTTTTAGACTATTTTATTACAGAGACTTCAAGTCATTCATGACGGCATCTACATCTGTAGTGTCGTAAGTAGCTGGAGTATATCCTTCTCGGCCCGCTGGTTCGTTTATTTTCAAATTAACACGTGCGTTATTTTTCATTCCAACTACACGCAAAAGCGTACGGAGTGCTTTTGCTGTCGCCCCGTCGCGACCAATGATTTTACCCATATCTTCCCCTGCAACATCAAGAGTGATCAATACGCCCATTTCGTCTACTCGTCGTTCAACTTTTACTTGATCCGGATTATCTACTAATGCTTTAACAACATATTCAACAAATTCTTGGTCTTTCATATTCTTTATGTATATCTTTATCGTAACAGTGATTTCGGTAATTTCTGGAAACTTATACACAATCTAACACATGTATTGCCAAAAAGTAATACATCAACTAGAGCCCTTAACCACCCTTCACAAAACAAAAAAAGATGCTTTCGCATCTTTTTTTGTTTTGTGTAAATATATTTACGCAGCTTTTTCTTCTTTCTTCTGTGGAGATTTCTTTGGAAGAACGTTTACTTTCTTTCCTTCGATAACACCCTTTGAAATAAGAAGGTTGTGTACTGTTGGTGTAATCTGAGCACCGACAGACATCCAGTGCTTCACGCGGTCAGCCTTAGCTTCGAAAATACCAGCCTTCACATTATATGTTCCAACGATCTCAGTGAACTGAGATGTCTTTGGCTTAAGTGTACTTTCGGTAACAATAAGACGGAAATGTGGGTCGTTCTTGCGTCCTGTACGTTGTAGTCTGATTTTTAACATGTGCTGTATTCTACCATAAATCCTTTAAATATGCAAAACAAAAGAGCCGACTACATGAGCCGGCCCTTTCTTTCCCCGTCCGGGAAAAAATCACAGAACGGGAGAATGAAGCTGTTGGAGGATGAGGAACCCGCAAAGCAAGGTAAACCCCCACCCCCCTTGCCACAGCCTGGCAAACAGAGGACGCTTGCTGAACAGTCCGCCCAGCCACCCGATAACGCAGCTGGCGATACCCAACATGCCACCCAGAATGAAGAGGGTGTTCAAGTCCAGAGACTTGAACCGACCTAGTCCAAAGACGGCTGCGACCACCGCGATGGCAAGGATGAGTCCGGCTGCGAGCTGCCACGAGGGCTCAAACTTGAACATTTCTGCCAAGTCGATTTTGATGCACCTGGGCTTCATGGCCGCACCGGCGGCGTCAGGTTGCCGGACATCAGGTCGGGGTTGACGGCGCACATCAACAGCACGAGCCCCATGATGCTGAGGATTGCCCCAAAAAACTCGCAGAACTCCGCGAAGTTCTTTTCCTGGGCCTCCTCGAAACACGAATAGCGAGTTGTGTCGTAGACACCTTCCCTCAGGAGTATCAACTCCCACGTCATTTTGACCACAGTGGACATAGTGAAACCGCCACACAGGACGGAACCCACACCCACCACCACCGTCGTGGCGACGTCCGGCACAATGAAATTCATGACACACCTCCAGTAAAATGAGGGGAAATCCCCTCGGTTGTTAAAGAAAACTCCAGCCTTTATTATAACACATAATAAAGGCTTTTGTCAAGTATCCTTTCTTTCTAAGCAACTAAAGAATAGTCGATTACGCGCAGGTCTAGGTTAGCGTTTTTTACTTTTATTTTTACTGGTGTACCAATTTTCCATTCAGTCCCTGTTCTCTCCCCTATGATTCTTCCACCCTTCTGGTCAAAATTATAAAAGTCATCTCCCAAATCACGAAGTTTAATCATACCTTCACATTTACTTGTTTTTTCTTCAACGTACACACCCCATTCTGTTACCCCAGAAACCATACCTTCAAATTCCTGTCCGACACGGTATGACATGTACTCAACTTGTTTGTATTTGATACTTCCACGCTCAGCATCTGAGGCTTCTTTTTCACGACGGCTCGCCTTCTGACAAAGTGATTCGTAGAGACCTCGCTCTTCTTCCTTTGGAAAATCTTTATCCAGGATACGCATTAATAGTCTGTGCGTAAGCACATCCGGATAGCGACGAATTGGACTTGTGAAATGTGAGTAGTACTCAAACGCGAGACCGTAGTGACCAACGTTTTTAGTGCTGTACACCGCTTTTGCCATGGCACGAGTGATATGCACCTGAAGAAGCTGCTTCTCTGGGCGGTCTGCCATTTTTTCTAGAAGGTTATTTAAATCTTGTGAAGGAATGAGTCCGTCCATAAAACGCACAGTAAAACCAAGTCCACGGATATACAAATCCAAATCATGCATCTTGTCTGCGTCCGGCTTATCGTGAATACGATAAATACAAATACTCTTTCCTTCGCCTTGAGCTTTTTCTTGTTCTTGTGTGATAAATTTACTTACATACTTGTTCGCCAAGAGCATGTACTCTTCGATCATTTTGTTGGTATCGCCGCGCACTTTTATGTACACGTCAATTGGTACACCGTGCTCATCGAGCTTAAATTTAACTTCGTCTGTTTCAAGAGAGAGTGCGCCGTTTGCAAAACGTGCTTTGTTTAATTTCTTTGCGATGCCGTTTAAAATAGCGAGCTCTTCGTGAAAATCTCCAGCGCCAGTATCAAGGGTAACTTGAGCATCTTCGTATGAGTAACGACGCTGTGAGTTAATAACCGCGCGACCGTACCATTCATTGTGAACCACACCATCACTGTCCAGTTCAAGCACACATGACATCACGAGGCGGTCTTCACCCTGTACAAGAGAACAGAGGTCGTTAGAAAGTACCTCTGGAAGCATTGGAAGTACACGATCTACGAGATACACAGATGTCTCACGAGAGACAGCTTCGTCATCTAGTGCCATACCTGGTTTTACATAATACGACACATCTGCAATATGAATACCAACTTCGAAACGTCCATTGTCTAACTTTTGGAAAGAAATAGCATCGTCAAAATCCTTTGCGTCGATTGGGTCAATCGTAAACGTAGTGATACCTCTAAAGTCTCGGCGTCCCGCCTTATCTTCTTCTGTGATACCTCGTGCCTTAATTGTATTTGCTTCTGCATTTACCGCTTCATCATGTTCATCACTAAAACCACGCTCAAACGCAAACGCAAGCATTTCAGCATCGTTTTCTCCAGGGCGGCCGAGGATCGTCATCACATGACCTCGTGGTGATTTCTTGTGATCTGACCAATCTGTAATAGATGCAATGATTTTCATTCCTGGCTCTGCACCGTTAAGATAATTATGGTCAATTAAAATATCCGTATACATGCGCTTATCCTGCGGTACCAGGAAGTACATTCCATTGTCTTCTTCAAGAACTCCTGCGTATCCTTTACGTCCACGTTCAATGATACGAATCACCTTTCCATAGAGTTCGTCTTCGCCTTTTGCGTTTTGTTTTTTACCAAGGAGTTCTACCTCGACTGTGTCTTGGTGGAGCGCTGTGTGTAAATGGCTGTGGTCAACAAAAATAGCACCTTCGTGCTCAAGCTCTGCGACACGCACGTACCCATCCTTTTTTGATGTGATACTAATAGTTCCTGTGTAGACTCTTTCCATAATTCCCTTCACTATAGCATATTTTGATAGCGCCGGGAAAAGTGATAGTCTTAGCCATTAGAACAGTTCCTCTGTTCACGTTTTCGAACCACAACCAACCTGGGGAATCACATGATACACGTTTCCGTTCATATCAATTCGTCCATCGACCTGAAGACAGGGAGAACGCTCCTGGCTTTAATCAAGACCTACTTTGACGAAGTGTCGCAAGAAGACGGGCGCCCCGGACCCAGTGAGATCCAGCAGACCGTACATGGTCCAGGAGACAACTTCGAAAGAGCGGTCTCAATCCGCATCCTGACAGACAACAGGAATTGGGTGCTGAGACGACACGGCCAAAGTTTCATTGGCCGCATCATCAAAGAGCTGCCCCTCCTTAAAGGGCAGTTGAGTATGTGGATTGTCGAAGCAGATCACACCTTCGGCTAACAGCCACCGGCTGCCCACGAAATCCGCCCCGCCAGGCGGATTTTCTACTTCCTATTTTTATGCAGCTTTGGCTACGTCTTTAAAATGTATTGAGAGTAATTTACTTGTTCCTTCAGCGCCAAGTGTTACACCGTATAGCATGTCACAGTGATTCATCGTTTCGCGGTTATGAGTAATCACAAGTAACTTACTTTTTTCTGCGAGACGTGCGAGCATCGAGCCATATTTACGCGCGTTATGTTCATCAAGTGGCGCGTCAGTTTCATCAAGCACCATAAATGGTGGAGGAGTAAGGGATGACATCGCAAACAAAAGCGCGATAGACACAAGCGCGCGTTCTCCCCCTGAAAACATCGCAAGCTCTTGGATTTTTTTACTTGGTAACTTTACTTCAATATCTACCCCCTGTTCTTTTAGCTCGTTTCCGTCTTCGTCGAGCTTAATCACATCTACGAGAAGAAGCTTCGCCTTCCCTCCGTCAAAAATCTCTGAGAAAAATGAAGTGAAATTCTCGGATACTTTAAGCACACCCTGAACGAAACGCTCTTTGAGCTGCTTTGTAAGTTCGTCTATAAGCATGAGTAACTTCTCTTCGCTTTGTTTAATATCACTTAACTCTCGTGTAAGGTACTCATCGCGTTCTGTTGTTTCTTTATATTCTTTTATCACTTCAGCAGCGTTTGGAATACCAGCTTCTTCAATACGAAGCTTAGACCGCTCGATAGCACGCAGGAGGTCATGCATAGGCGTCGTCATGTGATGGTCAGCACCTTTATGTTCTTTATATGCAAGTATTTCTCGTCCAACGATTACTACCCCCTCAGCCAAGAGCGCTTCGAAGTGGTTCTTTCGTAGTGCAACTTCACCTTCTTCTTGTTTTCGAAGCGCTATCGTACTTTGAAGTTCACGGAGCTTACTCTCAAGTAAGAGACGCTTCTTTTCTTCTTCGTGACGAGAAAGCAATGCGTCTTGTGTGTCGGTGTCTACCTGTTGAAGCTTTTCTTCTAGTACACTCATTTCTTTAGTGAGTGTTTCAGCTTTTATTTCATGCTCTGTAATCACATTCGAGAAGTCAGCGATTTCTCGAGATAGTTTTTCTTTATATTCTTTTGTACCTGACGTTGAGAACTGCTGGAAGAAGTCAGTCGCTTGTGTCTGAAGTGTGGAAAGAGCTTTATCGACAATTTCAAAGTGAGACTGAGATAACGCTATACGAATACTTCCAAGCGTTGTTTTCATCCCTTCATAGACTTCGTTTAAGGTGTTTTCAGGAATACGCACCTCTCGTACTGTTTCAGCTTTAGTTAACTCTCTTTCAAGATGAGCTTTTTCAGCTTCAAGCCTTCCTAATGTTTTAGTAAGTTCGTCGCGGCGAAGTGCGATTGCTTTTATTTCAGCTTGAAGCGTTTGCTTCTCGTGATAGCCACGAGGAACTTCCTGCACTGACTGGTTAGCGTGTGCCTCAAGCTCTCTTTCAATGGACTGTGCAACAAGCCCAAGTGATACCGAAGCACCGGCTTCACGAATACGAGCTTCAGCTTCGTGTAAACTCTTTTCTTCTCGCGCAAGATATACCAGCATCAACTGCGAAAGTAGCTGGCGTTCTTTTTCTTTTGACTCAAGTTTCTCAACCTGTCGCTTCAAATGTGTGAGATGTGGCGCGATTTCCTTACGAAGGATATCTACTTCGTGGAGATGGGTTTTTACTTTTTCAAGCTTGCGCTTACTTTCTGCAAGTCGCATATGATATACACGTAGACCAAGCGCGTCCTCTAGAGCTTCTTTACGTTCCTTAGGAGATGAAAGCAAAATTCTATCTGCTTCGCCTTGATTAATAATCGTATGAGCACTTGCTCCAATACCCGCAAAAGAAAGTAATTCCTGCACGTCTTTAAGGCGAACCTTGGCATCGTTAAGATTGTACTCACTTGTCCCGTCTGCGTAGATTGTTCTTGATAGCGTGAGCTCGTCGTACACCAGGTATGGCGCCAGACTGTCGCTCGCGTGGGTACTATCAATATGTGCGTGGTCTTTGTTGTCGATTACCATCGTAACCGTCGCACGAGACATCGGAGCAAGTGTATTTGAACCTTTAAAGATAAGATCGCTTCCTAATTTACCACGCATACTTTTCATCGACTGTTCACCGAGCACAAAACGAATCGCTTCAGCGACGTTTGATTTTCCAGAGCCATTTGGACCCACAACACCAGTAACTTGATGTGTTACATCAAGTGTTGTCTTCTTTGCGAACGATTTAAAACCGTGAAGAGTGATGTGCGATAAGCGCATAATTAAGTAAAGTGTAACATGTTACACTTGATACATATGACATCTATCCACGCATTTATTTTAGGTATTGTTGAAGGGCTCACTGAATTTCTACCAGTATCTTCAACTGGGCACTTGGTACTGACTCAAGAACTGCTAGGGATTACCCAAAGCAACTACTTAGCAACATTTGATATCGCAATACAGGTGGGAGCCATTTTGGCTGTGATTATTATGTTCTGGTCTAGACTTTGGAGTATAAACCTTATCAAAAAACTGTTCGTCGCATTTATTCCAACAGGCCTCGTCGGATATTTTATTTTTTCACATATACAGACACTACTTGGTAGCCCGCTTCTTGTAATTAGCACTCTTTTCTTGGGTGGTATTATTATTATCCTTACCGAAAACTGGTATCAGGTTCAAATAAAAGAAATCGGTGTTCGCTCACACATTGGATATAAAGAGGCGTTCCTGTTGGGTGTCTGCCAGTCTCTCGCTATTATTCCTGGTGTTTCTAGGTCAGGCGCGATGATCGTAGGAGGCATGTATATGAAACTTGAACGTAAAGCACTTACTGAGTTTACATTCTTACTCGCGGTACCGACAATGTGTGCCGCAACCCTTTACTCTATATATAAACACCCTGAGGTAGTTACTCAAGCAACTAATATTGTTCCGCTTCTTGTTGGTATGGGGACGGCGTTTGTAGTAGCGTTATTTGTGATTAAAATATTCCTCGACTACATTAAGACACGTTCATTTGCGATATTTGGATATTACAGAATACTGCTCGCACTTGTCGCACTGTTTATTTTGGTATAAAAAAGAAAACGACCCAGTGGGTCGTTTTCTTTTTATTATCTCTTATACTTCCTTGCGAGCTTCACACGGTTTAGCTCTCGTTCGATAATTGATTCTGTTTGACCAAATTCGAGTGCTTCTTCTTTTTCGTTTTTTACTTCCTCAGCACGCGAGAGTGCTTCTTTTGCAATTGCTTCATCAAGCTCATCGACTTTATCAGATGATTCAAGTAACACAACCACTTCAGTCAAGCCTTTATCGTGAGGTCGTACGTTTACCACCCCTTTAAATACAGCATACCCAACACCTGTCTCCCCTTTTCGTACAGTCATTTCTCCAGACTTGATTGTAGACACCAAAGGCACGTGCTTGTTAAGCACAGTAATCATACCTGTGGTTGTTGGCACGCTCACGTTATCAACTATTTCGTCGATAACGACTGCATCTGGAGTTACTACACGAAGTTTAATCATATGTTGTTACTTTGTTTGGCCGTGAGCTAGCACTTCGTCAATTGAGCCCTTCATATAGAAGTGAGACTCTGGAACAGCGTCATGCTTTCCTTCAAGAATTTCCTTGAAGCTTCTGATAGTGTCTTCAAGACGAACGTACACTCCCTTAGCACCTGTAAACTGCTCAGCTACGAAGAATGGCTGTGAGAGGAACTTCTGGATACGACGTGCGCGTCCTACTACTTTTTTATCTTCATCTGAAAGTTCGTCCATACCAAGGATGGCGATAATATCCTGAAGGTCCTTGTAACGCTGAAGTACTTTTTGTACACCACGCACTACGTCATAATGCTCCTGTCCTACAATTTCTGGAGACAAGATAGTTGATGATGAATCGAGTGGATCCACCGCTGGGTAAATACCGAGCTCAGAAAGTGGACGAGAAAGAGATACTGTTGAGTCTAGGTGAGAAAACGTTGTCGCAGGCGCTGGGTCAGTAAGGTCGTCAGCTGGTACATATACCGCCTGAATAGAAGTAATAGAACCCTTCTTTGTTGAAGTAATACGTTCCTGAAGTTGTCCCATTTCTGTTGCGAGCGTTGGTTGATATCCTACCGCTGATGGCATACGCCCGAGAAGTGCAGAGAGTTCAGAACCCGCTTGAGTGAATCGGAAAATGTTATCAACGAAAAGAAGAATGTCTTTGTTTTCTTCATCACGGAAATACTCCGCCATTGAAAGCGCAGAAAGCGCTACACGAGCACGAGCTCCTGGTGGCTCGTTCATTTGACCAAACACAAGCACTGTTTTATCAAGTACGCCTGATTCTTCCATTTCACGATACAAGTCGTTACCTTCACGAGAGCGTTCACCTACTCCGGCAAACACAGAGTATCCTCCGTGTTCCGCAGCGATGTTACGAATAAGTTCCTGAATCACCACAGTCTTTCCTACTCCGGCTCCACCGAAAAGTCCAACCTTTCCACCTTTAAGGAATGGACAGATAAGATCGATAACTTTAATACCAGTTTCGAGCACTTCAGCTTTTGTAGACTGCTCATCAAAAGATGGCGCTGCGCGGTGAATAGAGTATGTCTTATCACCCTTAAGTGCGGGCTTAAGATCAATAGGTTGACCCACCACATCAAACATACGCCCGAGCACCTGCTGTCCAACCGGAACAGAAATTGGCGCACCAGTATCCACCACATCCATTCCACGACGAAGACCATCTGTTGTAGACATCGCCACCGCACGCACATCTGAGAATCCAAGATGCTGCGCCACTTCAAGTGTAAGCACAGTGCCATCTTCATGTTTGATATGAAGCGCGTTCTTGATTGCAGGCACTTCGCCAGTAAATGTTACGTCTACTACTGGACCGATAATTTGTGTGATTGTTCCTTTGTTCATAGTGGTGGTGTTAGTTATTCGTTGATAATCCTAATAATGTTTTTAACTTTTCTTTTTCCGTCTCATCTTGGCTCGCTTTTTCTAATAATTCAAACAAATCTTTGTTTCTAGCCTTTGGGTTATGTCTAAACTCTAAGAATTCTTCAAAGGTTAGGAGATTGACTATAATTTTTTCTCCTGCATCTAAATGTTGCTCTTCTGTCCTCTTACAGTTTCGAGCGATAAAGAAGTGGTTATTCCATTCTACTTTTGCAGCGTTCCATGGGTCTGAAACAAACCAGGGTTGCCAGTCATCTGAAGTATATCCAGTTTCTTCTGCGAGCTCACGCTTCGCATCATCAAGTACTAAAGAACCTTCTTCTACTCGCCCACCTGGCAAAGCTTGGAACACTCCGTATCCTGGCTGCTCTTCTTCATTTACTATGATTCTATCTCCGGCTACCGCCACAACAGTAACAGTATCTTTCTTTTTTATCGCCTCAAATGTTTCTGTAGATCCGTCAAACATTTCTTGCTGCCAGTGATATACATCAAATACAATTCCAGAGAATACCTTTATTGCATTGTCAGGAATTTTTTTCATAGTAATTATGCAGAGAGTGCCATAGCACCTGAAGTGATCTCAGCAATTTCTTGTGTTACCGCACCTTGACGAGCACGGTTGTAGAACAACTTGAGATCGTCCTGAATTTCACCAGCGTTGTCAGTTGCGTTCTTCATAGCAAACATACGCGCTGAGTGTTCTGACGCGTAGCTTTCAAGAATAGAACCATAGATAATATTTTGAAGCATCATTGGAATAATCGCTTCAAGAACCTGCTCTTGGTCGGGCTCGTACGCGTATCGCGGCTCACCACGAGTATCTGGCTGACCTTCTGAATCAAAAGGAAGGAGCTGAAGCATTGTTGGGGTAAAAGTAGACGCTGTGGTGAAGTGTGTATACACAATACGCACTGTGCCAATTTCTTTTGCGGTGTACTTGTCTACGATAAGTTTCGCAATCACGCGTGCGTCGTGCACACTAAGCACTGGATGTGTAAAAGATGCAACCACTGGAAGATGAAGCTTCTTTGCAACTTTTTCTGAAAACTTACCTACAGTAATTATCTTAAGTTTCTT
>CAYVMF010000001.1:32943-59416 GCA_964452605.1 uncultured Candidatus Saccharibacteria bacterium
CCAACGCTCTTTATTTTTTGTTTAATTACCTTTGTTTGCATAGTTAGTACTAAATGCTTCAAGCGCTTTCTTTAGACCGCTTTCAATCTCATCATTCCAGTTGCCTTCAATAGATTCGATAAGCATTTTTTCTGACTGGTCTAGATATGTATGAAGTGCGCTTTCCCACGCACCAGTCTCAGCCACAGATACAGTGTCTAAGAAGCCGTTGTTTACTGCATATACTGACGCAACCTGAAGACCAACTCGAAGAGGGTTTCCGTTTGCTTGCTTAAGCATTTCTGCTGTTCTCTTTCCACGTTCAATTGTTTGCTTTGTATCTGCATCAAGGTCAGAGTCAAACTGTGCGAACGATTCAAGTTCACGATACTGTGCCATAGCGAGCTTCATTTTGCCGGCATTTTTCTTCATCGCTTTTGATTGGGCAGAACCTCCCACACGAGATACAGAAAGTCCTACGTCAATCGCTGGACGCATACCCTTGTAGAACAAGTTCGCATCGAGGAAGATTTGTCCGTCAGTAATCGAAATAACGTTTGTTGGAACGTATGCTGAGATGTCTCCCGCTTGAGTTTCGATAATTGGAAGCGCAGTGATAGAGCCACCTCCCGCTTCTTCATTGCGACGACACGCACGCTCAAGAAGACGTGAGTGAAGATAAAATACATCTCCAGGATATGCTTCACGTCCAGGTGGACGCTTAAGGAGAAGAGACATTTCACGATATGCAATCGCATGCTTTGTAAGATCATCGTATACCACAAGCACGTCTTTCTTCTGGTTCATAAAGTACTCAGCAATAGCGACACCAGAGTACGGCGCTAAATATGAAAGTGCGGCTGATTTAGAAGCACCTGCAAGTACAACAACTGTATAGTCCATAGCACCCGCAGCTTTTAGCTTCTCTACAATCTGGGCGATTTTTGATTCTTTTTGTCCAATAGCTACATACACGCAGATAACACCTTTCCCTTTTTGGTTAATGATTGTATCAACTGCGATCGTTGTCTTTCCTGTCTGACGATCACCGATGATAAGTTCACGCTGTCCACGTCCAACTGGAATCATTGCGTCAATTGCTTTAATACCAGTCTGTAGCGGCTGGTTAACAGGCTCACGAGTCATCACACCAGGTGCGATTTTTTCTACAAGCTCTTTGTGTTTTGCAGTTAGTTCTTTTCCACCATCAAGCACGTTCATAAGTGGATCCACAACTCTTCCAAGTACATCATCCCCTACAGGAATCGCAAGCACGCTTTCAGTGCGACGAACACTTTCACCTTCACGAACCCCGTCTCCTCCAGAGATAATCACCACACCTACCATGTCAGCTTCCAAGTTAAGCGCAATACCACGAGCACCAGACGCAAACACAACTTCTTCCATCGACACAACAGAAGAGAGTCCAGATACACGAGCGATACCATCAGACACAGAGATAACGGTACCAATCTCTTGCTCCGCAACATCTGTTCCAAGTGCGTTTATTTTCTTTTCGAGATCCTTAATGATTGTTTCTACTGACATAGTGGTGAATAATTATGAGTTGTGAATAAATGTTTTTAGTATCGTTCTGGCGCTTGCGTCATACTCCTTGTCTTTAAACTTAGCGGTGAATCCTGCGAGTAAGTCTTTGTTTTCTTTTTCTTCTACTCCTGCAACCTCTTCTCCTATACGTTTCTTTATTGCGTCTATCGCTTCTTTATCTAAAGGAAACGGAGATTCAATAATGAGTGTATTATGTGCCTTCTCACGAACAGCAGCTCCTTTCATATGTCGCATCACATGTGGGAAGAGACTTGTTAGCTTATGCTCTTTAAGATAAGAAATAACCCCGTCTACTGAGACGTTTCCACTGAGAAGTAATTGAGCTATACGTCGAGAAAGCATGGTTTAGTGTGCGACAGATTGAACAATCTTGTCGTTTAAGTCTTTGGTCATTGTGGCACGAAGCGCTTTCTCTGTAAGTTCCGCAACGAGACGTGGCGCAACCTCAGCAAATTCTTTTTCGGCCTCTTTTTTGGCATTAGCTTTTTTCTCTTCAGCTTCACTAATTACTTTTGATGCAACAATAGCCGCGTCATCTTGTATTTTAGTTGCGAGAATTTCAGCTTTTGCATGAGCATCATTTAGAATTGAGTGCCCCTCTGCTTCAGCGTTACGAAGAATCTCGTTTTTATTCTCAAAGGCTTCAGACTTTGCACGAGCTGCTTCTTGTGCGTCAACAAGACCTTGTTTAATGACCATATCTCGATCATCGATAGTCTTTCCTATTTTCTTAAAGATAAAACGATTCAAGAGAAAAAGAATAATAAGAAAGTTAACAAAGTTAGCAAGTGCAACATGCCAATTGAAACCAACTGATGAGAGAATGTTAAGAATGGTTTGCATAGGTAAATACTAAACGCCTGGCGTTAGTAATTCGCGTTAGATAACTAACGTGAATTAGTTATTAACCAAGTAGGAAGAATGCAACGAGCGCGAAAATCGCTGTTGTTTCTGTCATCGCAATAGCAATGATCATCTTTGAGAAGATAGAACCTTCGATATCTGGGTTACGTCCGATAGCTTCCATTGTTTTACCAACGAGGTATCCCTGTCCGATAGCTGTTCCAAGCATCGCGATAATACACATTCCTTTTGCTATATAAATTGCTGCTTCTGGTGTCATAAATTAAATATTATTCAATAAAAACGCGCCTGAACGGCTGTTGGTGAAAGTATAGCACAAATTAAAGACTTTTGATAGGGCTTCATGTGGGATAAACCAATGAAAAAAGCCCGCACCTTCGTGAGTTAGTGCGGGCTTTTTGTGAGGTGCGTCGAACGACGCAAAAAGATCAGATCCGTTTCGCGAGCTGTTCCGCAAGACCTATGTAGGTTCTCGGGTTCAATCGCCAGAGTTCCTCCTTCACCTTTTGAGGTACATCCAGGTCGTCGATGAACTTGCGGATCACCTCAGACGTTACCACGTTGCCTTTGGTAAGCTTTGCAAGCCTTTCATAGGCGTCGCCCTGCCCTTCACGTTTGAGAATGGTCTGAATCGGTTCAGACACCAACTCCCACGCGTCGTTGATATCCGCCGCAATTGCGGCTTCGTTCAGTTCCAGCTTGCCTAGACCAGTCATGAGCGACTGGTAGGCCAGCACCGCGTATCCAAGCGCCACACCCATGTTGCGCAGCACGGTGCTGTCGGTCAGGTCGCGCTGGAAGCGCGAAATGGGCAACTTCTCGCTCATGTGGCGCAACAGTGCATTGGACAGACCCAGATTGCCTTCGGCGTTTTCGAAGTCAATCGGGTTGATCTTGTGCGGCATGGTACTGGAGCCCACCTCACCGGCCTTCAGCTGTTGCTTGAAATAGCCGAGGCTCACATAGCCCCAGACGTCGCGCGAAAAATCAATCAGGATGGTGTTGGTCCGCGCGACCGCGTCGAACAGCTCGGCCATGTAGTCGTGCGGCTCGATCTGGATGCTGTAGGGCTGAAACTTCAACCCGAGTTTCTCCTCCACGATTTCTTTGGAGAACCTTTCCCAGTCCACGTTGGGATAGGCCGCCACATGAGCGTTGTAGTTACCCACTGCACCATTCATCTTGGCCATGAGCTCCACGGCCTCGATTTGCTGATATGCCTTGTTGAGCCGTGCAACGACATTGGCGATTTCCTTCCCCACAGTCGTCGGGCTGGCAGTCTGACCATGTGTACGGCTGAGCATGGGCACGGCCGCATGAGCGTGTGCCATCTCCCGCAGCTTGGAAATCAAAGCGTCCAGCGCAGGCAAGACCACCGCATAGCGCCCAGCGTTGAGCTGCAAGGCGTGACTGACATTGTTGATATCTTCACTCGTGCACGCAAAGTGCACAAAGTTAGATACCGCCACAAGCTCAGGGCGACCTTTGAACTTTGACTTGAGCCAGTACTCGACGGCTTTCACGTCGTGGTTGGTAGTCTTTTCGACTTCTTTGATGGCGTCGGCGTCGGCGGAAGAGAAATCCTTGACCAGCGCCTCAAGAAACCTGATCGAATCCATTGAAAGATGAGGAAAATTTTTGAGACCAAGCCGACCGAGAGCAATGAACCAAGCGACTTCGACCTTCACGCGCCGGTGCATGAGACCAGCCTCGCTGAAAATCGTAGCAAGGCTTTCCATCTTGCGTGCATAGCGGCCGTCAAGCGGACCAAGAGCGTTTACTGCAGAGCGGATTTGAGTGGACATTTCTGTCTCCTTGTAAAAAACAACAGCCATAGCCTGGCTGTAGAGCATTCACTTCCTTTTAAAGTGTTTATATTAAACTACAATAAATACTGCTGTCCGTCAAAGATTTTAGTGATGATTTGAACCTTCCTTCTTCAATACCAATGAATAGTACACCGTAATAAGCGCAGAGAACACAAGCGCTTGTACGATACCAACGATAACCCCCATACCCATCCATAGCGCAGGAACTGCAAACGCAAACGCACCGAGTAAAATAACAGTAAGCATTTCGTGAGCAAACATGTTTCCAAAAAGACGAAGTGAGAGTGAAGCAATTTTTGCAAACTCTGAAATGATTTCAATAAGTCCTACCAAAAAACCAACAATACCTGTCATGCCTTCGCCAACACTCTTCTTAAAGCCTTTGTACACTTGTTTGATTTGTATGAAGTGTGAAAGGTAACCAAATACTCCCTGCTCTTTCATTCCAAAGTACTGAATCGATGCCACAACCGCAAGCGCAAGACCAAACGTCGTATTAAAGTCTGTAGTTGCCCCACGGAAAAGTGGTATATGCCCTCCGTCTGAGGTAGTAATATAAAAACTCGATACAAACGGAATCATCGGGAGAAGGTTCGCGATAATAAGATACAACATCACCGCTCCAACGTACGGAACAACTTTCTTTGCTTTTTCAGTTGTCCCCATAATTTGAGCAATGAAGGAAAGAATTGATTCATACAAAAGCTCTGAAAGGTGCTGGAACGTAGAAGGAATCATTTTGAAACCACGCATAGATACCCCCAGAAGTACAATCAGAACCGTAATAAGCGCAATAGTCGTTGTGGTATTTGCAATAGAAAAAATACCAACATCCCCAAAAACGTGAGAAGAGATAGTTGGAAGCGGTTCGTGAACACGAAAGATTGAGCTGTGTTCTACTCCTGTTGTTACTTCAGACATGGGCGACAGTATATCATAAAAGACCCATTATCGCGAGTCTTTTTCATAGAAAAGAAACAGTGCCCCGAAACCAAATATAGTCGTAATAAAAATCATCGCTGTCTTGTACGTAATCCAGATATCAAACGGTTGGAACTGACGAATATATTCATTTACAAGTGCAGCTAAAATAAAGAAGAGCACCCACGCGTATGTAAGACGCCTCCACGAATGTGTCGTCATCGGGATTACATTATTAAACGCAATTTTTAGGAATAAGACGTTAAAGAGAAGCCCAACCAGGAGTACTAACGCATTGATAACATCATACACAGTGTCTCTAAGCTGAATAAACCCTGGATTTTGATGCGTTAAAGTGAGATACCCGAAACAAATAGTCAGAAAGGCTACATACAGCCCAGCATATGGTAAACGCTTCTCTCTGTGGTACATGATAACCGTGGAGAGAATAGTGGCTCCCATCAAAATAAATGTCGCCTTGTAGATATGAAAGAAATCATACGCAATAAGAAACAATACAAGTGGCCCAAATTCAAGAATGGTAGTGATAACTACTTTACGAAATAATACAGGAGTAATGTGAGGAAGGATCGACATGATATACTTTTCAACAATCAGTATAAACTACAATGCAAAAAATCACACACATCTTTAAAGCACTTAGTACAAAAATAAAAAGCATACAGCACTCAACTCCAAATGCTGTGATCATCGGCGCAATCATAATTGCGTGTAGCATCGTGGCACATGGATTCATCGTACGAGGTACAAGCACTACAAACGAAATCGCTACATACTTCACAGGTAAAGTGCCTGACGCAACCGACTATATAGAAGGTAACGCTGACAGTGATGTGTTTATTGTCGAATATTCTGACACAGAATGTCCATACTGCGTGCAACTACACGGCACAATGAAAGAACTGCGGACCGCCTACGAAAAGAAAGTTGGTTTTATTTACAGACATTTCCCACTTACGAGCATTCACCCAAACGCTTTTGAAGAAGGGCGAGCAATTGAATGTGCAGGTAAAGTTGGAGGAACGAAAAAATACTATGAATATGTAGATGCTCTCTTTGGATACAAGCTCGCAAATCAAACAACCGCGCTTCCCCAAGGTGCAAAAGACGATATCGCAAAAGGAATCAACTTAAACTTCGAATCTTTTACAGCGTGTATGAAAGATCAGACAAGCTCTGATGCGATTAACGCAGCTATTGGAGACGGAATAAACGCAGGCGTCGAAGGTACTCCAGCTACATTTATCCTCGCAAAAACAAAAAATGGATACGAAGTAGTTGCCTCAATTTCAGGAGCTCGACCGTTCGAATACTTCCAAGCTGCAATTGAGCAAGCGCTGAATAAATAAGCCGTCTATTCGCTGTTCAAGTATTATGTGTTTTCTCGATTATGTTTTTGCACAAACACGACTTTACAACACCGCTGTCAAGGTATAGGATTACCGAAGACGTTCCTAATGGCAACTAACGGCACGTCTACGCCTGCACCTCAGAGTGCAATTTGTAATACACAGGAGAAACAGATGGACACCGATATCGGGGAAGACCCCAGCGGGCAAAAAGCCCTTATTGCGGCGCGCGTGAACGCGACCTGCGAAGAGAATGGCGGACTCAAGATGCACGTGAGTACGCGCGGAGGAAAACCGGTAAACGAAGACCTGGTCTTCGGTCCTGGCAGCCTGCAAAGGCTGGAACTCCGCTCGGATTTCACGCTCGTGATGACGTTCAATGGCGCCAACTACTGGGTGCAAGACAGAAGGCGCAACCTGGCCCTTGTCCAAGGACTCCTTGCCGACGGAGCCGTGCGTTTCCCGCCCGAGCTGTCGTTCTCCGGAACAGCTCTGCCTATTGCACAGACCGAACTCGCTCCGGCGAAGTAAGCAAGTGCAACACCCACAAAAAAGCCGCCCTCACAGGCGGCTTTTTCATTACTATTTCAAATCCCCTTTTACTTCGTCTGCATGTTCAGCGGATTTTACAGACTCGTAGATTTTGGCGATTTTCCCCTGTTCGTCTATCAAGAAACTCATACGGTCAATTCCCATATATTCGCGCCCCATAAACTTTTTTAATTTCCATACACCGTAGGCTTTAGCTATTTCTGTGCTCTCATCAGCAAGTAATGGAAATGGTAAGTCAAATTTTTCTGCAAACTTTTTATGACTCTTAATTCCGTCTTTACTCACTCCTAAAATGACAAGCCCCATCTTTTTAAACTCCGCATAACCGTCACGAAAGTTACAGGCTTCAGTGGTACACCCTGGAGTGTCATCCTTTGGGTAAAAGTAGAGGAGCACTTTCTTTCCTGCGTAGTCTGAAAGATTATGAATGTTTCCGTCTTGGTCTGAAAGAGAAAATGAGGGTGCTTTATTTCCAACTTTTATCATATGACCAGTATACCATCACAAAGTATTTTTAAATTACGCGCAGGACTTACAGAGGCCGTACACTTCTAACGAGTGAGTCGTTGTCGTACGAAACTTCTTTGTTTTACGGAGCATCTTTTTTATCGTCTCATCCATTGACACCCCTTCTATTTTTTCTATCGTCTCGCATTTACCACACACCACCTGATACGAAGCTCTTCCTGTTTCCAGTTCATAGTGCGCATGTCCGTGATTAAAATCGAGTCGGCGCAATATACCCGCCTCATGAAGTGAGTTTAGATTTCTGTACACGGTAGCTTGGTCTATATTTTCTTTCTTGCGAAGCTCGTCGACTAATTCATACACAGTAATAGGCTGCTTCACCTTTGCGATAGTTTGAAGCACAAGAACACGGTGATCGGTTACGCGAAGACCGGCCTCTCGAATAAGTGTTTCTAGGTCAGCGATTGAGTACGTTGCCATATGAATACAGTATATCACGTGTTGTTCTATATGCAACGCATTTGCAAATACACACACAATAACGTAGACTATTAAGACATATGGACTCATCTCTTCTTCTTACTTTTATCAGTGCTTCGGCATTACCGCTTCTTGCGTTACTCGCAATTTTACTTCGACGAAATCTATTCACAGGTAAAACAAAATACCTATTTCTGCTACTTGGTGTAGCTGCCCTACTCTACACCGTACTTGCAACCTTTAAAGAACATGGGTCTGAACTTACCTTACAAGACATCTTTGTTGGCGGAATAACAGCGCTTATTACTGTCTTTATTCTGTCTCGTTTTAATCACAACCATATACATAACAAGGAAGAAGGTGGTGCAAAAGGTATCGTGATAAGTGAAGCTTTTCACTCACTCATAGACGGCGCAGTCATCGGAGCAACTTATTTGGTGAGCCCGGTCCTTGGTTCTGCGGCCACAATTGGTATCATCATTCATGAGCTACCGAAAATAATGGGCACACTTACCCTGTTTCGTGCACTTGGACTTTCAATAAAGAAAACAATTTTGTATGGAATATACGCACAGGCCGGTTCACCTATTGCCGCACTATTCGTATATCTTCTTGGGAAACAACTTGATCATGAGCAATTTCATGCGCTTGAAATCGCCAGTGTCTCTTCACTTGGTGCAGTAGTACTTTGGATTCTCTACTTAGAAATCAGATACCACAAAAAACACGCTCACCACGACCACGCATAGCTACTACGCGTAGAGAAGTCTAAAAGGCCAGATGCAAGTAACTTGCATCTGGCCTTTTACTATGTTAGGATTCTTACATGCGAATTACTTGCATATAAATATACCTCTATGAAAATTGCATTTGTAGGAAAAGGAGGAAGCGGTAAAAGTACTGTTTCCTGGCTCATAAGTAACACCCTCGCCGACACAGGACGTCGTGTGTTAGCTATTGACGCTGACCATAATATGGATCTAACTTCTAACTTAGGCTTAGACTACGAGCAACTTCCCCAGATGCAAAAGACTGACAAAGAGTTTTTTGACATTGTGGCTTACGAACAAGGAAAAGCTTTTACTTCGATACTGGATAAAGATGATGCATCTCTCCCTCACTTTTCAGTAGAACCGGCGGATGCTTATACGGCTTCAATTGCAACAAACGTAGCAAATAATATTTCTCTCATTAACGTAGGGCTAGGAGACCCTGACGTTATGCACCGCGGGAAGTGTGCACACGGTCTTTCAGGCCCCCTTAAATACTATCTAGGTTTTCTTGACGAGAAAGATGCTTGGGTAGTAATTGACAGCGTTGCGGGGGTAGACATGATTAACTACGGACTTTATGCGGGTATTGATACAGTTATCGTCGTGGTCGAACCACATCGAAACAGCATAAAAGTAATGGAGCAAATTCTCACCCTCTGTAAAAAAGCTCTCATCCCCTGCCACCTCATCATCAATAAACCTATGAACAACGAGTTCTATAGAGAGCTCACAGAAATGCACAAAGATAAAGTTCTTGGCGAGATACCTCTTGATGAAGGTTTTGCTTACTACGACTATTCAAAACTAAAAGAAGAGACAGCATTGGCAGCAAAAAACATAATTACGAATATTAACTCACTTAAAAGACGTGGAGGATTAGCCGCTATGCGTGAGTTCCACAAAATCAAAGCGGGCGAAGCAGAAGAAAGCTAGTTGTTAGCATGTATTTGTGTTTTAGTTACAAAAAACCTTAAACACAAATACATGCTTGCAAAAGCATGATATTTTGAAGTTCATTACCAACCCAAGGAGAACCAGATGAGTCTCAGTGTCCCAGACTGGGCGATTGATAAGTGCGTACAGGGCGAGAAACTTTCCCACCCTGCACGCTTGCGAGTCATCACGCAGTCCTTCCCACTGGCTATCGCCCTTTTCAAGGGTGCGATCGCCAAACACAAAGTGCGTGCGGCTTACGGGGCAGACGATGCTCCGTCGGACCACATGCAACGCGTCGGCTTCATTGAGTTCACGTCTTCGGACCCGGACACGATGAAGCAAATGGCGAAACTCTTCGCAGCTGACGCGATCCGTACCGAATACGAAGAATGGCTGTCGGTTGAACTCGGCTGCAAAGTGAAAACCGGCTTCCGCCTCTGCTGCTCAGCCGCGATCGCCGTCGTTGGCGACCCCGAGGCAGAGCGACTCTTCGGCATCTTTACCTCGTTTCAGTCGCAAGTGCTCGCACAGCGACAAGACATGGTCGACTGCTGACATGCAGCAACTATGTACCGTGTTACATAGTACCTGGCTCAGATTCCCTAGACTCTGTCTTTGGGACGAAAGCCATGTACTTGTAACTTGGCCATGCGGAAAAGCCGAACACCCACTGCATGTTGAACACGTGCTTTCGGATACTTGGTATAAACCCTGGAGGGATGATCTACGTGTGGTGGCATCACCTCTACTTCGCGAAAAACTCTCCTTGGCGCTTCACATGACGGACGAAGAAGGTATCGCCCTACTTCTCCCTCATCGTGAGGAAATCAAAGCAATATGCGACGCGGCCCCAACGGGACTGTTTCGCTTCTAAAGGGCTGTCGAATTCGACAGCCCTTTCCACATTTTTCTTTTTGAAAAAGCGTGGTAGGATAGTGCAAGTTGTTCGGAACTGGTTCGAATGACTACTGCGCATTTCGCGCATCATGTAACAGAGGAGCCATCAGCATGACGATTAAGCAGCCCGGCGGAAAAAAACAGAAATTCCGGCATGACAACAGGACCCCGAGACCGGCAGCCAGCCAGTTGGCAGAAGGCGAGGAGCCCAAGCTGATCAAGCAGGGCCGCACGCGCTGGGGACGCCAGTAACCCCAAAAGTCCGAAAGGACTCTGGCGATAAAAAGGGCAGCTTCGGCTGGCCCTTTTTTCATTTCTTCTTTTTTCTGTATTTACTTCATAATTCCCCCGCCGATACACTTTTCTCGGTCATAGATGACCAATGATTGCCCAGGAGTTGCAACAAGCTCGCCTTCTTTTACATACACTTTCCAGCCATCTTCTTTTCGTATGGTTATCTTCGCAAGCGGTGCTCGATATCTTCCTCGTGCTTCATATACTTTTCCATCCTCTGGTTCACCGCTTACAAAAGAAACCCTCTCAAGTGAAATACCCTCACTTACTTCTGTGTGCGGTTTATCATGCGAAACAACAAGCGTATTAGTATCAAAATCTTTTCTCACCACATAGTACGGACGCTCATCTGTAGATTTCTTTGTGATAGTAAAACCGTGCCGCTCACCTATCGTATAAAACATCACACCCTCGTGAGTACCCATTACCTCTCCCTCCTCAGTAACGACCTGCCCCTCTACTTCTTGTATATATTCTTTTAGTAATGTCTTTACATCAATAGTCCCTACAAAACATAATCCCTGACTATCTTTCTTTCCACTTGTATACAATCCTCTTTTTTGAGATTCTTTACGAACGTCATCCTTAGTCAGATGCCCCACCGGGAAAAGCACATGCTGTAAATCATCCTTTGTAAGCGTCCATAGGAAATATGTCTGGTCTTTGTTTGTGTCTTCACTTACCAAAAGATGTTCGTTATCTGTCTGTGCATAATGCCCTGTAGCGATGTAATCCGCACCAGCCGCTTTTGCCCAGCGTAGAAAAGCACCAAACTTTACTTCTCGATTACACATCACATCTGGATTTGGTGTTCTCCCGATACGATATTCCTCAATCATATAATCAATCACTCCTTGCTTATATTCTTTTTCGAGATCTAATGTCACAAAAGGAATGTTCAAATCTGATGCAACACGCATCGCGTCTAATCGGTCCTGTTTCCAAGTACATTCAATAAAATCCGGTTGCCAGACTTTAATAAATACGCCAGTAACATCATAGCCTTCTTCTTTAAGGAGCGCCGCTGAAAGCGACGAGTCTACTCCGCCTGACATTCCTATATATACTTTTCCTTTCTTAGCATTCATCGACTTAATCTACCACCTATCACAGAAAAAACAAACGCGGAAAAACAAAACACCGCACCAACGCAAGTGTCTTGCATTAGTACGGTTTGAAGTGGCGTCGAGCCAAGGAAGCAATCTGCGCCAGCGCATCAAGCCCATCGCTGCCACACTGAATTGAGTCGTGTATGACCGCTTCTTCCGGCCAATACTCGTCGCAGACCCACCCACCTTCGAGCCTCAGGAAGACAAACATCTGCTGTCTTGTTTGAGCTCGAAGGTGTGCGTCATGTGGCCGGACAATGATCTTCGTTCCACCGTCACTCTCGTCTAAGTAAACGGAGTACTGGTCATGGTGTCCTTCTGCACCATCAACGCCCCCAAAGAGATACAGCGTCGACGATCTGTCCCCAAGCTGGTAAAGACCAACGCTATCGGCATTTTTCCAGCAAAGGTAAAAACGGAACAGGTGATGTCCAACCACCCCCTGTTTGCATGTAACGATGGCATACTTGGCAGTTGTCATCTTTGTCTCCTTATTTTGTATCCCCACACAACGCAGGAACTATTGATACCAAGTGTAAACCTCTCATCCATATAAAGCAAAAGCGCACCCGGAGGTACGCTTTGAAGGGGCGGCCTGCTGATTAGGCTAGGCGACCTGCCCTTGTTTCCAGTTCCTCAAAAACCTGGCGAAGCTCTGGACAAACAGCAATCTGGCCAAGGCTAATTAGTTTTCCGTCTGTACGGTAAACATATAGCCGCCATCCCGCTTCGCCCCTGAGAAAACAGCTAATGTCTTTGTTGCGCCCAGACTGCTGCTTCAGAGCAAAGGCGTAAGCCCCTGGCCCTGGTAGTGAGGTCGGCGAGATGATTTCCGCCTCCCATTCTTTTTCCCCGCTTCCGTCTGACAAGAACAGAGATCCGCTGGCACGCACCCGAAGAAAGCCGATCAGGCCCTGATGCATCTCTTCGCCCTCACGGGAAGCGCAAAGAATGCCATATGTTCCGTACTGAATCATGGAATATTCCCTTTTATCTAAACCCCGCCGAAGCGGTAACAGTGTCATTAAACAACCTACAATAAAAGCCTAAATAAGGCAACTTCTTGCGTGTTTACATATGAAAAATATAGGTATACCATAGTAGTATACCCACTAACCACCAACTTTCATGAAAAAGATACTTTTCTCAGTCTTGGTAGCCGGTGCAACTCTTGGCATCGCACAAGCGCAACATTATCCGTACAATGCAAATCAGTACACGTACGTTAATTCAAACTACTCATACCCAACTCAGTACCACTACACAAATCCATATCCTGTACCACAAATTATTAATGCGCCCGTGACTATACCAACAACGTACTACAACCACGGCAACAATTACTCACATGGTTGGAACAACACACAATATTATTACCAACAGCGAGTTCAGCCAATAAGATACATTACGTATTACTATTTCTATTAGGCGTACCTAAGCTCCCATTAGCTTTCGATACACAGCAACAAGCGCACGCGTGTCCGCAAGGGCCGTGTGTGCTTTTGCATTCTCAACCTTAAGCAATTCACATAGTGCACGAAGCGAAAACTTATCTGCCTGTGGTGCGTCATATAATCGCGCAAGTGCCATAGAAATGGTATCTAGCTTCCCGTAATGCATACGGCTGTCCACTCCTGTCTCTTCGAAAGCTTTCGACACAAAACCATAATCAAACACTAAGTTGTGAGATACGAAAATCGCGCTTTCAGTCTTTTTTGCAAACTGCTCCATAACAGGCTTAAGCTCTGAAGCAAACATCCAATCAACTTCGTTGTAACCGTTTACTCTAAGCGCTGCGTCTTCTGCAGTTTCAATATGCTTAGGTTTAATTTTCCATTCACACTCTTCAACTATCTCAAGCGAAGGCCCTTTACCTGGCCGTTCTACCTGACGCGCGATAATGACCGCAAGCTCGATAATCTCATGTTTTGTGGGGTCTGTTCCTGTGGTTTCTGTGTCGATGAATGCGAGATTATGGGTTTTCATGGAGTAAATTACTGTTGTTATCTAAGGTATTTCTGAATATTTCTTTTATGTTCTTCGAATGTTTTTGCGTAATGCATTGTACCATCATTTCCTGTTAAATAATAAAGATACTCACTTGGCTCACTACTAAATACCGCGGAAAGCGCCATAGTTCCTGGATTATTTATTGGTTCTTTTGGTAGTCCACGCACCTTATACGTTTCCAGGGCCACATCTACCTGAAGTGCCATTCCAATTGAAAGTCGTTTCTGTAAAATACCTGAAACAAGACGCATGTCTTTCTCCGTATTTGCTTCACCCTCTAGTATGGAAGCTAAAATAACAACCTGTTCTTGTGTTCTTACTTGGGCTGGATATGTTTTCTCACCAAATGCATCCTCGTACTTTGTTTCAAATGTCTTTATGAGTAATTCAACAATGCGGTCCTCGTTACTTGAAGGCAAAATGTAGTAGGTCGACGGAAATAACTTTCCGTTTCCACCACGGCTTGCTACAGCCTGGTTAAAAAGCTGAGACGAGATGGAAGGCACCGCCTTACGCACAATATCAATAATTTCAGCAGTTGTACTTCCTTCAGGAATAGTGATACGCCCCAAGGGCTCATCTGCGACACCAGATACGAATTTCGCAACAACTCCACCAAGCGTGTAGGGTTCGTCAAATGTATAGACGCCTAGCTGTACATGACGGTCTTTGCCCATAAAAGAAATCCACGCACGAAACAGTGTAGAGGACGTAATAATACGCTCTTCTTTTAGACGTGTGCTTATCGTATAGAGACTCTCGTTTTCGTGTACCGTAAAGCGCGCGTTCTCTGGAAAGTCTGAAGGAACACTCAGTGAAGCCCATCCAACTATCGCAAGTAAAACAACAATACAAACACCAATACATGTAACCAATGAGAACTGTTTAGGCTTAAACGAAGTCATTACTGTGGAAGATTAGTTGGCGCAACACTCTTAGCGCTATCAATACGTGGAAGTGTTGGAGTAGAAGCAGTCGTACCTGGGAAGTGATAAATACTCGCCAACTCTTCAAGGTTAAGCGTAATGATATCTGAGAATGTTGGGTGGTGGAATGGGTAGAATATTGCTTCGTAAAAAATACGCCACATCTTTCTCACACGAAGTGGGAAATACCAGAAGAATCTGTCTTCCCACTGTTCCAAAGTCTCTCTTGAGTCAGCGTGAATATGAAAACCTTCACGCTCAACATAAGACTCAAAGAGTTCTTCCTTACGCCACGGAAGTCTACGATTAAGCCAGTTCTGCCAAGGGAAGTCGTAATTATCAACCGGACTAATCGCAAAAGCATTACGAATCGGGCTTCCTGAGTTATGGTTCTTCATTATCAAGAAGATATTTGAAATAAGGTTTGGATTAAATGCTTCTTTCTTTGCAATATAGACGAGTCTCACCACTACACGCATAATTGGCTTTGAAAGCTTTAAGTTGATTGATTCGATTTCGTCTTTTTCTTCAACAGTAAGCTGGTTTTCTTTTCTTTCCTGAATCTCACGGTCATCAACATACACCATCGCCTTCACCTCAGAACCACCACCTTCTTTTTTAGGAACGTTAATCTCTCTTGGAATACCATTTTCGTCGTACACATAATCTCCTTTCTTTACCTTTTTAATTTTACGAAGCTGCTTCTTGCGTTCATTAGCCATGTCAGACAAAGACCAGTGATCGTGAGTCTTTTCATTTACGTACATCTTTGGAGCCTTAACACCGTTGAAGTTTCCTTCATCTTGAACAAGTACTTGATACCACACGTGCTCATCTTTCCCAACGCTACCAAGAAACTCAAGGAGCGGAGTCATAGGGTCGATCTTGAACTCTTCTTTTGGATCACGATCAAGTCCAAAATCGACATACGTCTTAATCGGCAAGTAATCCGCCTTCATTTTATAGTCCTCACCTTTATCATTTTTCCAAGGGGTCCCTGTTTCTGGATTTGTGGGAGCCCACTTTCTTTCAAGTGGATATGTCGCACCCCATATTTCTGTGTCTGTAGAAAGATGGTGGTAATACATCAGCTTCGTATAGTCGTCAGCTTCCGCGGTTTCAATTCCTGGATACTGCGCGTAAAGATTAGCCTCAACAAGAGGTCTAAATCTTCTTTGTATACGAAGATAGAAGTGAATCGTTCCTTCGATAGAGGCGATTTCAAGTGAAGAAAAAATTGGAAGGTTACCTAGAATATTTCTTTTCCACCACACCGGGACCCCAGAGACGTGAGTAAGAGAAGTAAGCACGTTTTCCATCGCAAGTGGCGACTTCATAATCTCTCGAGGAAGTTTTACTTCAAGCATGAGCCAATCAATATTTGCCTGATGTTTCTGGTGTACATATAACTTCCAGAAACGCCACACCCACGCACAGAGAAGCAGTGTGATGAACAAGTAGCAGAGTACGAGTACAACATCTATCAAGAATTGCATATAGGAAAAGTATACCATGCAGAACTTGAGCTGGAAGATTATAGTGTGTGGGATGGCAACAAAAAACCGCTTACGCGGTTTTTTGTTGCCATCCTGATGTAGTATTTATGCGAGAGTGTATTCTCCAGCTACTTTTTTAAAATGACGAGCGTTTTGAAGGTTAACAAGTACTGTGTTTGGTTTTACGATACGACGGAGAAGTACACGCTTGATAATTTCTTCTTTTGAAAGTGGCTTACCCGCTTCTTTGAGAACTTCTGCAATCACGTCTCGTACAACACCTCCTGTATGTCCCCAATCCTTAAGACCGTACATACCGCGACCTACGAGAACAAAACGATTATCCTTAATGAGCTCATTGTGACATGTAGCAACGTGTGCTTTCTTTCCAAATGTCTTGTTGATTTCTGTGGCGACTTCTTTAAAGTGCATAGGACGTCCAGCTTTACGCATAATAAGATATGCGTAGTCCTTAATACCACGAGCCTTTACATGTGGAGATGATGTGCGACCCCATTCTGAAAGCTGATTCTTACCAATCACTTTAGAAAGAGCGAGATAGCGGTAGATAACTTCTTTGTTATCTTTATATTCAGCAACCACATCAGAAAGATGTCCAACGAAGCGGTTAAATATTTCCTCTTCTTTAACGAGGTCCTCTTCACTTACTGAACCATAGAGCGTACGAAGCGCCTCACGTACATCGTGAGCAACTTTGTCGTTAGTACTGAAATGTGAATGAAAGTGATCGTCTTCTTTATGTTTCTGAAAATCTTCACCAAGTGCTAGGTAGAGGTTGATGTGATTCTGAATAATAGGGTCCTTTGAAATTGAACGCATGAGATGATCTTCAGAAACAACACTTCCAAGTTCTTTTATAATCGCCTTAAGCTCGTCAAATACAAATGAATGCTCTTTATATTCTTTTGATTTCTTAATTGAAGCTAGTGCAAAGTTTTCAATCTGACGAACACGCTCACGAGTGATTTCGTAAGTTTTTCCAATAGACTCAAGTGTCATGCGCTCTGGCTTTTCAAGTCCATAACGATTAACAACAATCTCGCGAGTGCGAGGGTTGAGGTTGGTAAGCAGCTTTTTTGATACTGCTTTTGGTTTAAAGGTGATTCCAGCCATATGGGTTATTGATTATATACTACTACAACTTGTCAAAAACGTCAAATTACTATATTTACAAGCTTCCCCGGAATAAATATCTCCTTCACAGGCACCGCATCCCCGACATATCTAGTGTAAGCCTCTAGGCTTTTAACAGCTTTTAGGACGTCTTCTTTGACTGTTTGAGCAGGTAAGATAACCTCCCCTCGTACTTTACCGTTAATTTGCAGTACGTATGTTACTGAATCAGAAACGAGTTTAGTCTCATCAAACGACGGCCAACTTTCTAGGTGGATAGATGTTGTCTTGCCGAGCTCTTTCCAAAGCTCTTCAGCAATAAATGGCGCAAAAGGCGCAAGCACTTTCAAGAAGAGTTCAAAGTCAACCTTACTCACATTCACCTCTTTCTCGTACTCATTAAGACAAATCATAAGCGATGATATCGCCGTATTAAATGCAGTCGACTCAATATCCTCTCCAACTTTTTTAATTGTCTTATGTGTAACAGAAAGCGTCTCTTCACTATCTGTAACCTTAGTACGAAGTGTATAGACACGGTCTATAAATCGACGTATACCGATAACCGATTTGTCATCCCACGCCACAGCTTGGTCAAATGGACCGATGAACATCTCGTACATTCGCAATGTGTCAGCACCGAATTGCTTTACGATAACATCTGGGTTAATCACATTCCCAAGGGACTTACTCATCTTAACTCCACCAGTCCCCAAAATCATTCCCTGAGAAGTACGCTTATAATACGGCTCGCTTGTAGGAGTCATCCCAATATCAAACAAAAACTTATACCAGAAACGAGAGTAGAGAAGGTGAAGCGTCGTATGCTCCATACCTCCGTTGTACCATGTAACAGGAAGCCACTTCATAAGCATATCTTTATCCCCTAGCGCGTTTGAATTCCTTGGGTCAATGTAGCGCATGAAGTACCAAGAACTCCCGGCCCACTGAGGCATAGTGTCTGTCTCTCGACGAAAGAGCTCACCTTGTTCATCCACGTGGAAGTACCCAGCCTCATCAATATGACCTTTTACATTTACCCACTCAGGCACCTGATATAGCGGCGACTCACCGTTATCTGTTGGCTCATATTTATCAACTTGTGGAAGCGTAATTGGAAGTTCAGATTCGTGTACTGGATACATCTTTCCATTTTTGTCATACACAAGCGGAATCGGTTCACCCCAGTAACGTTGGCGAGCAAACACCCAATCACGAAGTTTCGACTTTTTTACAATTTTTCCACCAACGGCTTCTGTAATTTTCACTCGCGCTTCAGCGCTCGTGAGTCCGTTAAAGTCTCCAGAATTACAAAGCACCCCATCTTCACTCCAGATAGTAGTCCCATTATTTCCTTTCAAGTATTGCTCAAAAAGAAAACGATGATGCAGGCCAGTGAGCGTTTTCAAAACATCTTCTTTCTTTACTTTTACTAACTCATGTTTTCCGTCCTCTACTTCAGAGTGAACTCTTGCATCACTATTTAAAACAACCTCATACACACACCCAAGACTAGTACCATTTATTTGTCTTGTGTGACGGAAACCAGCTACATATAGACGTGGAGCAAACTTTCTCACAACTTCAAAATCAGTAAAGCCTGTTTCCTCTCTTACTTCGCGTCTCACTGTCCCCTCTTCAGTCTCGTCATTTTCAACTCCCCCACCTATTAAATGTGTATGATCCTTATCTTCTTTCACAAGGTACACATCTCCTTCTTTGTCTGTGATAATTGCATCGACTACATTTCTATGTAGCGTCTCAACCCCTTCACGCATTGCATCCAAGCCCCAAAGCTCAATTTTGTGAGCAACTACATACACAATATCTATCCCATACTTCTTCGCAAACTGACCATCACGTTCATCGTGAGCAGGCACTGCCATAATCGCTCCAGTACCATATGTCGCAAGTACGTAATCAGCAATATAGAGAGGTACTTCTTTTTGGTTGGCTGGATTAGTCGCCATAACACCCTCTAGTTTCACTCCAGTTTTTTCTTTACCTTCTGCAGAGCGGTCGATGTCTATCTTTTGAACAGCGGCATCGATATATGCCTGTACTTCATCTTTGTTAGTTATCTGACCGTTTGCGAGTAACTTCTTAACAAGAGCATGCTCTGGTGCTAATACACAATATGTACACCCAAAGAGTGTGTCCGCACGTGTGGTGTACACAGTAAACGAATCGTTCCCTAGCCACTTACGAACCTCTCGGTCTAGGTCACTAATAAGTCCCCCATATCTAAAACTATTCTCCTGGTCTCCTTTATATTCCCCTGTTTCAACGTCGATAAGAAGGGACTCTGTCGGATAACCCTCCCAAAACGTTTTTGACTGCACGGCTTGCAATGTGTACTTACGCTGATACGATACAAAGTTTTGAGAACCTCGCTCATCTGCAAATGCAATAGCGTATTCAAAATGCGCAGGACATTCACCGCCTACACTTGTAACCCATTTTTTTAGAAAAGTTATACACTCTTCGTCGGTTGCCCGCTCACTTAACGGATTAGCTTCTTTACGAAGATGAATCATGTAGCCGTTGTCTTTAGGCCACTTCGCAAGCCATAGGATGTGGTCTGTTGAAATAGTTGGTATTCCAGTTGCTTTGAAATAAAATTCGGCCTTCTTCTTCGCATTCTCTTGAAAGTCCTGACCCTCCACAAGTGAACTGTCGTCCACCTCGACATCATTAAGACTTAGGAATGTAATAGCGAGGTCTTTTGGAAAACACTCTGTCAGCATTTTAAACTTAGCCTCATTTCGAGTACCGATAAGAATCTTTTTTGACTCCTTTGCTGAAGCTCCTTTCAGTGGAAACACAATCTCAGACCCTTCTGACATTCCAATCCAGTTACGCTGTTGAATTTTTATTCTTTCCAGGAAGTCAGTGTCGTCGAGATCTGTATCGAGTCTTTCAGCATACTTAGTGATAGCGAGCATCCACTGTTCTTTATCTTTCTTTTCAGCTGGAGTACCGCAGCGCTCACACTTACCATCCACCACTTCCTCGTTTGCGAGTACACATTTATCTTTTGGACACCAGTTAACTGGCATCTGTTTTTTATATGCTAACCCTTTCTCGTACAGCTTAAGGAAAATCCATTGCGTCCACTTGTAATACGCCGGGTCAGTTGTATCCACTTCTCGCTCCCAGTCAAAAGAAAAACCACAGGCCTGTAGCTGACGTCGAAATGTATCAATATTTTCGCGTGTCGTAATACTAGGATGAATTCCTGTTTTAATCGCATAGTTTTCAGCAGGAAGACCAAACGCGTCCCATCCAATTGGGAAAAGCGTTTCAAATCCTTCCATTCGTCGCTTACGCACAATCACGTCCATTCCGGTGTAACTACGCACATGGCCCACGTGAAGCCCTGCACCTGATGGATATGGGAATTCCACGAGACCGTAGAATGTTTTTTTATCACTGTGTGTATCTGTTCTATAGGTACAGTCTTCCACCCATTTCTTCTGCCAGTAGGCTTCTACACCGATGTGATCGTAGGGATTCATAGTATCTATAATACTAACAAGAAAAGAGCTGGAAGTCGAAAAAGGTAGGTCATCACCAAAACAAAAGAAAAACGGCGTATGCCGTTTTTCTTTTTCGATATTACTAGTTCGTAGAACTATCTACCGTAGTACATATCAGAAGAGATAATTCTCTTGAAACATGTTTCCCCTACACCGTGATTCCAGAATGGTGTCATATCTCCAGAATAGTAGTAGTTAGACACGGAGTAGAAACTGTCCGCTGAACCACCTTTACCAATCACTGGAGTTCCACGAGAGTCATACTCGCGTACTGTATCAAACGTCGCACAGAGTTCGAAGATTCCAGTAGTCGATAGCTCTTTTCTGTTTGTTGTATAGTTCATCTTAAGAACTGGCTGCTGTACGACCTTGTAGGTATACGCCTCCTTCGTAACAGGGTCCATAGGAACTACATACCCTTGGAAAGCGTCATTAAGCTCATCGAGGTTAATCGGAAGCTTTTCTGTTGTCTGGAAGTGGTTAAATACTTCTTGCTGAATACGAGAGATGTCATTTAGTCTTGTGTCATCAATTCTCTTTAGACGCATCTCTGCCGGGCTCCCAATAATAGACACGCTCCAGATAAGTGAACCAAGCACCACTACCGCAGCGAGTACTGTGATGACATCAGGAACGTATGTCTTCTTTGTGTAATCACGTCGTAGAGAGTACACATAATACGCACATACAGCACCAGCGATTACAAACACTGTCAGTGCTTTAAGTTCAAAACGAAGAGTAAGCTCTCCACCTAGGTACGTGTAAATTGTAGCCACGAGCGCACCGATAAGTGTGCAGGCAGTAACGAAGAGTGTTGTATAGATGAATAGTTTTCGTACAATAAGATCACGCTTGAAAAGAAACTTTTTAATGTCTCGTGACGAATACCATGAAAGTGCGAGATAGATTGGGAACAACACAATAAGCGACGCAATTGCCATACGCATATCACCACCGTAAATATCCACGTACTGTCCAGCTTCGAGAATGTCTGTGAAGCGCATCTCAATTGCCTTAAACAGTACTTGAATGATGTTGGCGACTGACGCGATCAAGGTAATAAAAATACCGAGATACACAAAGACGTCAATTGCTTTTGTTTTTGATTCCATACTTGTTGTGTTTATTTTTTTAATGAGTACATATGCAAGAGCCCCGATACCAACGATAATAATAATTGGGATTAATGCAATGACAAGAATGATGGTTGTCATACTCCTATTTTACCACGTTTGTGGTATAGTAAAACCATGCAACAAATCCCCTCTAAATCACAAGGGAATCTCAACGAAAACCTGGAAAAGCTAGCCATTTCCTTTTCTTCTTGGATTGGCTCAGTCAGCTCCCTTATCGTCCACACTGTCGCCTTTGTAGTTTCTTTTAGCCTTGTACTTTTTGGAGTTCCTCTAGACCGCGTACTACTCGTACTCACTACAGGACTTTCACTTGAAGCAATTTATCTCGCGATTTTTATTCAGATGACAGTAAATCGTCAATCGATCACCATCGCCAATGTAGAGAAGGACATCGACGAAATTCAAGAAGACGTGGAGGAAATTTCTCACGACGTAGAAGTTATTGCGGAAGATGTAGAAGAAATCGCTGAAGACGTAGAGGAGATTGCGGAGGACGTGGAAGAAATGCAGGAAGATATCGACGAAATTCAAGAAGACGTGGAGGACATTCAGGAAGACCACTCACCAAAAACAAAAACTGTTCAGCTATAGCACTTCTACTTTCTCTTGTTCACCGGTTGCAAGATTAATAACAGAGATTGTGTTGTTAGAAAGTAGCGTATACTCAACATCCTTAAAAGGAAGCTTTTCGGAACATACAATAATATCTCCATTGGAAGTCCTACCGAGGTATAGTGTGTAGTAGTCTTCTAGCCCAAAACGTACGTAGTCTGGATAATCCTCATTTATAAAACGAGAAATATACATATATGTTCCGTCATGAAGAATGCTATTAACCGCCGAAAAGCCTGGGTATCTTTCTTTTGTTGTTAGCAGCATTTCCAGATACGCATCAAGTGTTGGCTTTTCGCTCGCTGTTGTTAAGAACTTTCTGAATAATCTTTCAGAGTCAGTTACCCCACCACAACTCGAACTCAGTTCCACATATGGTCCATTACCTTTCTGTACTGTTCCATTGTGAATAAATGAGTACTTACCTTCAACAAACGGGTGAGTGTTAACAAATGCCGTATCTCCTACTGTTTTCTTGCGAAGGTGGGCAAGACCACTTTGGAACACACCACCGTGTAATAGTGCCGTCGCATCAAAACGACTATCGTCATCAGCGCGCAGAGTAGATTTATATACTTTTGGTTCTGTTACTCCAACTGTATATACAGCAATACCCCAACCGTCATAGTGGCCTTTTTCTATAGTAAGAGGAACCGTCCCCGTCTTAGCTAATATTTGAAACGCAGAAATAGTATTAACTCTTTCTTCTTCTGTGGTTGTTTCTTTGAATGCAAATGCGAGTAGTCTACACATAGTTTTTAATAATAACTTGTTAATGAATAAAAAACAAAAAGGGAGCAAGCTCCCTTTTTTAGCAAGTGAGGACCATGCTACTGACTCAGTAGCACCCCACTCACAGCCTCCCGTGTACCGTGTACCCGTGCGGACGGAGTAGCTACCCACACACCACCAAGCGATACGTATTGCTCGTGCACAGGAGACCAGACGAAGTAGGCACGCCTAATCATCTGGAACCGTTCATCAAGAAATGATGGACGCTCCGGTGGTACGTACTTCTGCAGGAAAGAAACCCTTCCCGCCCTGATGGACTCCATGATTTTTGTCCTGGTAGCAAACCCTGACTCCCGTTTCCTTTCGGGATGCCAGAGCAGGACCTCTTCGAAACGACTTCCCGAAGCCGGTTTGAGCGCAAAGGCTTCACTGAAGTCAGGTTCGCACGTTGTGTGAACTTTCTTCCAAAAGCCAAGAGTTTGTCCGTAGGACTTGTTTCCCTCGTTGGCAATAGTTGAAAGTGAGTGCGGTGTGAAGACACTCGCAATACCTTCTTCTTCACGGCTCGCACGTACGTACCAAGCGTGCCTCTGAAGCGTGTAAGCATCTACCTCACCCCGAAACAAGGTAATACCCGAGTTCTTGGCGAAGACTTCGTCGTCGCTCGTTCCGTCTCTTTTTTCTGAGACGTAGATTGCGAAAAGACGCCCGAGAACCTCCTCTTGTTCTGTAATGATGGGCAGAAGCCTATCAAGAAAGTCAGGATGGATTTGGGAGGTGAGCCCAAGTCCAGCCGGCCGCTCCTCAATCTCATAGACACGGACGAGACCTGTAGTTGGGTCGCATACGTAGTCAAAGCGTAGAAGCGAGGAAGGCGTCCCAAAGTGTGCTTCCGCCAAGTTCTGCGATTTAGGGAAACACGCTGCCCACGGACGAAGAAACCCTTGAAGTGTCTGCACTTCTTGTCCACCCATCTGAACTACTTCGGCTGAAGTATTCACCTCCCACGGGCCAAGGGTTGTTTTTTGAAAGAACATTTTTTCTATCTCCAAAGTAATGCAGTTGCCTGCGGTTAAAAAAGAAAACCGACCTCTATCTCAAAGGCCGGTTTCTTTGCTTGCTATATATAAAGAGACTATTTTCCTACAACCCTTTTTACAAGCACAGAAATCGGACTTCGAGATCGAAGCCAGAACATATGCATATAAAAATATGTAGAAAACGTATTCATAATTTCACTGTACCATACCTGGTTTATGGAATGCAACTATGGAGAATAAAACTCAACTGCATAGGCTTCTCGCATAATCCTCGTTCACACCGTGCATTTCTTCGCCAAACCACTCCCTGCCCTCAGAAATGCATGGTGTTCACTTCTGGTATGTGAGAAGTCTATCTCTCCAAGAGAAAAGCTATTTAAAGACGTGAAGCACCCAGTTTACGACTGACATTACCATTGCAAACCAAATCGCCATGAGAAGTGAAGGGATTTCAAAACCAGTTACTATTTTACTCGCAAGTAAAATCATGAGACCGTTTATGACAAACGAAAATAGTCCAAGAGTGAACAAAGTAATCGGTAGAGAAACAAGAACAATGATCGGTTTAATCGTGTGGTTAATAACTGCAAGCACAAGAGCCACCAAAAGTGCTGTCCAGCCAGTGCTTAACGCAAATACAACAGGAACACCGACTTTTGTAAGGTAGCTTGTAACAAGAACAGCTAACGTACGTACAATAATATAGTTCATATAGATAGTGTATCACCTGGCATGGGCGCGCAAAACTATTTAGGCTCTTCTTTAAACTCCATACACACTGAGTTCATACAGTATCGTCTTCCTGTTTTTGTCGGACCATCCGGAAACACATGTCCTAAGTGCGCATGACATGTGACACATCTCACTTCTGTCCGAATCATATTCAAACTTGTATCTTCTATATACTCAACAGCACCTGGAATTGCTTGATCAAATGATGGCCAACCACTTCCTGAGTCAAACTTTGTATCAGATGTAAAAAGTGGAGTACCACACACTTTACATGTAAACATTCCTTCCCGAACCTCATTTAAAAGATCACCAGAAAAAGGACGCTCTGTTCCACCCTCAAACAGAACATGTTTTTCTTCTCGTGTTAGCTCTTGCTTCCTTTTTTCTATATCCATATACCGAAAGTATACACTAGTCTTTCCATGAGATATGCTTCTCTTCGCGAATTGTACATATCCGCTGTACGAAATCTTCGCGACCGGAGCCTTGTCTGTATAGCCCGTAGCGAAGTGGATTCTTTTCTGCGTAGTCCTGATGGTATTCTTCTGCCTTATAAAAAGGTTTTCGAGAAAGAATCTCTACAACAGCAGGCGCTTCGTATACACCACTTGTGTTTAACTCATTTAGCACATTTTCTGCGGTCAGTTTTTCTTCGTCGGTCTCGTAGTAGATTGCACTTGTATAACTCTCTCCCCTGTCTCCAAACTGACCACCTGCATCTGTTGGATCAATGTGATCAATAAAAAATTGAAGTAGTTTTTTATAGGACGTTGTGGAGTCATCGTATTCCACTAACACCACTTCGCGATGTCCGGTATGGTTTTCGTATGTTGGGGATGTACTCTCGCCACCAGAATATCCAGAAGTTACATGAAGTACACCAGGCGCAGCCCGCAGATCATGCTCAACACACCAGAAGCATCCACCAGCAAGAATAAGGGATTTAATCATATAAGAATTCTACCACACGGGTTCACACCTTGGGCTTTTTATGATAGGATATTTCCTACATGCGTCGGTGGGGGACTGGTCAATCACAACATACAGAAAATCTGTCGCCCATCGGGCTACGCTG
>CAYVMF010000002.1:0-25450 GCA_964452605.1 uncultured Candidatus Saccharibacteria bacterium
GGAGACGTGGCTGAGCTGGTCGAAGGCACCTCACTGCTAACGAGGCAAGGGTTTACGCCCTTCATGAGTTCGAATCTCATCGTCTCCGCTTGAACTAAAAAAGAGAGCTCCCTGTTCTCTTTTTTAGTTCACTAGCGAGCCAAGATGAAGCAAGCCAACTGCTTGGCTTGCGTGAGATTCGAATATGGGGTCGCGAAACTTTATCGAGGAGCTTGCGACGAGAAGTTTCGTGACCGAATCTCATCGTCCCGTGTAAAGTATAAATAGTTTTCATCTGGAGAGATGGATGAGTGGTTTAAATCAACGGTTTACTAAACCGTCGACCTTTTATTAGGTCCGTGGGTTCGAATCCCACTCTCTCCGCATTTGCGAAATAGTTAAGTTTTTTGGACTATTCGCTATCGTTTGATAAGGGCTTTTATATTGTCGTGTAATGATTTTCCCGTCTTTGATACTAATGTTCCAAAGCACGGTTTTGAGTATTTCGTGTTTTTCTAAATCATTTCCACCAAGAAAGTCATTTCGCATTGTAATTCCTCGCTCAAATATCTTTTTGACTGGTTCCAAAGTATCAACTGGTTTCAGCTCCTCTTGTTTAGAAATTGCTACTTGGATACTAACCTTTTCGTTTCGTAACTCAATAACTTTTAGATCATAGGCTTCTTTTGCAATGTTGCTTTCGAGAAAAGCGTCTAATAGCTTATTTTCTTTTACAGAAACATTGATTAAATCTTTCTTGAGTTTTGCTAATACTTCTAGGTTGTAAGTATTTGGTAAGTCTGTGCGTTCTTTTGTCGCTTTGTAGGTAAGTTCTATCTTTCTCTTAGAGAACGCTAATTTGGTCAAAATTTCTGCAACTAAGGGGTACAGGGTAATTTCTCGAAGATAGGTTTTGTGTTCGGTACAAATCTTCTTGCCGTTGGTGCAGTAATAATACTGGTGTCCTTTTTTGAGAGAAGCAGTCAAAGCACACCCACATGAGGCACATGTGAGAAATCCACGCATAGGAAAGAAAAGCGACTGAGTACGTGCCTGCGTTTTACCTTCCGCAATTAACCGAGCCTCGTCAAATACTTCCTTTGAGATGAGTGGTACGTGGTTACCAGCGTAACGTAGACCATTACTAACCATTGTGCCTGTATAAAACTCCGTAGATAAAATACGTGCTATTGCACCCTTGTAGATTTTCTTACCTGCACGACTTTTGAAACCTTCCTCAAATAAAATGTTAGTAACTTCTTTTAATGTTTTCTTTTCTTTTGTGTAGAGATAGAAGATTCTTTTAATGTATCTCGCGCGCTCCTTATCAACAAGAATTTTCTTTGTAAGTTTGTCGTTCAGATACCCAAGAGGAGGTTGAGTTGGCCATTCTCCACGCAATAGTTTTTCTCTAAGACCTCTTTTAACATTTACACTTAAATCACGAATGTACTGATTAGCCATTCCAAGTTGGACAGCTAATGCAAGAACATTGTCTGTCGGAAGGTAAACTCCGTCATAGGTTCGTATCTCTTTAATTACTGAACGTTGCAGTAGGTCAATAATATTTCCGCCATCTGCAAAGTTACGGGCTAGACGATCTAACTTCCAACAAAGAATTCCATCTGCTTTTCCTTGTTTGATTTGTTTAATCATTTCAGCAAAAACAGGTCTACCAGTTGCTTTTGCTGACATACTTTCTCTGAAGACCCCCACGACCTCAAGCCCAAGCTTGTCTGCGAGTTCCAACATTTCTCTTTCTTGTGCGTCCAATGACTGTACTTGCCTGTCTTCGCTATCGGTTGATTTTCTAGGATAGATAAAATATTTCATAACATGCTTATGCTAACTATAGTATACAACATCTTTTACCGTCTTGCCTTTCCCGAAATCGTATTCCGTAACGGTAACTTGTCCGAAATAGTCAGAGTTAAATGAGTCTGTTTTTTTAATGTATTTCTGAGGGATTTTTTCAATAAGCTTTAAGGCTTCTTCTTGAACATTTATTTCTATAGGTCTAAGTAACTTACGACTGCACATGTATCGTTTTTTCTTATCTAGTCTTGTATCGTTATTACCTTTAGACATGTATTTAGTTAAATACCCAGCTACATTTTTTCTGTCGTCTATTTTCTTGATAAGGATAAATCCTTGATCCCAGATTTCTGATATTTCACTTTTATGAATGAAGGGAAGATTAAAGAATATTATGTGATAGTGTATTGCTCCTCTTTTTTGGAACTCAATAACTGATAGATACTTTAACTGCATTTTCTTCGTGCCGTGTATGTGATAGTTAAGACGTTTAATGAACTTACTATGTAAGTAATTGCCTTCTTTGATGTTAGTAATATTTTCTCCGAACGTAAGAGTGAGGAATACGGGTAGGAATGTAGAGTCATCTTCTTTTTTCCAGAACCACGCATTCGTGGATATAAGGTTGTAGACATTGTTTCTAGCACGATAATTAGCTCTTTTTCTCAAATCTTTCTTTTCTTCTTCGGTCTTCTCTCTTTCTCCCAAACCTGTTTTACTTTTCTTAAGTTTGGGATACAGGGTGTTATACCAAATTTCTTTTTCGTATTGTTTTACGATAGCTATTCGTCCACAGAGTAAGATTTTGAACTTGGTGGCTCTTGGTTTTGCTGACATATAATTTCTCCTTGAGTGTGATTACTATCAAGTTCTACCGAAGCCGGTGGCCCCGCCTTTGGTGGCCGGGGACCCCCGAGCTTCGAATACGCTAGATAGAGGTTTGATAAAGACATCAAGTATTCATTTGCAGTCTCTTCAGATATGTCTAAACCGTCCTCTTCTTTGAAGCAGAGAATTGTTTCCTCTATTAACTTTTGACTAAACTGAAATGACATAAAAAAACACCTAATGTGTAAGGTGAAGTAAATATTTTTCAGAAGCTAACTAGTATGGTTTGAATCTGACTTTATTCTGGCTTAAATAAGTTCTTATATATCAAGTACATAGCCAGTATTCCTGTGGTTTATGACTACGTTTTCTAGGCTTCCTTTTCGCTTAGGAAGTATGTTTAAACCGGTTCTTATCTTCTTAATGAGGGTATTAACCTGCATTCTTCCGAAACTCGAATCGTCTTTGTTGTAGATTTTATTAATAATTTCGTAGTAGTGAATTATCTTTCCTCTATTATCGGCAAGCAATTTAAGCAACTTATACTCTCTGCTGGAAATGGTAAAGGAGCCCGTATGATTCTTGTACATGTATGAGCCGTTGTCATTCAGAACAAAAGAAGGGCTTAATTTTGGAGCCTCTAGATTCTCCATCTTTTTCATTAGTAATGTATGAAAGTCTTTGATAAAGTTTTTCCAAAATGGAAAGTTGCCTATATAAATCTTGTTGTAGTCTTCACGGTTAATTAGAGGTTTATTTAAATTGAAGAAAGATTTTCTTTTCTTGCTTGCACCGTTTAACATTATTAGGACTTCTTCATTTTCGAAACCATCTGTATAGTGCCAATCAAGAAGATCGTAAATACGATATGTTATGTCGCTAAAATAGTGACTTAGAAAGTAACTATCACCACTACGCATATGTTTCATTTTCTTAACAAAATATTTGAGGTCATCTTCCTCAGCTAATTGTTTTGGACGAGTTTTTAGTTTTTCCAAATCATAGAGGTGCCAAGCCTTGTCATCTTCCTCTAGTATCTTTGATAGAAAATCAGACTTCTTTATAAAGCCTATGTAGTGGTAGACCTGATTATAAAAGTTAGTCGTTGCTGTTGCAGATTCTACAAGCCCGTATAATCTTGCCAGTTCTTCCTTAGATTGTGTATCCATTAACGGAATACTAATCAATATTTATCAAATCTCCAAGTCGCATCTTTAAAGCCTTTGCAATCTTTTCCATACTAGTAAGCGTAGCGTTCTTCTCAGCTCTCTCTATCATGCCGATATAAGTTCTGTGAACCTTGGCAAGTTGCCCAAGTTTTTCTTGAGACAGTCCACGCTTGAGGCGTTCTTCTTGTACCTTTTTACCAAACTTTATGAGGAGTTGTTTGTTCATGTCTATGCTCTTAAGTCTAGACACTTGCTAACTTTCGTTCTACATACTATAGTTAGCACATGAAGAACAAAGTAAGTGCGATTCTCGTTGTTTTGTTAGTAATAGCTTGTATAGCTGTCGCAGGTTTAACTATTGATAACAACAACATGAAGAAACAAATGGCTCAGCAAGATGAGACTTCGATGCAATTACGAAACGATAACGCAGAACTGAGTAAACGTTTGTACGACACAATGACGACTAAAATTTCTACAGCAACTAAAGTAATACAGACACAGAAAGAAACACTGAAAATGGATAGCGAAGATCAATGTAAGGCAAAGGCTGATAAATATTACACTGACGTTGAATCCTTGAATGGGGCTAATGCTCATAATACTTACAGAAGCCACTGGAATACAAACCTGAAAGCTTGCCTTATAGAAATGACGATAAGAAAGGCTAACTCTGATGGTTCTATTTCGACACGAGGAATAATTAGTTACGACCTTACTAACGACAAAAAAATAATGATGTGCTCGAACGAGGGTGCTACGAATGACGCTGACTCATGTACAGACAGTATTTTCGTTGGCTTTGAAGGTATGTTCATGAGCCAGTAATGAAAGAAACCTTAACGAAAATAGAAAAAGATGAGTTTAAGGTACTTCTAAAGAGTTTGGCAAAGGTTTTTATAAATAGAGGGTTGGAAAATAGTTAAATTGCTAGGCTTATGAAATAAGAGTAGAATTGTTCCCATAACTAAAAACAACCTATGAGACTCTTATCCTTTAGGATTCAAAACTATAAATCCATTGTAGACACTGGGGAGGTCTCTATTTCTGGTCATGACAATATTACTGTTCTCGCGGGACAAAATGAGTCTGGTAAAAGCTCAATCCTAGAGGCTATTAATTCATATGAGAGTGGGGATTTTGATGTAGATTCAAAACCTTTTACCACAAAAGGCAACTTAACACAGAGCGTGTCTTGTACATACGAAGTTACTGACGCCAGTGGGTTCTTCAACGATATTTCTACAGGTCTACGAGAAGAATTTGAGACTGATGTAAGTGAAGAAGACCCTATTTTAGACGAAAAGAAGATGAAAGCCATCAAGACGTTTACATTAACTCGCTCGCATTCCACTGAAGACGGTACGGTTTCTTTAGAAGTTACTAGTTCTGTGTTTGAAATCGTTAAAGCTTCAATTCTACAGCAAGAAGTTGAGACAGATGAAACTCAAACAGATGGGACTGTGAAAAAGGTTGTTACAAAGGAAAAGATTATCGACATATCAGATGAAAACCTAGAAGACGTTGCTTCTATTTTTTGGAAATATGCTCCGAAGGCTATTCTTTTTAATGATTTTTGTGACCTACTACCTGACAAAATTACATTGGCTGACCTTAAGAACAAAACAACAACTGTAAAAGGATATAGAGCAGTAAAAAACCTCGAAACAATTCTTGGAGTAAACTTCGTAGATCTTTTTTCAAAAGAAGACCTAGAAAGAGAGGCCATTCGTGATGAGCACAACGAAACTCTTTCTGTTGATTTTCAGAAAGCTTGGGGTCAAAAGATTCATAATACTAATAAAATAGAGGTTAAATATGATTTTGAAAAAAGAGATACTGACGATACTTCATACGTAAACTTCTATACTGAAACAAAAGACCGACAGAAACTTAAACCCCACCAAAGAAGTAAAGGTTTGATATGGTTTCTTTCTTTTTGGATTGAACTTAACGCACAAAACTCAAACAGCCATCAGTTGATTATTCTTGCTGACGAGCCGGGTTTATATTTGCACGTAAAAGCTCAAGCGGATATTTTAAAACTTTTCAAGAAACTGGCTACGCAAGGACATCAGATTTTGTACACAACTCACTCCCCAAACTTAATAGAAGCAGAAAAGCTTAATAGAATAAGCTTAGTACTGAACGATCCTAAGCAAGGCACCATTCTTGAATCTGTAACGACTTCCAAAATTGACTCGCAGAATAAACAAGATGCACTACAGCCTGTAGCAAACGCCATCGGGTTTTCTGTAAGTGATTTTGCGTTATCAAACAAAAGGTGTCTACTCCTTGAGGGTATTTCTGATTATTTTTATTATCAAGGAATGAGGTCTTTACTTAAAAGAAAAGATGACTACTCGCTAGTTCCGGGTATAGGTGTAAGAAAACAAAATACACTAGTATCTTTCTGCGTTGGATACGGAATAGATTGGGTGGCGATTTTTGATGACGATTCAACAAGAGGGCTAGACTCTAAGAAAACTTTTGATGATATAAAGAAGCACTTATTTGATGGTAATGACAAAGTTGCTGAAACAAAAATGCATATAACAACTGGTATTTCTAGTGTTGAAAACATGTTTACTGTTGAAGATATTAAACTCGTAGATAAAACAATTACTGCAAAAGCAGATGCTGAAAAATCAATTAGTGAGGCTCGAAAAGTAGTTATTGCGAAATCTTTCTTTGAGAAGGTGGAGAGTGGGGAGATTACTCTTGCAAAACTGAAACCAGCAACCGTAGCTCGCTTTAAAGATGTTTTTGATTGGGTAGACTTAAATCTCGGTTTGTAGAAAAATAAGTTCCAACTTCGTCCCACAGTCCCCGCCAGCACGTTTTATGTATTAAACGCTTTGATACTAAAGGAAAGTAAGGTTCGAATCCCACGTTATCATTAAAATGAAAACCGCCCATCTTGGGACGGGGGTTTGATTTCTTCGCACAGCCCTTTTCGATTCGGGCTAATGAACTGGTCCGCTCGGCTTGGCGACTACCGCCACGGTTCTGCGGGCGATGACGTCTTCCACGCAGAGGATGTCCTTGATGTTCAGGCGATCTGCTTCTGCAATGACCTTGCGGAGCATTTCCAGAAGCGGGGTGCTTGTTGGTTCGGTGACGAGAATTTCCTGCTTCTCCTCGCCTGAAGTGAATACCTCTTCCGGCGTTTGAAAACCTCGCGAACCGCCGAGGAGCACCATGTAGTACTTGCCGCGGTAGCTGTAAACGAGTAAGCTGCGCATCGCTAATCCCTTCTTGGAAGTTGTTTAAGTCGAATACTATAAGATATTAGGTTGTATGTCAAAAAGAAAACTTTTTATGATATCATTTAGATATGGAAATAGAAAAAGAGATTATGCTCTTAAAGCAAAGAAACGAACGCGTAGAAGCTGACAAAGCTTGGGAAAAAAGTTATTTTCGTGTCGTATCAATTGCACTTTTAACCTACATAACTGTGTCGTGTGCACTCTACTTAATGCATGTTTCTGTCCCACTATTGAATGCCCTAATACCTCCGATCGGGTATATTCTTTCGACACAATCTTTACCTTTTATAAAACGTTGGTGGCTAAGGCAACAGTACCGACAATAGTTCCAACTTCGTCCCAGAGTCCCCGCACAAAGAATTAAGTATCGGAGTGACCCACTATTCTAAATAAAAGAGGTATACTTCTACCTAATTATCTATGGTTCAGGAACTCACTCAAAGCCAGCAATCGATTTCGAGGAAATATATTGCTTATCGATTCTTGACGAGTCTTTACTTTGTCACGGCTGTTTGGCTTTTCTTCTATCGAATTTTTATTACCGATCAACAAGTCGGTATTGTTGATGCGCTTGCTTTTGCTGTGGGTCTTTTTGCAGAAGTACCCTCAGGTGTACTTGCTGATAGATTTGGTCGGGCGAAAATGGTTAAGATTGGATTATTCCTAACAGCCATCGGAATGTTTACCCAAATATTTGGAGGGTTTGCTCTACTTTTTATTGGACAAGCAATTGTCATGGTTGGTGTTGCCTTTGTTTCCGGTGCTGATGAAGCTCTCTTTTTTGAAAAACTAAAATTCGATGCTGCGTCCTCCCATTGGAGAAAATTGGTAACAAAATGTTCACAAGCATCTCTCGTCGGAGGATTGCTCGCTACTTTTCTGGGAGGTTGGCTCCATATGATTGATCCACGTCTTCCATGGGCATTAACTGGATCAGCCTTTATTGTTGCTGCACTCACTGTTTTGTCTATGAAAGACTCTCGGGAGATGAAGAGTAGGAACAAGATCGGTACTGAGTTACGAGAATATCTTTCAAGTATCGGATCAGGTTTTGCGCAGTTTGCCACACCAAAGCTTTTGCTGTACGTACCTATTATATTGGTAGTGGAAGGTCTTTTTTATACAACAGATTGGGGACTTCTTCGTGTCTTACTACTTAATCGATTTTATTTTGATCCATTCTGGAGTGCTACTGTAGTATCAATAAGTGGACTTATAACTGTTCTTCTGCTTGGATTGATACATAAGCATGCCGATAGTTTTAGTGAGAAACATATTATTACAAGTGTTTCCTTGATTGCAGCTGCAAGCCTTCTCTGTTCACTCTTCGATATTGGACATTGGGGATTTCTGGTTATATTTGCTCTTTATGCGGGAGACCACATACTTCGTCCATTTATGAGTGAGATTCTTAATAATCACGCCGAAGAAAAACAAAGAGCTACCGTACTGTCTGTCGCATCATTTTTGCGAACACTACCGTATGTCGTACTCGCACCTGTTATTGGGTATTTGAGCACAAGAGGAAACCTAGACTATTTCCTCATCGTGTGGGCGTTTATTACATGCTCTGCTGTTATCTTTTATCTAGCACTAAAGAAAAAAGACTCTCGGATTTCTTTAACAGAAGATATTGACATTTTATAAACCTGACCCACTGTCCTTAAGTCTATTAGTCCAAAGATGCTAGAATACCCTTATGATGGTTGCCCTTGTGGGCACTTAACCCGACATCACCGCAACAAAGTTTTAGATTTTATTTTCCTGCAAATAAGCGTGTAGTTTTTTGAGTGCCAATTTTCTTACCGATGTTTCATTTTGTTCCTCATCATTCATTTGTCCCCAAGTTTTGGTATAACCATCTGGAATAAAAATACTATCCAAACCAAAACCATTCCCCCCCTAGGTTCTTTTGTAATTTCTCCAGTTATCTCTGCGGTAAAGATTTCTACTTTTTCTCCGTCAACGCATAGTCCAAAGTACGGAGCAACTATTGCTTTTCTGGTTTGATATCCATTAAGTAACTTGCACAATCCTTCTACTTTCAACTCCTCCAAAAACCACTTGATTAAAGTACCGGGCAACCTTCCTAAGGCTTCAAAACGAATAGAAACATCTTCCACTAAAACAGGTTTTTTAAGCATGGCGTATGCTTCCTTTGCTTTATGAATTGTAACTTCTACAGGATCTAGGGTCTGTATTTCTTTCAAATCTAGCTTATAGTGGTCTACTTCATAATCCAAGTGTCTAGATAGTTGTTCTGCCTTCTTTGCGTGCCCCGTAATAAAAGTTATGCTCATGTGGACAGTTTACCAGAAGTTATAATTGTTCCAACTTCGTCCCAGAGTCCCCGCCATTGACAGCTAGCACGAGATGTGTTGTTACAAAATATCTCGTGCTTTGCTTTTTAGCAGGTATCTTATTTATAAAAACGTTTTCATTGGTAATGTAAATCAATGTAAGTATCAAGAGCGTTCTAGTTGTAGTGTGTTGGTAACCTTATCATAATAATTATGTTAAAATTGTGTTATGAAAAGCCCTGAAATGACTAGTCAAGAGAAGAAAAATGACAATCCTATTTCACCTGTGGAAAGTAACCCCTTAGTTAATCAATTAAAAAGAGATCTCAAATTTTCTTATTGGGATTTTCAGGCAAAAAATGGAATTAATGCAAGTGTAGTTGATTTTGCAAACGACCCTTCTTTTGCGAAGCGGTTGAGTGAAGCTAAGCGGTCAGGATTATCTATGGAAGAAATGGGTATCGCTGTTGATTTTATAAGAGATACATATGGAAAGAAAGTTATCGCTCAGCAAGACGGCGTTGCGGGTACTTCACTTGACGAAAAATATGTTGTAAATCATGACACCGAACCTAAATATGGCGATAAAGAAGACACTAAAAGAACTGGAAATAAAAATACTAACCCTGAAGAAAGTGAAGATGATGCTTTTTTAAAAGGTATACGAGCAGACCTTGATCGCATTACAGCTGAAGCAGATTCACGAGATGAGGATGAAAGAAAGCGAATAAAAAATGAGGCGGTGATAGCTGAGAGGGTGCGAACAGAAACACAAAAACAGCAAGCTGAAACAAGAGAAAGAGAGAGGTTAGATCGTGAAGCTAATCTTTTGCGTGATATAGAAAAGAAAAAACAAGTAGAATTATTTGTAAAAAATGTTGAAAAGGAGTTTTCTTCACTTGCGGGTAAGTTTTTTGTAAAAATGAGACAAGATCAATACGATAAAGCTAATATACCTGTGGATCAAGTTGAGAGGTATGCAAATTATATGAATGATGTATATCTTGATGTTAGAAACTTTGCACCAAGTGGTGACGATTTACAATTTTCTATTATAGATAATACTCTTGTTTGTATTGCAGGAAGATCAATTGAGGGAGTTAATTTAGCTTCATTTGATCTTAATGGTCTTGATGATAATTCTCGAGCAACAGTGCTTCAAGATATTAAAAACAAATGGAAAACTTTTGTTTCTTCATCTAGAAAATAGTAGTGTTAATGATTTAGATTTTAGGAACATAGTCTTTATCTAAAAAAATAGCGACCCATATACATATTTTAGAGCTTGGAAAAGATGCTAAAATACCCTTATGGGGTCTAGACCTATGGGTACTTAACCCACACTCTCCGCCATAATAAAATAGTATCGGAGTGACCCACTGTCTTTAGATATGTAGATAAGAACCATTTTGCTTCCATAATACTTGCTATAATAAAGTTATGAGTAAAAACGAGAAGAAAACTGAGAATTTATCTCGTAGGCTTTTATCTAGAGTTGGTATTTTTGATAATAACGATTTTCTCGTTGAAGAGCAAAAAAGTGATAATCCTGTAATTCAAAAACTTCTTAAAAGTGCAAGTAAATCAGGTAATGGAAACGGAAAACCAGAATTTATAATTCGTAAAAAGAATGATAATGATTTTTTGATTGTGATTGAGTGTAAAGCAGATACTAAATATCATGAGTCAAAAAATCGAGATCTTTACAAAGATTATGCAGTTGACGGAGCTCTTTTATATGGAAGTTATTTATCAAAAGAGTTTAACGTAATTACTATTGGTATTAGTGGTGAAAATGAAGATGATGTAAAAATTAGTACTTTTTTGTATGCTAAAAAATCTTCTACATATACAGATCTGTTGGATGAGAATAACCAAAAGATTCAAAAAATATTAGATTGGGAAAGGTATGTTGACCGTGCAAAATTTGATCCTGTTTTAGCGAAAAATAGACATTCTGATTTAATGCGATTCTCTCGTGATCTTCATGATTATATGCGTGACTACGCAAAAATAACGGAAGCTCAAAAACCTCTTCTAGTTAGTGGTGTTTTGCTGGCGCTAATGGACAAGGGTTTTGAAGTTGCGTTTAATAAATATGAAGGAGAAGAGTTAGCGGTCGAGACATTTAACTCGATAAAAAAGATTATAGATAAAGCGGAACTAGGAGATACACACGAAGCAAAGAAAAAGGCTGTAATTAATGCTTTTAGTTTCATTGCGCACCATCCTGAATTACAAAAAATTGATATCAAGAGGAATGAGTCTCCTCTCCTGCATATTATTCGTGATTTGCATATTCATGTACAACCATTTACTAAAGATCATTACGACTTTGATATTATAGGCAATTTCTACGGTGAGTTTATTCGATATACCGGTGGTGATGGTAAAGGTCTTGGTATTGTGCTCACGCCAAAACATATAACCGATTTATTTGCTGAATTAGCAAAGCTTGATAAAAATTCCATTGTTCTTGATATTTGTTCTGGTACAGGTGGTTTTCTTATCTCTGCAATGAAGAAGATGACAGAAAGAGTTTCTGCTGAGGATAAAAAAAGGATATTGTCAAACTCTTTGATTGGCATCGAACAAGAGCCTCAGATGTTCGCCCTCGCAGTTTCGAATATGATTTTACGAGGTGATGGAAAAACAAATCTTTATCAAGGTTCTTGTTTTGATGATTCGCTTTTTAATAAAATCAAAGGAAAAGCAAATGCTGGTTTTATGAATCCTCCTTATTCACAAAAAGGAGACAATCTGCATGAATGGGACTTTATTATTAGAATGTTAAATGGATTAAGTAAAAATGCTACAGGTATAGTTATTGTTCCAATGTCTGTTGCTATTGATACTAAACATCCACTTCGTAGTAAGCTCTTAAATGAACACAGATTGGAAGCGGTCATGAGTATGCCTGATGATCTTTTTTATCCAGTTGGCACCGTTACTTGTATTATGGTTTTTACTGCCCACACACCACATGATAGTGACGAACATCATGAGAGTTGGTTTGGGTATTGGAAAAATGATGGTTTTAGAAAAGACCGTGTGCAAGGGAGAATACCAAAAAATAACGAAATTTGGAGCAAGATTAAAGATGAGTGGTTGGCTGACTTTAGTAATAAAAAAGTAGTAGCTGGAAAGTCTGTTAGAAAAAAAGTTACTAAGGACGATGAGTGGTGTGCTGAAGCATATCTTGAAACTGACTACAAAAAATTATCACAAGAAATTTTTATAGAAAACATAAAAAAATATATATCATATAAACTTTCGAATCAAAATCTTAATACTGATATTAATGCTAAACCTATTTTATATAAAAATATTAAAATAAATACTGATAATTGGGTTTCTTTTGACTATGATTCTATTGACCAAAAATCAATTTTTAGGGTAAAAAAAGGGAAAAGACTTACTGAATTAGATCAGAATCCAGGAAATATTCCTTATATTAGCTCCTCATCCTATAATAATGGTCTGGATAATTTTATTGACAATGGTTTTACAGATGAAAATTGCTTATCATTTGCTTGCTATGGATCTATAGGAGAAGTTTTTTATCAAAAGGAAAAAAGTTGGATTTCTGATAACTGTAACGCTCTCTATTTGAGAGATAGACCATTTAATATTTATTTAGCTATGTTTTTAACTACTCTTTTGAAATTAGAGCAGTTCCGTTTTTCGTATGGAATGACAGCAAAAAAAGAGAGGTTACAATCTTTTAAGATAAAACTTCCGGTAGATAAAAAAGGTAACCCAGATTGGCAGTTTATGGAAGATTATATAAAGTCATTACCGTACTCAGCTGGTATATAATAATAAATCATTCTTAATATTTAAATAGCGACCCACATACATATTTTAGAGCTCGGGAAAGATGCTGAAATACCCTTACACGGTCTAGACCTGTGGGCACTTAACCCACAATCTCCGCTAAATGTTTTTTCATGCTAGAGTATAGATAATATGGAGAAACATTTTTCATTAGAAAGTATCATTTCTGGCACCAAAAGAACTATTAAACGTTTTCCTTTGCCGCTTGTTGTAGCTTTTCTGGCTACGGTTGTTGCTCTCAACCTTTTTGATAATGAGCCTTCTTCGGTTCTCATAAAGCTTCTGCTTACGTTGGTCTTGATATTTCCTCTTAGTGTTGCGGCAACTTCACTTAGTGAGCATTACAGCACTAAAGGTAAAGTTGCATTACTTTCTGCCGTTTCTCTTTTTGCTGTGGTGTACCATTTCTTTATTGCAAAAGATTTTTTTCAGCATGAGCAGTTCAATGACTATATTCAATATGCACTGTGGTTCTTGGCTTCGGTGAGTCTTGCGACATTTTTACCATTCCTTAAACAGCAGGTAATAAAAAGTGTAGATTTCTGGTTTTATAGTCAGAGAATCGTGTATGCATTTTTGGCAACTTTTATATATTCTGCGGTATTGTTTATTGGTTTAACTATTGCAATGACTTCATTTGCATTCTTGTTTGATGTGGCGCTCTCGGTTCAGCCATTTCAATTATGGATAGTTGTTGTAGGGATATTTTGTCCACTCTTTTTCCTCTCTAGATATCCGTCTATGCAAGACGATAGTCAGACTGTCTATCCAAATGAGTTAAAGAAGTTCTCTTCTTACATATTAGCTCCGCTTGTGGCTCTCTATTTTATTATTCTCTATAGCTACACCATTAAAATACTTGTGTCTTGGGAATGGCCAAAAGGGATCATTTCATCTATGATTCTAGGTTTTTCAATTCTGGGAGTTCTCACGTATACAATTCTGTATCCTTTAGTGGTTAAAGATGAGAGACTGCAGAAGGTTGCTAAAGTATTTTTTGGGGTTCTGTTACCACAAATTGCTGTGTTGTTTTGGGCGATTTGGGTGAGGGTTGCTGATTATGGTATTACAGAAAACAGATATCTTCTCATTGCATTTGGTTTTTGGTTATTAGGTCTCAGTCTTTATTTCTTGTTGGCTAAGAGAAAGAATATTAGTGTCATACCTACTTCTCTTTTTGTTATCTTGCTCGTTATATCTTTTGGTCCATGGAGTATGTTTTCTGTTTCAGAGCGTAGTCAGATTAGTAGGCTAGAAAAAATTCTTGTAAAGAACGATATGTTTATTGATGGAAAGGCCGTTAAAGCAAGTAAGGAAGTTAGTTATGATGACTCTAAAGAGATAACTAATATAGTTATGTACTTAAGAAAAACTGATGCGCTTACAAAAATCCAGCCTTGGTTCACAGAAGACTTGCGCACGTCAGAAGTCTCGGTTACAAGTATGTTGGGTATACAAGTTCAAGAAAAAGAAATGCTACCAAAAGACGAACTTAGTCTTAGGGCTGACATGGGAGATGATTATTCATTTGATGTGCGAGGGTATGATTATATAGTAATGAAAGGTGGCCAGGGTGTAGATACGGTAGTGGGTGGTAATACGTATCGCTTTGAACTAAACCGAGAAGACCTTAATTATCTGGTGTATAAAAATGGCAACGAAATCGTAAGGTTTTCTAAAAAAGATTACTTCTCAAATTTGGTAAAGAAGTACGGTGGTAAAAGTCTGGAGACCAAAGCAGAAGAACTAAGCTTTACATACGAAGATAGTAATATAAAGATGAAGGTGTGCTTCGAGTTTATGTACGGTTCAATGCCTACTGTATACGTAAATCAAGTTGTCTTGTTTTCGGTAAAATAACTCCCTCGTAACTCAAAGTAGGCTATTGCCCTACTGGTACACATACTACAGCTCCGGTTCGTCTCCATTTCTGTGCATTAAAGTATGTTTCAGCTGGACAGCTTTCTTGTAGTTGACGTATAACCTGCCGTTCTTTTCTTTCTGTGAGGTCTTGTAGATAAAGCGGAACCCAGGCACCAATTACTAAAGCTATACATCCAGCAGGAAGAATAGATGCTGCGATTTTCCAGCTTAGGTTTTTAATAGCAAGAAAAGTAACACCGATAACAGTGAATAGAGGTAGAAGGTTGGCAGACAAGAGAAAGGCTGCGACCTGTGGCGTAACGCCTGAAGCAGCGGACATTCCAAAGAAAGCATAAATTAAAAACGCTACAGGTAAGTAAATGAGCCAAGAGATACCTATAAGGATCCAAAGCAGGTTATTAGATTTTGACACAACTGGTGATGTGCCTACGCTTTCGTTTGGGTGTTCTTCCATATACGTAGAGTGTAGCATTGTCTGCAGGAAAAAGTACCGTTGCGAAGTATGTTCTATTATTTTAGTAAATAATTCTACCAATATATAAAATAGTAATGAGAGGGTATACTAGGTAGTATGAAAATTAAAATAACCACAGTGCTTACGGCACTTATACTTGTCGGTGGGTCTGTTGGTTATTATTTATATTCTTCTAGAACTTCTGAAGTGCCTGCTATGCCTGCTGCGGTTGCTGTTACTGAATTTCCTACTATTCAAAATCAAGACGTAGTGTATCCAGAAGCAGAAGGTCCAAATGGACTTATCGCAGAGCCAAACGTGCAGACAGCTGACGGCAAGTGGATTCAGCTAAAGCTACTTAAGAGACTGCCTCAGGTGGGATTCTATCAGTACGGGTCTGGGCTGTATGTGTATGATAGGTATTTATATACATTTACTCATATTCCAAACGGTGATGCTGCTTCGTTTGAAAATGTTCAAAGTTCTTATGACCATGATGCATACTCAAAAGATAAGAATAATGTGTATTGTAATGGCCGTGTTGTAGATGGTGCTGACTCTGCGACGTTTATAATGATTCCTGATTGGCATGAATCGAAAGCTGGGTTTACTAGCTTGGCGGATTTTGATACTTGGAAATATAGGATAGACGATAGTTCCTCTTATCATTACCAAGATAAAAACTGGCTATATGGTGGGAATACATGTGAAACTATTGTTCGACTTAAGCGATAGTTAGACGCTTTGAGGTATGGTGAGAATTTCATTTCAAGAAAAAGTAATACAGGTTGTAAAAAAGATTCCAAAAGGGAAAGTGCTTTCATATGGTCAGGTGGCACTTCGGGCTGGGAATGGTAAAGCTGCACGTGCAGTTGGAAATCTTATGGCGAAGAACACTGATAAAAGTGTCCCATGTCATCGTGTGGTGAGAGCGGACGGAAGTATTGGTGCATACAACGGACTACAAGGGAAAAGTAAACTAGCTTTGTTGGAAAAAGAAGGGGTAGCCTTTCTAAATAAAGGAAAAGTACGAATAGGGTAAATGACGTTAGGTCTTGGGTGTGAAGAGGCATATACTTTATGTATATGAGAAACGCAACACTTTTATTCTTGGTGAAGAAGGTTAATGGTGAAGTATCTGAAGTGTGTCTGGCGATGAAAAAGCGCGGTTTTGGTATGGGGAGGTGGAACGGTGTTGGTGGAAAAGTCGGAGAAGGTGAATCTATAGAGGAAGCGACTAAGCGTGAAGCAAAAGAAGAAATAGGTATCGACGTGGTCAGTATGGAAAAGACAGGGGAGATTGCATTTTCTTTTACACATCAACCAGACTGGAGCCAGACCGTGCACGTGTATGTAAGCGAGGGATGGGAGGGCGAACCTACAGAGAGTGAAGAGATGAACCCAAAGTGGTATAGCGTACACGAAATTCCTTACGAGATTATGTGGCCTGATGATATTTTTTGGGTGCCGGATATGATGGCGGGTAAAAAAATAAAAGCTGCATTTACATTTGGTCCGGGGGACGTCATTTTAGAGAAAGAGGTACAGCTGCTTGATGTACTGTCTTAGTGAGCAAGTGTAATTGCTTGTATCTTTTTTACGCCGAATCGAAGAAGTACTTTTCGTGCCTCCTCTAGTGTCGCGCCAGTTGTAGCTACGTCATCTATTAGTATGATGTTTTTGGTTTCGAGCAAAGAAGTCTTTGAGTATATGTCGAAAGCACCTTTTTGGTTGTCTAGTCGCTCCTTTCTGTTTTTGGTTTTTACTTGGTTTATTTTTTTAGTACGTCGAACGAGGATGTCTGTATGTGTAGGTACTCCCGTTGCTTCTGATATTGCATACGCTATCTGTGCAGCCTGGTTATATCCACGCATCCAACGCTTAAAGCGACTCATCGGAATAGGTATAAGAAGGGTCTCCTCAGTGAAATAGTCTTTAGGAAGTGTCTGAAGAAGTTTTTCAACCAGAGGTGGGACGAGGTCTGGACGGTGATAATATTTAATCGCATGAATAATCTTTCTCACTCTGTCATCTTTAAAACTAAATATCGCATGAATGTAGGTGTGTGGACTATCTACATTTCGCCTAAGAGAGGAGACGCAGTTTTTACAAAGAGACCCTTCACTTTTTCTGCAAATAAAACACGTTTGAGGAAAACAAGCTGCTAGAAAAAATGTGTAGAGGTTAGATATCATCCACATAGAGTGTATATGTTGAAAAGTATAGCAACGACTTCGGTGTATACTTACTGTATATATGTCTTTCTTTTCTAAAAAGCACGAAGTTACTCAGTCGCTTGGCTTAGATATCGGCTCTTCATCCGTGAAGGTTGTGCAGCTAAGGCGAGACAAAGAAAAAATTGTTCTCGAAACCTATGGTGAGATTGCACTTGGTCCGTATGCTGGGCTTGAGGTTGGTCAGGCTGTACACCTTGGTGAAGAGAAACTACTAGAGGTTGTGCAGGACGTACTTAAAGAAGCAAAAGTTACTGCAAAGGAAGTTACTATCGCTATCGACCCTTCGTCTACGTATGTGTCTTTGGTAAAAGTTCCGAAAGTGGAAGACAAGGAGCTGCGTACAATGATGCCACTCGAGGCTCGTAAGTATATCCCAATACCACTTACTGAAGTACAGATGGACTGGTGGCATATCCCTTCGATGATTAACATTGGCGCAGATGAACGAATGAGTAACATCATTCTCGCGGCGGTAAAAAATGAGACACTTACTACATACGGACATATCGCAAGCAAGCTTGGTCTTATAAATGTGGACTACGAAATCCAAGGGTTTAGTCTACTTCGTGCGTTATCCTCTGCGACATCAAATATGCTTTTGTTTGTTGACATTGGAGCACAGTACACTACGGTTTCGCTTGTGCATGCCCAGACCGTGCTTGATATGCATGTGATTAGTCGAGGGTCTCAAGACAGCACAAATCAGCTTTCAAAGGCGCTTTCTGTTCCAGTAAAAACAGCCGAAGAAACTAAACGTGCGTTTGGCTATAACGGAGATGCTTCAAATCCCTTCGTGAAAGACGTGATGCAACTTTCTAGTTATCCACTGTTTGGAGAGGTCGCGCGTCTATCACTAATGTTCGAAAGAAAGTATAATCAGAATATCGAAGGAATAATTTTGACAGGAGGAGGGGCGAGAGTTCCAGGGCTTATGGATGCATACAAAGAGGTTGTCCATAATGCTTCACGTATCGCAACTCCTTTTGAGCAAATAGAAGTGCCACCGTTCTTACACGACATGATTGAACGTATCGGCCCATCGTATTCCATTGCGATAGGCTGCGCACTTAAAAAACTTCTACCGTAGATTTCATGCCATTTTCATTTAAACCAACTACAACAGAAGAAGTTACTCCACCTATGGCGGCACCTGAAGCGACGCCAACACTTTCTTCTCCGTCTTCAAGTGCGTATATCGCTCGTCCTACTGAATCAGGAAGGGGGATTTTAGATACTGTCGCGCTTGGGATTTTTCTTCTGATGATTGGAGTTGCTGCGGTCCTTTTTGGTTACAAATACTATTTACAATCTGTTGTCGCTGGACAAAAAGCAACTATCGATGGATACGAATCCCGACTAAGTGGAATCCCTCTTGAAGAGATACACGCACTTTCTAACCGACTTAAAGTAATTAACCAGCTCATTAAGGATCATCCATCTGTGAACGCGTCTTTTAAGGTGCTCGAAAGTGGTGTAGAAAATGCGGTAACCTTTACGAACTTTAACTTGTCGTATGATAACGGTTCTAAAAATTACAGTCTCTCACTTGCGGCGAGTGCGCCTGACTATCGTTCTGTTGTGCAGCAAATGGATACACTTAAGCGTAAGCCGTACGTAAACTATTTCCCAAATATTAAAATAGAAGAACTGCGACCGGATTCTTCAGGGAAGGTGCTCTTTAATATGAAGATGGGTGCTAACATTAAAGGTGTACTTCCAGAAGGGATTCTACTCGATACTGACTCAGCACAGGTTCCTGTAGCGACGACCACTGTTGTTACCGAAACTGCTCCAGCAGCAACTAGCACAGCACCAGCGCAGACAGGCACGTCTACGACTTCTGGCGCCGCGAGCTCTTCTAAGCCGTCATCAATTTAACGTATGTCAAACAATCTTCGTAACACACTCCTTATCGTAGCTGCAGTCGCGCTTTACTACGTAATTATTCAGCCGCTCTACACCGGAGCTGGTAGCGTGTGGCAGCCAGAGCAGAGCGTAAAAGCTCTTCGAGAATTATCTGATCAGTACACACAGGCTGTAGCTCAGGCAGAAGGGTTGTACAGTCAAGCTGAAGGTTTCCGAAGAGACTACGGCGCAATTACTCCTGATACAAAACAAAAACTAGAGAGTATGGTACCAGAAGCTGTTGACCCAGTGCGTCTAGTAAGTGAGGTAAATAGTATTGCTAATTACTCAGGTGTGATTCTTGATGATATTAACTACACTCACGATGCGGGGAATGCAAACGCAGGAAAAGGGTCGTACCTTATTAACTTCTCTACGGAGACAACGTACGCAAAGTTTAAAGAACTTATGCGTAATTATGAGACTAGTCTAAGACTCTACAACGTTGAATCTGTTGTCTTTAGTGCTCCAAAAGACAGAGACGACACAACCACTACATTCCAGGTTAGATTAAGTACCTACTATATTAAATAAGTATGAACAACCTTTCTTCATTTTTTGCACAAAAAAAGACCATCATAATAGAAGCGGCAGTACTTACTGCGGTTGTTATTGGGATGTTATATGCATACTCGATATTTACTTCAGAAGATGCCACAGTTACTCAGCCTGCAATTAACCAGCAGCTGCTTGGGCAGAACTTCATTCTTTTCTTGAAGGCGGTAAATCAGGATAAGGTTTCACTTAGGGAAACAGCATTTCTTAATACGACATTTGTAGCGCAGTTACAAGATTTCTCTGAAACTATTTCTCCGACGGCATCTCGTGGCCGTTCAGATCCATTTACACCGTATGCTTCTTCTCGACCTATTCGTTAGCCAAAATAGACTAACTGAACTCGAAGCTAAAGATATCGAGGCAGACCTTGTCGGACATGACGGGGCTCTTGTTGACGACCTACTCGCGGCAAAAAAGATTACAGGTGAAGAAGTTACAGATTTGCGCTCAATTCTTTACGGGCTTCCTGTATATAAGGAAGCAATTTCAGATGATAAAGAACTTGCAAGGTACTTAAGTATTCTTCAATCAAAACAGCTTCTCGCGGTGCCGCTTGAAATGAAAGATGGGGTGCTTTCTGTCGGTGTTGTCGACCCTGAGCATGCAAATGTACTTGATAGCCTTCAGTTTTTATTTGGCGCGGATCATCAGGCGTATAAAGTGTACTTGATTACGTATGATAACTATCGAAAGCATTTTGGGTTAGCTACAGCTGAGAAAGACTCTGTGAGCCTTACTCGTCAAATTGACGATACGAAAATTGATTATGTTACTAAAAGTGGAGATGAGACTGACTCCACTATGCGCGAAGGGGATATCGACTTAAGTGATGTTGTAGGTGGGCTTGATAACGACCTTGCAAAACTACCTGTTCCAGAAATTTTTAGTAACATTTTACGTTACGCAATCGACAATGGAGCGTCAGATATTCACATTGAACACGTGGGTAACGCTGTGCGTGCACGTTGCCGTATGGATGGACAGCTCACAACGGTAACGACTCTCCCTACCAAGCTTCATCCGATGATTGTTGCTCGTATTAAAATTCTCTGTGCGATGAAACTTGATGAAAAACGAAAACCGCAAGACGGGCGTTTTAGTACTAAGTTCGGGGACCACACAGTTGACTACCGTGTTTCAACTTTTCCTGGTTACTACGGTGAAAAAGTGGTAATTCGTATTTTGGATAGTTATAAAGGTGTGCGTCCAATAGATACACTTGGTTTTTCTGAGTTGATGATGAAAGAAATTAGGGCGGCCCTTAGTCGTCCATACGGGATGATCCTCATTTGCGGGCCTACAGGATCTGGTAAAACAACCACGCTTTACGCGATGTTAAATGAGATAGACCGCGAGCACCGAAACGTGGTGTCTTTGGAAGATCCTATTGAATATAACGTTGCGAGCATGAATCAGTCTCAGGTGTTTCCAGAAATTGGATATACATTTGCGTCAGGACTTCGTTCTATCTTGCGTCAGGACCCGGACGTAATCATGGTGGGAGAAATTCGAGATGCAGAAACAGCACAACTTGCAATTCAAGCAGCGCTCACCGGGCACTTGGTGTTCTCAACAATTCACACCAACACTGCAATCGGTGTGGTTACACGTCTTCTTGATATGGGAATTGAGCCATACTTGATTGCGCCTACACTTATTGCAACTATTGGTCAGCGTCTTTCTCGTAAAATTGCAGACGGCTGTGCTGTGCCTATGGAAATGAATACAGGACTTACTGCGGTAGTGAAAGAATCGTTTAACGACTTACCCGACATATTTAAGTCCAAATTACCACTGGATAAGCCTCTTCATGAAGCAAAACCAAATGAAGGCTCAGTAACCGGACTTAAAGGGCGAGTACCTGTGTTTGAGGTTCTTACCTTTACTGATGAAATTCAAGACGCAGTACTTCACAGTAAAGGTGAGGAAGAAATCTGGAAATTGGCCCGTGCAAATGGCATGGTAACTATGAAAGAAGACGCTGTGCTTAAATGTTTGGAGGGGCTTATTCCGTTTACCGAGATTAACGAACTCTAAACACGAAAATAATGTGAGTTGTGCGATTGTATAGATGTGTATCCCTGGTATACTTTTATAATGAATAAGATATCTGGGTCTCTGATATCTTGTATTTAACCCCAAACCTATGAACTACGAAACAGAACTTGATGACCTTATTATGACGCTTGTAAAAGAAGCTGGGTCTGATATTCACTTCGTTGTGGGGACATTTCCTACGGTGCGTGTGAATCGTGAGCTTATACCGCTTACTAGAAAGAAAGAGATAACCCCAGAAGATACTGTTGGGCTTTTACGAGCGATGATTGGTGAGAAAGCATTTACCGGATTTGTGATAAAACAAGAAATAGACTTTTCTTATGAACATAAGAAGGAGTATCGTCTGCGCGGTAACGCATGTTTCCAAAGAGGGGTTATCTCTATCACACTTCGTCTTGTTCCAAAAGTAAAATCATTTCCTGACCTAGGACTACCTGATCAGCTTCTCGAAATTTCAAGAGCTCAACAAGGATTCTTTTTAGTGGTGGGTCCTGTGGGACAGGGTAAATCAACTACACTCGCGTCTATGCTTGGTGTGATAAACACTGAGTCAAAACGACACATTGTTACCATTGAAGACCCTATTGAATTTCGCCTTGACCCAGACAAGTCTCTCATTGAACAGCGTGAAGTAGGGGTAGACTCGACTTCGTTTGAAGTTGCTCTTGCTCACGTGTTTCGTCAGGATGCAGACGTAATCATGATTGGTGAAATGCGCGACAAAGAAACAATCGCAACTGCAGTAACCGCAGCTGAAACAGGGCATCTTGTATTATCTACACTTCACACAAACAGTGCTTCACAAACCGTTGATCGTATTGTGGACTCATTTCCTGCTGAACAGCAGAATCAGATTCGTCTACAGTTAGCTTCCTCCTTGCTCGGAGTGCTCTCTCAAAGGCTTGTGCCCCGTGTATCTGGGGGACTTATTCCGGTATTTGAACTTCTTATTAACACTTCAGCGGTTGCGAATCTCATTCGAGAAAAGAGAACTCACGAAATCGATGTACTTATTGAAACTGGTTCACAAGAAGGGATGATAGACTTGGACCGCTACTTGGCTGATCTTGTGCGTAAAGGTGAGATTACTAAGGAAGATGCGCTTCTTCATTCACGACGCCCGTCACTCTTTGGGCGCCTTGTATAACACATATGCTTTTTCACTACATTGCAACTGGAGAAAATGGGGTACGTTCAGAAGCTGATATTGAGGGGGCATCTCTTGATGCGGCACTTTCAATACTTCAACACAAAGGTTTAACAGTCATTGATATTCAAGAGAAAGGTGAACCCTCATTTCTAGACAACCTCTCGCATTTTCATCTTTTTAAACCAAAGATAAAAACAAAAGATATTGTAATCTTTTCACGACAGATTGCGACGCTATTTGAAGCGGGAGTTTCTGCGCTTAAAGGTTTTCGTTTCTTGGCAGAAGAAAATAGTAATCAGGCGCTTAAGCTTGAACTCATTGGGGTTGCTGATGACATTGAGGCGGGTATTTCTCTTTCGGACGCACTCGCTAAACGTCCAGCGCTCTTCTCGCTCTTTTATGTAAACATGGTTCGTTCAGGGGAGGAAAGTGGAAAACTAAACGAAGCTTTCTTATATCTCGCAGACTATCTTGATCGTGATTATGAAATGCGACAGAAAATTCAAAAAGCACTTACATATCCATCTTTTGTAATCGCGACATTTATCGGTATTATGCTTGCGATGTTTACATTTGTGATTCCAAAAATGGCGGCAATGTTCGCGGACCAGGAAGCTGAACTTCCTACCATCACAAAGATTATTCTCGGGATTTCAAACTTCTTCGTTACCTCGTGGTTATACTTGATACCTGCGGGTGTGATTGGTGGATGGCTCATATACCGTTATGCTCAGACTGAAGAAGGTACGTATAAGTTTGACGAACTAAAAACAAAACTGCCGGTCTTTAAGTACTTGTTCCAGAAAATATTCTTGGCGCGACTAGCAGACAACATGAACACAATGCTTACAAGCGGTGTTCCAATTGTGCGCTCAATTGATATTACTGCGGATATTGTAGACAACATGGTGTACCGAGATCTTTTGCGTCGAGTGTCAGCAAAAGTACAAACAGGAACGTCTTTCTCAAAGGCTTTATATGCAGAACCGCTTGTCCCAAATATTCTTATACAAATGGTGCGTATTGGAGAAGAAACTGGTGAGCTTGGGTATATCTTAAAAAACCTTGCAACGTTCTATAAACGAGAAGTAGACACTGCTATTGATAGTGTAATTGGCCTTATTGAACCGGCGATGATAGTTGGTCTTGGCCTTGGTGTAGGAGTGCTTGTGTCTGCTGTGCTTCTCCCAATGTACAGTTTGTCATCTGCAATTGCGTAAAACCAAATAAATAAAGGGTTTTGCTATCCACATGTTTTGTTGGTGCATTCCTCAAGGAGACGTATACTTAAAGAATCTAGTAAAGATAGAATATATTTATGAAACACAAACTTAGTTTTAGAGGGTTTACGCTTATTGAGCTTTTGGTGGTGATTGCTATTATTGGTCTTCTCTCAACTGTGATTGCGGCTCCTATTACAGAAGCGCGAAAGAAGGGGCGAGATGCTAAGAAGATTGCTGATATCCGTTCAATTTCTACTGCACTTCAGATTTACGCTGATGACAATGCAGGTACATATCCAGATAACCTAGCTGACCTTGCTCCTCGTTATCTGGCAACTATTCCTTCAAACGCCGCAGCTACTGCAGTGTCTCGTGATAAGTACATGTATGCGTATTATGAGGACAGCGTTGGACGTCGTATAGGATATCACCTTGGAGTTAAGCTCGAGTCTGCCAATCAGGCGTTAAATGACGACCGCGACTGTGGTGGTATTACAGGGACAGGGTCTTGTCCAGATTCAAGTGCTGGTGTTACAGCCGTACAGCAGGACAACTTTTCAGGAACTGCTGGAACGGCGTTTGCTTCAGAAGCGCCGGCAGGAGCTCCAACTCTTGGTGAAGACTTTGGAGGAGGAACAGATACTGGTACATCAACTTGTACCGCTGCTATCACAAACTGTGTGTACGATCTCACTAACAACTAAGTTTCTTACACTCTAGTGTTTGTATTTCTATCTTTCTTTTACGGAGCTGCCATAGGCAGCTTCGTAAACGTTGTGGCCAC
>CAYVMF010000002.1:25550-35093 GCA_964452605.1 uncultured Candidatus Saccharibacteria bacterium
TTCTATCTTTCTTTTACGGAGCTGCCATAGGCAGCTTCGTAAACGTTGTGGCCACAAGGTTACGCGTCGCGCCAGTTCTTAATGCACGGAGCAAGTGTCTTACATGTGGAACAATGCTCGGTGTTCGTGATTTGGTTCCAATCTTCTCCTACTTGGTTCTCTTTGGAAAATGTAGGACATGTAAGACACCGTACGGTGTAAGTAACCTTATTGTGGAACTTGTCTTTGGTCTAGTGTTTGTTCTTCTGTATGTTTTATTTCTTTCTGGGCAACTCACACTTTTTGCTTCAGTGGCATGGCTCGTATACTACACGTTACTTGCTATTGTGCTCGGGGTTATTACTCTCTACGATATAAAACATAGTTACTTGCCGACAGGTTTCTTGTTTGCTTTTCTTCTGTTATCTTTTGGAATGCTTGCCCGAAGTGTGATGCTAGGAGCTGGGTATAGCGCATTACTTGGTCCTGTACTTGTTGCGTTACCGTTTCTGTTGCTCTGGCTTATTTCTCGCGGCAGATGGTTAGGCGGAGGGGATGTTCTCATGTTTCTAGGAGTTGGTGCATTTTTTGGAGTAGCGCAGGGCTTGGCAGTGTTTTTTGTGTCGGTATGGATTGGACTTGTTATGTCTATCGTATCGGCTTCTCTTATGAAGAAAAAGCTTGTTACGAGAGGTCCAATCCCTTTTGTACCTTTTATTGTCTTAGCATTTATGGTCGTTCTATTCACAGATATAGATATTTTTTCTATCGTTAGTCTGTTTGCTTGGTGATATCATAGAGATATGATACGTTCACACTTGCGAGGGTTTACTCTGATTGAACTCATGATTTGTTTGGTAATAATTATGATGTTAAGTGGTGTGATGCTTGCTAACTACCCAGACTCAGTTATTAAACTTAACTTAGCAAATAATTCTCACAGTACAGCGCTACTTCTCCGTGAGGCTCAGGTGCGTGGTAGTGCTGTTGATACCGCAGGCGGAGCGTATGGTGGGTATGGAGTTTATTTTGATAGTGCTAATAGGGGGTATGTAACCCTCTTTGGAGACCTCATAAGTGTTGATGGTCCGTATGGTGTAAAAATTGGAGATGGGGTTTATCAAGGAGTTGAAGCCGGACCGTTAAACGAAACAAAAAGCTTACTTAACTTTCAAGATGGATACACATTTTCTAAAATCTGTGTTGGTGCGTCCTTTCCGTTTACGTGTGGGTCAAATCATACCCCAGCAATTACTTCACTCGTTGTCTCTTTTACAAGACCAAGTCCCCAGGCACATATTTATATCAACAACGCTACTGACGTAGAATTTCCTGGTGCGTGTATAGAATTGCGAACGCCTCGTCCTGGAAGTCTCGGACATGTGAGGTCTGTGCAAGTCTTTACTTCAGGGATGATTCGTACATTTATCGGTGCGTGTGATAATAATCCGTCGTAATGTCTTATACCTTTTCAAAATACATACGAAGCTCTGCGCGAGGTTTTACTCTTGTTGAACTTATTGTTGCGGTAGGTATTTTTACTTCAGTGATTACTATTGCTACTGGCGCACTCTTTTCAGCACAGGCGGTAAATGCAAAACTCGAACAGACTCGCGTTATTTTAGATGGGGTGAACCTGGCTGCTGAAATTATGTCTCGTGATATTCGTTACGGAAGTAATTTTCATTGTACAAATAACAAAAGTGACCCGACGTACCTTTTAAGAAAATCGTGTGCTCATCCAACAGGTAACTCTGTATTACTCTTCAAGCCCTCAATTGCACTTCCTGGTTCAACAGATTCACTTCAAGATAGAATCGCATATTACTTAGTGGATGGGGTGCTCTATAGGGATGAGATGCCGTACGGTGCACTGGTGAGAACTTCTCAGGTAACATCAATTGATGCAGACGTAGAAGACTTAACTTTTTTCGTGGTGGGAGCTAACTCATCTTCTGGTAACTCAGACGATGGTTCTCTTTCAGACTACGATCAGCCGCTTATCACCTTTACTCTCTCAGGGGTTACTGTTCCAACCAGAGCCATAACACAGCCTGTACGGTTTAGTGTTCAGACGAGTGTGTCTTCTCGTGGTCTTGATAACTAACTTCTATGAAAAACTTCTTTTTTAAAAAATCAATAAGAGACCTAGTTTCTTCAGTACGAGGGTTTACACTTATTGAAACCCTCGTATCTGTATTTATCATTACTGTGGTGGTACTGGGTCCACTTACTGTTGCTGTAAATGCGTCGTCTTATGCTAAGCAGACAAAGGATACAATGATTGCAACGTACTTAGCACAAGAGGCAATAGAACTACTGCGACATCAACAGGATTCTGTATACGTAAGATGCTTGCAAGAGTCTACTGATAACTACTGCGAGCTACGAGACGACGAAAGTCCAAAAGAAGCAGCTTGGAGAATTTTTAGGGATAGACTAGGGTACAGTTCGTCCGGAGCTTCTTGTTATCTTGTTGATAATCCGCAAGGTTGTGCATACGACTTTATAGACATGTCTACAAACCAGGACCTTGCACCTGCTAAATATTCAAGTGTCGGGAATGACTGCTCAAGCCTCTCGGTAACTCCGGGCGGAGTCTATGTATGTACGGGGGTTAATGGTAGCCCAGGGGATACGCTTACTTCATTTAATAGGTCCGTATCCGTAGTCTCTTTACCTACGTTTACCGGCCCTGACCAAGACTACAACGATGATCTACGTGTAACAGTAACGATTACGTTCATTAGAAGTAATGGGTATACTCGTCATATTAAGGTTGTTGATTTTCTTCATGCTCGATCATAATCTATGACCACATTATTCCGACAACAGTACAAAAGACGGTCATCAAAAGGGTTTATCCTTCCTTTAACACTTCTTGTGTGTACGATTATTCTCACTATTGCAACAGGTATTTCTGTCATTTTGGCAAAAGAGCTCTACTTTTCAAAGCTTGGTCGCTTAAGTCAGCTTGCATACTACGCCGCTGATGATGGTCTCATGTGTGCAGTCATGATTGACGACCAGTATCTTGACCCTGACACTGGTTTGGGTATTTTCCCGTCAGATACACTTGTAACCCCAGAAGCTGTTTTGGAAAAGGTGAATGTTGAGCGTCAGCAGAGAAACCTCCCTGATCTTGAGTTGGCCGACATAAAGTGTGCAACCTCTGCTATTTTTGATCCAGCAATTACAAACTTCGCCACATCTGACTTTGAGCGAGTTGTCGGGGGAGATGTAGAGACTGGAAGGACTTCAACATTTGATATGACAATGGACCTTGGAGATGGCACATTTAGGTGTGCCACTGTGGTGGTAAATAAGACCCCAAATTATAGACAAGTCATTTCTCGAGGTTTTGCAGCTTGTAATCAAGATGGAGATCAGCCGATTGAACGTGCCGTTATTAACACAACAGAATCAAGTAGTTAGAACTGTTCTGGTGGTCAGTCTCTCGAAGTCATTTAACCTATATTTTACAAGCTTTTTGTGATAGAATTTCTACATGAATAAAGTGTCTGTGAAGCAGAGAATAATAGAATTACGAACCCTCCTTGAGAAACATCGAGTGTTGTATTATATTCACGATGCTCCAGTTATTTCAGATGAAGTCTACGATTCTCTTCTGTCAGAGTTGGGGGCACTAGAACGTGAACATCCTGAATTTGATACACCTCTTTCCCCGACCCATCGTGTGGGCGGTTATCCTATAGATCATTTTGAAAAAGTAACACACACGGTTAAGCAGTGGAGTTTCGATAACGTTTTTAGTTTTGATGAGCTTGTGTCATGGGAAGAACGAAATACGACACTACTTACAAAAGCAAGTACGACAGAAAAACCAACATATGTCGCAGAGTTAAAGATAGATGGGCTTAAGGTGGTTCTCTCTTATGAGAACGGAGAACTCATTCGTGCGGCGACTCGAGGTAATGGTGAAGTCGGTGAAGATATAACAGAAAATATTAAAACAGTTCGTTCTATACCACTTCTCTTACCACAACCAGTTTCTATAATCGTCATCGGTGAAGCGTGGATTAAAAAGAAAGACCTTGAAAAGATAAACAAAGTCCGTATGCAGGATGGCTTACCTCTCTATGCAAACACGCGCAATCTAGCAGCCGGAACACTTCGTCAACTTGATCCACGTATTGTTGCACGGAGAAATATTCAGATATTTGCATACGACATTGAAGGTGGTGCGTATACTTCGCAAGAAGAAGAGCTCGCGACACTTAATACTTTTGGTTTTTTGGTGAATAAAGATCGTAGAGTCTGTAGAAGTTTGAAAGAGGTTCAGTCTTTTTATAATGCGTGGCAAGAAAAACGAAATAATCAAGACTACGGTATTGATGGCGTCGTTGTAAAAGTAAACGAAAGAAAGTTATGGGATAAGCTTGGCTATACAGCAAATTTTCCACGAGGAGGTATCGCCTATAAGTTTCCCGCAGTAGAGGTTGCAACAAAGTTACTCTCTATCACCTGTCAGGTTGGACGTACTGGAGCTGTTACTCCTGTTGCAGAACTTGAGCCGATACTTCTTGCTGGTTCGGTAGTAAAGCGAGCAACGCTTCATAACGAAGAAGAGATAGAGCGACTTGATGTGCGCGTTGGAGACACTGTTGCACTTCGAAAAGCGGGAGACGTGATACCTGAAATATTTGACGTGTTCACAGACCTTCGTCCAAAAGGTGCGAAGAAATTTAGTATGCCAACAGAATGTCCAGAATGTACTTCGACTTTAGTAAAAGAAATGGTAGGTAAAGACGTATCTGCTGCGTGGTATTGCAAGAATGGAGACTGCCCTGCAAAACACCTTGAAGCGCTCATTCATTTTGTTTCCAAAAAAGGCATGAACATAGAAGGCTTGGGGGATAGGATTATTGAAGAGTTTCGCGAGCTTGGACTTATCACAAACCAAGCATCTATTTTTAAACTTCGCAAAGAAGACATTGAAGGATTAGAAGGGTTTGGTGAAAAGAGTGCGGAGAATATTATCGCTTCTATTGAAACTTCGAGAAAAGTTCCGCTAGGTAGATTTTTGTATTCACTCGGTATTCGTCATGTGGGAGAAACAACTGCAAAAGATATTGCAAAGCATATGGGGACATTTGAAGCTGCCAGGCATGCGACATACGAAGAGTTACTCGCAATAGAAGGTGTTGGAGAAAAAGTCGCACAATCAGTTGTTGAATATTTTAAAGACACAACAAATCAAAAACTCATCGACGAACTTTTGAAGGAGGTAGTAGTGGGTGAAGAAAAGAAAAAGCAAGGTGGTAAGCTCGCAGGTTTATCATTTGTTATCACTGGAACACTTCCGACACTCTCTCGTGATGATGCGAAAACGCTCATCGAAGAACATGGTGGCAAAGTAACTGCGAGTGTTTCAAAGGCGACAAGTTATCTTTTAGCAGGAGAAGGTGGGGGTGGTAAACGAACAGATGCAGAAAAGTTTGGGGTCAAAATCATCAGTGAAAATGATCTTGTAAGTATGATATAATTGCGTCATGTCAATTACGTTAGAAGACCTCGACAACCTTTCGAAGCTGTCCAGAATTTCAATTAAAGAAGAAGATAAGGAGAAAATGCTTGCGGATATGCAGGCTATTTTGGGTTATGTTTCTGAAATAAATACAGTTTCTGGGGATGTGCTACGGACCAAAGGCGACCACTACAATGTAGTAAGGGAGGATATAATCACCCACGAGACAGGTTCAAATACGCAATCTATTTTAGAGGAAGCCCCAGCTACAGAAGACGGCTATGTTAAAGTCGCGCAGGTATTAAAATAGGTATGAAGAAAACACTTAAAGAAATTCAAGAAGATTTAAAGAACGGTTCTATAACAGTAGAAGCGCTTGTTCAGGAAGCAAAAAAAATTATCTCCGAAAAAGATGGTGAAGTACACGCTCTTCTTGGGTTATATTCAGACGGGGTTGTAGCGTCTCAGATTGCACATGCAAAAGAATTATTGTTATCTGGAAAAGGTAGTTTACTCACAGGGGTCCCTGTTGTGCTTAAAGATAATATTGTTGTTAAAGGTGAACGAGCGACAGCGGGGTCAAAGATTTTAGAAGAGTACGTGTCTCCATATGATGCAACTGTTGTAAAGAAACTAAAAGACGCTGGTGCAATCTTGCTTGGTCGTGCAAACATGGACGAGTTTGCCATGGGAGGCTCAACAGAAAATTCAGCATACGGTGTTACCAAAAACCCTCATGATATGACTCGTGTAGCTGGTGGTTCTTCAGGCGGGTCTGCCGCTGTTGTTGCATATGGTGGTGTTCCTGTTTCTCTCGGGTCAGACACTGGCGGGTCAATTCGTCAGCCGGCATCATTTTGTGGCATCGTAGGGCTCAAGCCTACATACGGCGCAGTGTCACGCTACGGTCTCATGGCGATGGGGAGTTCACTTGATCAGATTGGTCCATTTGGAAATACTGTGGACGATGTAGAAGCCGTGTTTGATATCATTAAAGGAAAAGATGCTCTCGACAGCACCTCTGTAGATTTAGTGACCAAAACAACTCATGCAGACCTCAAAAAGAAAATCGGTGTGCCGTGGTCATTTGTTCGACGTGAAGGAATCGATGCAGAGGTTTTGAAAAACTTTGAAGCGTCACTTGAAAAGTTAAAAACAAATGGATATGAAATTGTTGATGTGAATCTAGAGCATCTAGAAAAGTCGCTCTCTGTATATTATGTTGTTGTGTTTGCAGAAATCTCTTCAAACATGGCGCGCTACGATGGGATTCGTTACGGAATGTCTATCAAAGACACTGATATGATTACAGGGTATTTTAAAACGCGTACCGAAGGACTAGGGGACGAGGTGCGTCGCCGTATTTTACTTGGTACGTATGTACTTTCATCGGGCTACTATGATGCATATTACAACAAAGCAAATCTTGTTCGTGACATGTTGCGAGAAGAATTTGCTGATATCTTTAAAAATGTAGATGTGGTGGCTTTACCGACTTCACCGATCCCAGCTTTCACTATCGGCGAGAAATCACATGACCCACTTTCAATGTACCTTGCAGATATATTTACAGTACCTGTAAATATTGTAGGTGTGCCAGCTATTTCACTTCCTTCAGGAAACACAGAGAACGGCTTACCTCTTAGCTTGCAGCTTATTGCTCCACATTTTGGAGAGTCCACATTGTTTACTATCGGCCGCGACTTTGAGAAGGTATACTAAAGGGAGCTTAAAGCGTTTTGCTTTTTGTTTTTAACACATGTACTCTTTTTCAATAGATTACATCTTTAATCGAGTGTATGACGTACTACTTTGGATAAAGTATGTATGGCTTTTTGATATCTTTAGGAAAAACCCAGACGAGTATCTTTTAGAACATCAAGCAAGAGAGTGGGATGGTCTTCGTGATCGCGGATGGTTTGACGAGTACTTAGCTTTAAAGACATCAGAGATTCCTCCGGCGGATATTCATGTTCCACTCTGGCAGAAAATAGCAGAGGGGCTTGGTTTTGGTCTTAAGGATTCTGATGGAGATGGTTTTCCTGATGCATCAGACCCGGCACCAAATGATCCAAGTAATGTAACAGCGGCAGAACTTAAAGAACGGTTCCAGGGTGACTACACTTTTACCGATCACGTGAGGGATTTATTTGGTCTTGGTCCAAAAGACTCTGACGGCGATGCGGTTCCTGATAGTTACGAAATCTCTCACGGGCTAGATAAAAATAATCCAGATAGCGACAAAGATGGTTTACCTGACGGACAAGAGCTTACGTTAGGTACAGACCCTCTTAATAATGATACGGATCGCGATTTAGTCATTGATGGTAGAGATGAATCACCACTTGATTCATCAATAACTTCTAAGGGGTCAGACTCTGATGGAGATGGAGTGAGTGATGCCATTGAAACAAAACTAGGTACTGATATACAGGCGAGAGATTCAGACCTCGATGGTATTCCTGACGGGATGGATACGTATCCTCTTGATGCTACAAACGTCGGACCTTCTTCAATTGTTGATAATGTTATTGGTCAGACATCAGGACTTCAGCTCCACGTACAGAATCCAATATTGTCGTATGTTACTGACCTACTTTCAATATTTATTCTGCCGGTGCTTGTGCTTCTCGTGCTTTGTATTTTATGGTTTATCTATGAGTATTGGAAGGCTTTAACTCACTATGTACATTACTTCAATGCTAACCATCATCCACACGAGCATCATGGACACGAAGCTAAATCAAGTGAGCATCATCCTCTAGGAATTGCGGGGCTGGCTATAGGAGAACTGCATACACCTCACTCACCGACCATGGAAGAGTTTGAAACTCATCCTAGATGGGCAATTATTGAAGGGTATATGAGTAGTACTTCAGAGGCTCTGTGGCGTATTGGAGTACTTGAGGCAGATACAATGCTTGAAGAGGTTCTTAAAGAAAAAGGGTATCAAGGTGAGTCTGTTGGAGATATGTTAAAGACTGCTAGTTTTAAAACTGTGAGACTTGCATGGGACGCACATATGGTGAGGAATCAAATCGCACATCAAGGTTCAAATTATGTGCTAACTGAACGAGAAGCAAAAAGAGTCTACACGTTGTTTGAGGCAGTGTTTAAGGAGTTGAAAGCAATACCATAAGACATAAGAAAAACAACGGATGCATCCGTTGTTTTTCTTATTCCTTTTATTAAATAGTAACTTCAATAATTTCCCCGTCTCCAATTTTTCCAGGAACAGGAAGGTTGAGGTATTTTAGGATTTGTTTCAGTGGTCCACCGTGAGAAACAATTGCTACAGTGGAGTATTCTTTTTGGAAAATTTTCTTAAATGCCTCTATCGTTCTTTGTTGAAAATCAAAAAGGCTTTCTCCTTCCGGGTCTGTGTTTTCAGGGTTGTTATGTGCTTCTACCGCTTCAGGGTGTTTCTCGAGTGCTTCCATCTTTGTCAGACCTGCTAAAACTCCGTAGTTTCTTTCTTGAATACCTTCAATGATTTCAACAGGACAATTTATTTCTGTTGTAATTATTTCTGCACTTTCTTTTGCACGGATAAGATTACTTGTAAAAATAATCTCAATATCTTTCCCAGATAGTTTGTTGGCAGTTTCTTGTAGTTGTTCTCTGCCATGATCAGTAAGATGGTCGTTGTAATTTCCACCGTATCTGTTTTCCAAATCACCAGTGGTCTCTCCGTGTCTTACAAGAAAAATTTTCATAGTATCTTTAGTATAACAAATTTCCTTTGATGGGATTTGGTCACAAATCTGCCTCGCGAACCTGTAAGGATTTGGCTACAAGTTTCGTCTCGTCGCCACTCAACGAACTCGCAGCCCGCCGCTCACGATTCGCCTTGCTAGGCTCATAACGCTCCGCCCATCAAATCCCAACGCAAGTGAAGCAGTTCACTTGCTTCGACTGCGCAAAATACAAAAGCCCTATCTTTCGATAGGGCTTTTGTATTTTGCGCAGTCGATGGGATTTGAACCCACGACCCCCGCCGTGACAGGGCGGTGCTCTAACCAGCTGAGCTACGACTGCATCTTTTTCTAACTTTTCTATTCTAGCAAAAATCTAGA
>CAYVMF010000002.1:35193-40055 GCA_964452605.1 uncultured Candidatus Saccharibacteria bacterium
AGCTGAGCTACGACTGCATCTTTTTCTAACTTTTCTATTCTAGCAAAAATCTAGAATCCGTCTAATACGGGTGTCGGCGGGTGGGAACGATCCACCGACCTTGGGCTTATGAGTCCCACGCTCTAACCAACTGAGCTACGCCGACATGTGTTTCCTTTAGTTTACAATTTTCATAAGCCAACTGACTAATCGCGCTTATGTGTATCCGCGCGTAACCAACTGAGCTACGCCGACATGTGCATTCATCCTATTAATCTTCTCAATGTTTAAGCGCCGCCCACTACGTGGGCGGCGCTTAAACCAAAACCTTGTCACGTAGTTTACTTGTTGCGGAGACCAGAATCGAACTGGTGTCCCGAGGTTATGAGCCTCGTGAGTTACCTCTACTCTACTCCGCTATATTTTATGTAATCATTTACTATCAGGCGAAGTAGGTATAACCTCGAGGTTATGAGAGCAATGACTTCCTCTGTGGGTTACTCATACTCTACTCCGCTGAATGACTCTTTTAGAGTCTGAGTATAATACCACAATTCTTTACTTCATACAAGCATCTCTTATTCTTCTTTTACTTTAAACCCTTCGTAAATACCTGCGTTTTTAAGAATAGATTTTGTATAGCATTCGTATTCAAAAAGCGAACACAAAGACGCTTTAGTTGAAGAAATAGAACAGTTCACGCCGACACTCTTGTCCTGCTTTTCTTTATTTTGAAACATGAATCTAAATGTCATGTTTACAATTTCAAATGAGGGGAATCGCTCCACAAGCCCCAGCTCCTCGATCATTTCTTTAAGAGATTGTAAGTTTGCGTGCTCACGTGAAGAGGGAAGAGTGAGACGAAGCTTCTTCTTACCTTCTGCATACGAAATAGTTGCAGAAGAAATGGTTGCTTTTATAAAAGGAGTTTTTGAGTTGTAAGGTGTAAAGTCAAAAGACAAATTCTGAAGTGGTGTTAGGTTATACACTTCACTTTTGCCCTCGTATCCAGTTTCACATACGATACGTAAAAAAGTCTCTAAAAAGAGCAGCTTCTGATTTTTTGATACATTTCCAGATATAAGTACAAGTTCTTCCTTAGGTAGAAAAGCGATGCGCACAGTTTCAATTTTTCTAGAGAGGTGTTTACGTTCTATTTCTCCGGTGGTGTTGTTTAGCTTCGGCGTTACGTCGTACCCTCCTTGGAACTTTGACTCAATGTACAGAATATCTTGTAAAAAGAGATGCTCCATTTCTTGCTCTGTTGCGTTTTCGTCTTTATTTGCAAGACGAGTGAATTCACGGGAAAGTTCTGTCAGTTTTAGTTCGGCGATTTCTTTTGTAACATCTGCTGCCTCATATTGAATATAGTTTTTTGAAGCATAAAAAGGAGAAAGAAATGCTAGTTTATTGGCAATCTCTTCATGGCGCAAAAACAAATACAGCACGATGTCTGTATCGCTTACGCATTCAATCTCTGGCTCAAATTCTTTTCCTGTCTCTTGCAGGTATATCTTCTTTCCTAATGATGCCGTGTGAGCGTTTGTAATTGAGGCGACGTAAGATAGGTCTTTTAGTACCTCAAGACGCTGTGCTGTATCTAACGACTTGATGCCGTCCTCCATGTATTGGATAGCAAGCTTACGAGGCGTCTGGTCATTAATTTCAAAAAAAAGCTGCCCACCGTGGTTTGAAGCTAGTTCAGAGATAAGTTCGTGGGCGAATAGTTTTGAGAAGTACTTTTTTGTTGAAAATGACTGAGCCATGAAGTATAGGAATTAATGTGTAAAAGACAATGCAGGCTAGTGTAGCATAGCTTTTTCACCAGCGTGTGATATCTACAGAATATATCCAAACTTGATTGAATATTGTTTTGTGATAGGATGCTGGCATGTTGACATATATACCAAAACCTGTTCTTTTAACGGGCATCATCTTGTGGGAGATGTTCTGTTTTTTTGGTATGGTTGTCGTTGCTCTTGCTCTATGGCTTAAAGAGTTTGCGTTCGTAGATGCTTGGGGTATTACGGTACTAACAAGAGTAGCTATTCTTCTGTTTGGTCTCTTTTTTACCAATATTACCCCGTGGATTATCTTTGTGGCGGTCATTCTTCCGGTCCCTACAGTTTTACTTCTGGTGTTGACTATGCCCATTCTTACTGTCTACGCCATCGCATTACTAGCTCGTTTTGGATAGAATAGTATTCATGAAGTTTGAAGATAAAGTCTCTCGTCTCCGTAAAGAAAAATTTGACGGAAAAGAAACCCAAGCGTTTCTTGATGATGTAAAAAAGATGTGTGAAGGAGAGGCTTTCGAATATCTCTTAGGCGAGGTGTCTTTTTGTGGTGCGAAAGTCGATCTATCACTTCGGCCAATGATTCCACGTCCTGAGACAGAATGTTGGCTAGGGCAAGCAATTGCGCTTGAGAAGAAAAGAGTGGAAAGTGGGGAGGCGACAGAAGCGCGCGAAAAGTCTTCGACTTTTCGCGCGCTCGACCTCTTTGCCGGGTCTGGCTGTGTAGGGCTTGCAGTACTCAAAAATATCTCCGCTGCAACGGTTGATTTTATCGAGATTGATCCAAAGTCTAAGCTTCAAATTGAGCGTTCTTTAGATAAAAACAAAATAGATCACTTTCGAGCAAAGGTGATGACTGGTGATTGCTTTGAGGGTGCAACAGGGGTGTACGACATCATTTTTGCTGTACCACCGTATGTGCCAAAGGGGATGCAGGAAGAAGTAATGCAAGAACTTCATGCAGAAGAACCACTTTTCTTCTTTGATAAAGAAGATGGATTTTATTTTCATACAGAAGTTTTAAAGCGCGCGAAAGAGTTTTTGAAAAGTGAGGGTGTACTCTACCTTGAATTTGATATTACTCAAAGAGAAAAAATAGAAGTACTGGTTAAAGAGTCAGGTTTTACCGACTACACCTTTCTACAAGATCCGTATGGTCACGAGTGCGTTGTTGCAGTAAAGAATGTCTTTATTGACAAAACTAACTAAATTTGCTATAATGTATCTATTATAGACTCTCTGTATTTCACGCAGTAGTTAGCCGAGTATTCACGTACGGAACTAAAATTGTTTGATTTACATAGAAATTTAGTAAATCAACAACAATTTTATGTACACCATTACAACTGGTGGGTCAGACACTGGCTCACGTTCTCGTTTTTCATCTGACCGTCCATCACGCGGTCGTTCATACGCCCCACGTGGCGGTTCTTCTCGTGGTCCATCTCGCGGTGGTTTCGGACGTGGTCCTGCACAAGGCGGTGCTCGTTCATTTAATCCAAAGCGAGGATTTAAGAAGGACTACATTGATGAAAAACTATTTATCAACAAAGAAGCTGGAGTAAGCGAAACAGAAACATATACACCAACGAACTCTTTTATGGACTTCGGAATTGCGGATATGCTTTCTGCTAACTTAACTGCAAAAGGCCTCATTCATCCTTCAGCGATTCAGGATCAGGCTATTCCTGTAGCTTTAAAAGGCGGGGATGTGATTGGTATTGCTTCAACTGGAACTGGAAAGACTGCAGCGTTCTTGATTCCGCTTATCAATAAACTCGTAGCAAATAACGATCAAAAGATCATGGTGCTTACACCAACTCGTGAACTTGCTATGCAGGTTGAGGCAGAGTTTCTAAATTTCACTCGTGGAATGAAACTTTTCTCAGTTGCGTGTGTGGGTGGATCTCCAATCATGCGACAGATCAAGGAACTTGAACTTGGGGTTCATGCAGTAATTGGAACTCCAGGACGTGTGAAGGACCTTATCGAGCGTGGGAAAATTAACATGTCATACTTCGACTCTATCGTGCTTGATGAAGCAGATCGTATGCTTGATATGGGATTCATCGACGACATGCGTTCAATTCTAGGTGCAATGCCAAAAACAAAGCAGGGGCTTTTCTTTTCTGCGACGTTCTCTCCAGAAATTAAGCGTCTTGTAAATGATTTCTTGAACGATCCAATAACTATTTCTATCAAGACACGTGATACTGCTGCGTCTGTGATGCAGGATGTGATTCGTGCAAGTACTGATGGTGAAAAGTTAGAGGCTCTTCACGATATTCTTAATAAGCCAGAATACTCGAAGGTACTTATTTTCCGTGAAATGAAGCGACACGTAGATAAGCTTGCTGATGAGCTTAAAGCTCGCGGGTTTAATGCACTTGCGCTTCATGGAGATATGCATAATCGTGAACGTGAACGTGCTGTAAAATCACTTGAGTCTGGGCGTGTACAAGTTGTGATTGCAACTGACGTTGCAGCTCGCGGACTTGATATCTCAGATATTTCTCTTGTGGTTAACTACGACATTCCAAATAACTACGAAACATACGTTCACCGTATTGGTCGTACAGGACGTGGAACTAAACTGGGACACGCTTTAACGTTCGTTCCTAAGCGTTAATAGTAAACGAAGTAAAAAACGCGACGCCGTAGGCGCCGCGTTTTTTACTAATTAAACTCCAAAAGTATTTCTTTAAAGTTTTTAATTTTTCCGTTTTTGTCTACCTCAATTCCTTCTTCTTTATATAGTTTCATTCGCTTCGTATGATGTTGTTCGTTAACCCATACGCTTCCGTTCGCATAGACTATTCTGTGAAAGGGGATGCTGAGTTTTTGTTCTTGATGCGCTTTTGCAAGGATGCCGGTGATACTCTGTGAAGCCATTCCACCTGCTCCTGCTGCGCGTGCAATTCTCCCGTAAGTTGTTACGCGACCTTTTGGAATTGAAAGTGCAATCTCAGCAACACGTTCACTAAAAGACTTTCCAGACTTTTTCATTAGAAAAGTATATCACTTGCGGTATCTGATATGTGCGTTATACTTAGCATGCTAAGAATTAATTTTTAAAGAACAAATATA
>CAYVMF010000003.1:0-19684 GCA_964452605.1 uncultured Candidatus Saccharibacteria bacterium
CGCGCCCAACCATACTATCAACTTCGTGCATGGTTACTCGCTTGTATTCTAGGTTGTGCTTTTGAAGTAATCCGATGAGTTTCCCGTCTGCTTCTGCTTGTGGGGTAAGGTAGATCGCTTCAATAAGAGCAGGTTTCCCTGCTTTTGCAGCTTTAATTACCTCCTGCAGAGGATTGCGTCCATAAAGATAAAGAGATTGTGTCATGCGAGGATTATAACACAATGAAACGATTATTCAAAGATGTAAAGGGTTACTTACTTTGGTCCTACTCCTATATACTACGAGATACAGATTTGGTTATGTATTTTACTCGCTAATATCATCATACTATTTATGACTTTTCTTTTTTTCACTTTCATTGCCGTTCTTTTTATAACACTCATTAGTATTCGTCAGATCAACCAATACCAACGTGGTATTAAATTTACATTTGGAAAATTTACGGAAGTTATGGAGCCGGGATGGAGACTCGTGTGGCCTATTATTCAAAGTTCACAAAAAGTAGATATTCGTACAAAAGCGGTTGATGTTCCAGACCAAAAAGCGATTACTCGTGATAACGTCTCTATTACAGTTAATGCCGTTATCTATTATAAGATTGGTGATGCTATGAAGGCTATTCTTGAAGTTGAGGATTACAAATATGCAATTTTCCAATATGCACAAACAACAATGCGAAACATTGTTGGTGAGGTAACTCTCGACGAGTTGCTAGCTTCTCGTGATAAGATTGCTGACCGTATTCGTGAAATTGTCGATACTGAAACAACTGCCTGGGGTCTTAAGGTTCAGAATGTAGAACTTAAAGATGTGAGTCTTCCGATTGACCTTGAACGTGTTATTGGAAAACAAGCAGAAGCTGAACGTGAAAAACGTGCAGTAATTATTACCTCAGAAGGAGAACTTGCTGCATCTGAAAATCTTTCAAAAGCCGCTGCAATGCTTTCATCTGCTCCTGGTGCGCTACACCTTCGTACACTGCAATCAATTAACGACATGTCATCTGATCAGTCAAACACAGTGGTGTACATGCTCCCCGTCGAAGCCCTCAAAGCACTTGAAGGTTTTGCAAAGAAAGATAACTAACCAAACGGCTCTTATCTAAACCTCCGTACCACCGCACTTGCTACAGCTTCTACATGGAATAGGTCTGGATCTGGATAGATTTTCTTGAAGCGTTTGTTGGCAGGAATGAGCACAGGCCTCCCCTTCTCAATATTGAAGTACTTAAGTGTGTACTCACTTTCGATTTGGGCGACCACAATATCACCCTTAAGCGGCTCGCGGCCTCTTTCCACCACTCCGAGATCTCCATCAAAAATACCCGCACCCTTCATAGACTCACCTTGTACTTCTAATAGAAATGTGCGACCTTTTCTACGCATAAGTAATCTATCAAGTGAAACTTTTTCAATCTCGCTTGCCTCTTCAACGGTGGTAGGGAAACCCGCCTGAATATTACCGAGTTTTAAAAATCCCCCCACTACTCCCATGATAAGTCTGCGACCCTCTTTTTTTAAGGTTCCTTCTTCGATGAGTCGTTTTACTTTATAGGCAACAGTATTTTTCGAAGCAACATTAAAAAGCTTCTTCATCTCTTCGTATGTCGGAACCCTCTCGTGTTCGTCGTAAAAAGCAATAATTTTATCTGTTTCTGTCATGTATACAGTCTATTAGAACGTTTGTTCTATAGCAAGAGTATACCTGTGTATAACTTTGTATTTTAGTAGTATGGTGTAAGATTAAGTCTTAAGGTTTCGTCGTTAGGTGTATAGTTATTAGCCCCTATTTCTTTTTATATGAACTTACTACAAGAATTTGTGCAGCTTATCGTGAACATACTCGGTCTTTTTGTGATGCTTGTTACATCGATTCTTCATTTCATACTTAGTATTTTTGACACTGTTCTTTCATAATACAAAGAAGCTCTGGTATACTTTTTCTACAACCTCATAGGAACGTTTATCAAGAGTGATGAGTAGAGTATCGGCTCGTTGATCCATCCAGCAACTCATTTGCGGCGACGCGTAAATGTAAGTGCTCCCTCCGATCCCCACCAGGGAGAGATACGGCTCGTCAGTTCTATTGCTGTACTCTTCCCATTAAGGAGAGGTTTTATTTATAAAGGTAATTAGATAAACGTAATGTCAGAAGTAACAGTACACGGTGCGCGAAGTATTTATAAAACAGCAGAGTCAGTATCTATCGCTCACCCAGATAAAGTGTGTGATCAGATTAGTGATGCTATCTTGGATGCCTGTTTGGCACAAGATCCACTATCGCGTTGTGCGGTGGAAGTGCTCGGTGGACACGGTGTGATTACTGTATGTGGAGAGTTAACAACACGCGCAAACATTAATATTCGAAAAATAGCAGAGGAAGTGTATCGTGCGTGTGGGTATACAGAAGCTGTAGGAATTACAGTAAACGTTGTAGAGCAGTCTCCAGAAATTGCCTCTGGTGTTGACCAAGAAGGAGCTGGAGACCAGGGTATTATGGTTGGATACGCTACAAACGAAACAGAAGAGATGCTTCCACTTGAAGTAATTCTCTCTCGAAAACTCACGAAAGCAATGGGTAAGCATGACGGTAAAGCACAAGTAACACTTAAAGATGGAAAACTTGAGCGCGTGCTTACTTCACTTTGTGAGAGTGGAGATATGAGTGATGTAACACTTGATGCTGCAATTGAAAGTCTTTCTCCTTACCTTCCAGAAGGTAAAACAATGAGTGATGTGTGGATGCGTAACCCAAATGGTTCTTGGACCATCGGAGGATTTACCGCCGATACTGGTCTTACCGGAAGAAAGCTTGCAGTTGATAATTACGGTCCAACAATTCCGCTTGGAGGTGGAGCATTTAGTGGAAAAGATTCTACTAAAGTAGATCGCAGTGCAGCGTATATGGCACGTAAGATAGCTGTTGATTACTTGAAATCACGTAACGCAAAAGAAGTATACGTGCATATTGCGTATGCAATTGGAGTGGCAGATCCGCTTATGGCTGTAGTAACAATCGATGGTGTGCAAGAAGAAATACAAGGATATAACCTTCGACCAAAAGCAATTATTGAGACACTTGGGTTACGTAACCCTCAATTTTACGAAACTGCAAAGTACGGACACTTTGGAAATGGTTTCGCTTGGGACAAATAAACCCCTCGTACAGTTTGCTAAAAAAGAAAACACCCAAAGGGTGTTTTCTTTTTTCTTACATGCGTTTCAGCTCTTTTCTTCGTTCTTTGTAGTTGGGTATTGTTTCAGCGATGAGGTTCCAAAAACGTGAGCTGTGATTCATTTCTCTAAGATGACAAAGTTCGTGTGTAATGAGATAGTCTTGAAGTAAAGGAGGTAGAAAAATAATTCTGTAGTTAAAACTCAAATTTTTTCGGAGAGAGCAGCTCCCCCATCTACTTTTTTGATTTCGTATGCTTATACGGTTGTAGGTGAATTGGTAGTATGTGTTTAGTTTCGTTATTTTTTCTTCAACACATAGAAGTGCAGCTTTTTTATGTGTTATGACATCGGCGGGAGCGTGGTCTACGTGGAAGATACTTTTTGGTCTTGGCTTTAAAATCATTTCAGCTCTTTTCTGGTCTATCCAGTCTTGCTTATCCTCTATGATACGTTCGATTTTTTGCGTAGATATGGACTTTGGTTTTGTAACAACAACTCTCCCATCATGATAGATGGTTATTGCAACTTTACGTGCGCGGTTACTTGGTTTTATTTCTAGTTCCATGGTCGGCGATTAGGAGAAGCTTTTCTTTTCGTGATAACTTTTTTATTCTAGCTTCTTCTTTAGAAGCCTCAGCACGGTTTGTTCGTGTGTCGCTGTAGACTAGAGTAACAGGTCTTCGTCCGTGGGTATATGCTGCTCCGTTTGGTTTTGTGTTGTGTTCATCCAAACGTCGTACTATGTCAGTTGTGATACCTGTGTAGAGTGTGTTATCAGCACAGAGAAGAATATACACGTAATACACAGAGATAGTTTTAAATTACTTCCTCAAACGTGATACCTGTTACTGTTGCTGCCGGAAAGGTCTTGCCATATGTCCCCATAAGAGCGTCTTGAAGGCTCGCCGCCATTTTCTCAGGCGTTAGTATATTCTTACGGCTAAGTGTAATAGTGACGGGTTCTCTGCCATCAAGTTGTAGTGTAAGCGTACCTTTTCTTGGGTTCTGTATAAGCGAAAGGAGTATCTCTTTATCACCTGAGTTACGCAGCTTCATATTATCAATGTAGAGCTTACAACTCTCTACGTTAGTAGGAGGTGTTTCATTTCTAGGCATGTGCGAAAGGTCGTTCATTTCAAAGCTGTTCATCATATAAGTATCAGTATACCATTCTTACAATTTACGAGAGTCGTAGGCCCAATGAAGCAAAGCTTGTCGTTGTTTTGTGTTGCAAGTATAGTCTCCTATCATGCACTTATTTCTTATTTGAGCTACGTGGCGTACCATTGCTCTCCAACGTTTAATTTGTCGCATATCATCTTCTCCGCGCCTACCCATATAGTATCTACAATACCACTGAAACCAACCCCTCGGGTCGTCTTTGTGTATCCAACCTTTTGCTTTCCAAACTGAAAGCGGTGAGGAAGCGTTAACTCCAAAAAAGTTTAGTGTAGCGTCATGTTTCTCGCTACAAAGCTTGGCGTCCTCCCACCAGTCCTTCGGAAACTCTTTTGTGCAGTCTGTCATGTACTTACCACCAAAACACCCAAGACGTAGCATTTCTTTTGGTGTTAAGTCTGGTTTAAAGAGTGGGTCAAAATGTCCTCCAGCAGGTTCAGAAAGTGTGTAGGTGTAACCCTTCTGCATTTTGTCGTTCACGGTAAGCTTTTTCATGAATGTCTACCAGTTCAAGTAGGTAATCGTAAGCTGAAGCACTGTTGCAAAAGAAACCCACGCAAGGTATGGAATATTTACAAGCGCCACCCATTTGTATTTTTTCCAAACAGCACACATCGCCCATATAAGTGTTCCAAGTACCAGCAGTATATCTACAGATGCTAAAGCATTGTTCTGAAGTCCAAATTGAATTGGGCTAAATGCAAAGTTGGCGACGAGGTTTAGCAAGAAAGGTAAAAGTATTTCAAAAGGTACTTTCTTTTGTAACCATTTATAAAATATATATCCAAAACTAATTGCAATGATTGCGTATAGTATTGTCCACACTGGCCCAAATAGCCATGCCGGTGGGGCCCATTCCGGTTTAATAAGCTCGGCGTACCAAGAATATGTGATTGATTGCATATAAGGATAGTATACCGTATGTTATGAATTAACTACGAACATATCTTGGTTAAATCCCCCTACTCCAATTGAGGTAACCGAGTCGTCATCAAGGGTGCCTTTTTTCCAAAGGAGTATTTTTTCATAAGGTTTACAGGCGCTGCAACCATCTTTTCCATTTGGGCAATTAAACTCACCACGCTCCCGAGCATCTTTCACTTTTTTAGCTACTTCGTATACTGCTTTTTCTGCTGTTTCCTCATCTGGTAATTCTTTCTCGACTACTTTACTGCTCTCTAGATACCAGTAGCTAGCTTTGGATACTCTTCGCTTCTGAAGGGCGTTACAAAGGAGGAGATAAATCGGTAGCTGAAGCGACCCATCTTTTTCTTCGTGTTTTCCAGTTTTAAAATCAACGATATGAAGTGTGTCGTCATCTAGATATTCTATCCAGTCCACCTGGCCGTTTAGAATAATATTATCTTGTTCTGAAAGAAAATAGTTTGGGTTCATTTTCTCTTTTGGCAGCTTAATACGTTTGTGTACTAAGAACTTTGGGTCCTTGATGACGTTGTTAATCATTTCTTTTCCGCGCATCTTAAACTCCTCCTCTTGCTCAGCGCTTGTGAAACCACCTCGTATACCAGTTACTTTCGTCCACTCTTCTTCAAAGAGTGCACGTAAGTCGCGTCCCATTCGTTCACTAGCTGGATAGTCAGCTAACCCTTCCAAGACGTTGTGCACAGCAATCCCAAGAGACATGTGCGGTGTTACGATAGACATCTTGCGCCCAGTTGTTGGATCCTTGTATACGTTATGTAGGTAGTATAGTCTTGGACATTTAAGAAAATCCCCCATAGATGAGTGAGATACCCAAACGGCAGTGTATTTGTCAGACATAAGTAATCACAAAAGTATAGCATTAGGAAGTCTCTTTGACCTGAGTGTTTTTTTAAGGTAATGTGTGAGTATTTGTACAACTTTTTATAGGAGGAACACACCATGAAAGCAAGCATTAAAGCAGTGCTGAAGTTTCTGGGGGTGATGGCTCTGGTCGACGACCACTATCACCGAAAGCTGGTCGACGCGCTTGAGCGAGCGCTTGACTGCCATGTCGTTGGCCATGTGCCGGTCAACAATTACCAAGCTCTTTTGAAGAGCTACAGAACTGACCTGCAAGTTGCCCTCGACGACGTTTTGGACCAACATCTGACGGATCTGGACATTGGGCGTGTCGTCCCGCCAGCCAAGCTCTTTGGTGCGTTTGCTACCGCCGGAGTGTCTTCGGTACAAGACATGCTGAAGATGAAAGTCGAAGCTCTCGAGAACTTGCTCGCAAGCTCGGAGTATCCGTTTTCACAGCTGCTCTTGGTGATGCATCCGGATGTGACACCGCTGCATCAAGTGCAGTTAAACACCCTTGAGGTACAAGCTCGCAACGCGGCCCTTGGTCGCCGTTGAAGCAGAGCTTCACGAAATAGGCCGCTTTTCTACCAAGATTAGCGGCCTATTTTTACGTTATACAAAACTAGACAAAATCATATAAATATGTTATAATATATCCGTCTCATAATAATGAGCATGGTGTTCCATTTACAATCTGATCAACAAACTTGAAGGATCCCAACGTGACAACTACTCATCACCCTACCCTCGCGGAAAAGGTTCAGCGTGGCACGGAGCGTCTGCGCGAACTCAAGCGCACGCTCAGACTGGACCAGTTGCGGATGGCGCTTGCAAAAGCGCGCCTGGTGCTTTCTGAAATGCCTGCCTCGTCAATGCCTTCTGAGTTGCGTAACGCAACCGAAAAGCGTCTGACGGGCGTCGCCCGTCTCTTGGCAAATCTGAACAATCTGGATGAGAATCATCTCCAGCATCCGGATCTACCACTTCGCACGATGTGCACCTATAGCGACCGGCAAACAGCTGGTTTCGACCGGTTGATGGGCGACCGGCGGTTTGCCACAATCGGTTCGATCGTGGCCGTTCCGTTCCCCGAGATCGAAGCCCGCTTCAAGGAGTGTGGTATCGAAATCGACACGGCGCTACGCTTGTTCCTGGAAGCGTACCAAACACTTCAGGACACCACGGAGCTGTCCGTCATTACAGGTGCCGTCGGTGCCCAAGTGACAAAAACAACATCCTGAACAACATCTGAGAAAGGAGAGTCCCTATGGGAACTCGTGCAAGGGTTATGTCCGCGCTTGCTCGCGCGGAAAAAACACTCACTCAAGCACTCGAGGATGACGCCCCGAAGGAGGATGAGCGTCGAGCGGTTGAGAATCACTTGAGTGTGATTTCCGTGAGTTTGCGCGACATGCGCAGCTCGATGGTTGTCGCTGACGTGCAGTTGGCGGGTATGTGTGAAGAATTTCACCTTGAACGCCTGAAGCTTGTCAAATTCGACACGGTTGGACAGCTCATATGTGTGCGTCGTGCACGTGTCGAGGAAGTTCTCCAAGACAACTTTGGTCTCGCACGTGGTATTTTTGGTCTGCTTGTATCAGACAAAACTTACCGCCGGCCATAACCACTTAAGCTTTTACGCTTGAGTCCATGTGGTAAAACCCCCGCGCGCGGGGGTTTTATATTTTTCCTAACACTAAATCTTTTTCAAATGCTTTGATACCCTCTAATGTCTTTGGATAGTCGCTTATATCTGGAAAATCTAGAGTAACTATCTTTTTATATACTGCAACCGCGAGGTCTTTAAAGTCATCAAGTTCTCCCCTCGCTTCTTTTGTATCAAGTTGTAATGTGAGTTCAAGTACACGATTATCATCTAACTCCTCAACAAATTCAAGTACACCTTTAGTTACTTTGTGGTCTCGGTAATCTCGCGAGTGTTCTACAAGTAATTTATACATCATTAATTGGTTTTTATAGTGATGTAGTTTAATCTCATCATAGGCTGTTAGCTTTGGTTCGTCCCAAGCGCTAAAACCTTTTCCAGTTTTAAGATCCACTACAGTCCACTCATTTTCGCTTGCTACTATCTTGTCTATTTTCCCAGTAAGGAGCGCCCCGTCAATCATTACAGACTGCTGTGCGAAGTTAAGTTCGACAATATGATTAGGTAAAATATCTTTTTTACGAGCGTTGTAGTAGTTGGCCAGTACGTGTTCTCCGCGGGCTTGTTGTTTAGCTTCTTCAAAATCAAGCAGCCTTCCCTTCTTAAGTTCTTTTGTGAATGATTCGATAAGTACACCAAGTTCAGGCACTTTTCCATTCTTTTTTGTGAGTGTATGTGCGTCTTCTAGTGCTTTATGTATAGCTGTTCCGTAGACACTGCTCGCCGTCTTTGCCTGTGGGAATCGCAGAAGATTCTGTTCAAGAAAAAGTGTCGGACCTCCATCAATTACATTTAAGAAGTTGTTGAGATGAGTTGGTGAAAGCATGTACCCTTCGACCACCTTTTGAAGGAGAGCTTGTTCGTCTTGTGCAAATGGTGGCGCATGATAGACCTTTAGTCCTTCAACTAGTAGTTCTGAAGTCTCTGTAGGTGGTGCATCAGATACTGTGTCTGGAAGTGTGTTTGAAGTGAGGAAACGCAACGGACTTTTGTGATGAGTGATGTAGAGCGTGTGTCGTGCACGTGTGAGTGCCACGTAAAAGAGTCGAATAAAGTCATCTTCTGTGTCGCCTGCACTTGCAAGAGGTAGGTTGACTGGGAATGAAAGCTTAGAACCCTTTGACCTCCCTGCCCAAATATCATCATTTACTGAAAGTATACATACGTATGCAAACTCAAGCCCCTTTGCTCCGTGAGACGTAAGAAGTGAGACTGAGTTCTCGTTGTGAGCAAAGGGTGTTTCGTTAATGAGAGGTATATTATATGCGCTATGCATATCTACAAAGTTTCCAACATCATGCACCCTTAGAGGGTCGCCTTCTTTGTATTCACGTAGTGCTCGCATAAACACTCGAAGCGAAGACAAAAAGTGAATGTAGCTGCTCGCATTATTTTTAAATGCATCTTCTCCAAAGTAGTATTCCTTGTACGGTGAAGTAAACGAAGTACTAAGTGAAAGCGAAGGTAACGCAAAGTCGTCATCATCGTCGGGAGATTCTTTTGTTTTTGGTATGTCTTTCGTTCCAATGAGCGTATCTAAAATAATTTCAAGTGGAGTCGTTTGAGATGCGATGCCAACCTCTATTAGAAAATGAGCTAACTCCTGTAGTTTTGTATCGTCAGAACCTTTCATCGCTTCTAGCCAGGTTTTGTGTTCACGTTTTGCGTATTCAGCTACGCGCCAGATGTGAATGCGATCAAGTCCCCAAAACGGAAACGCTAAAATAAGCGGAAGCAGGTCATCTCTCTCAAATGACGCATCTCCTACACTTGAGAGAAAACGACACAGTGTAATAAGTTCCTGTACATGTTTTTCGTCAAACACATTTTCTTTACGAGTGTATGTGTACGGCACGTGAAGTGCGTCAAGGTATGGAAGGAGGTGTATCAGTTGCTTGTGTTCACGTGCGATGACCGCTATTTCTTTTGCGTCAGTTCCTTTTTTTAATAGACTGGCTATTTCTTTGGCTACGTATGCGTACTCCTCCTCTTCGCTTCTAAACGAAAGGGTGTGTATGGTTCCGTCTTCAAGACGTATATTTTTTGCAATGAGGTCTTTGCGTATTTCTTTGTAACGAGTTTCGAGGCGGTTTACTCCTTGTACGACGATTGCGCGAGCGAAGTCCAAAACCTTTTGAGTTGATCTGTAGTTTTCTGTAAGTACAATTATTTCTACGTCTGTGTACAGTTCTTTAAATGAGTGTATGTTTGAAATTTCTGCGCCCTGGAATTTGTAGATAGCTTGGTCATCGTCCCCTACTGCGCACACGTTTGGCTTTCCTTCGTGAACCGGGTTACTCGAAATTGCTTTTACAAGTGAAAGTTGTGCGTTATTCGTGTCTTGGAATTCATCCACCATGATGTACTGGTAGAGTTCTTCAAGTTCTGTTCGTAGAGTGATGTGTTTTGAAAGAGCTTCAACAACCTGAAGTATCATGTCCTCGTAGTCAAAGTAGCCGTCAGTGTGAAGTCGCTCCTGGTAGGTTCCGTAGAGCTCGCCAAGCGCAAAAAGTTTTGGTAAGGCTAGATAGTCTTTTAGTACACGTGTACCCGCTTCATCTTTTCCTGTGTAGTCTGTTTTCCATGTTGAAAGTGGGGTTGTTTTTTCTGAAGCCTCAACATCACTTAATGCATGGTGAATACTTTTGGCGTACATATTTCCGAGGTTACTGCCTGTTTTTTCAAAAGCTTGAGCCATCTGCAGAAAAGAAGCAGAAGAGTCTTTGCCGATTCGTTCAGGCAAGTGTTTTTGTAAAATGCCGTTAAGTAGCGTAAAAGCTTGTTCGTTTTCTGTGAGTAATTCCTTAAAACGCAAAGGAGTGAGTCCTCCTTTTTTGATATCTTTTATTCTGACCTGAACTTCTTTGAGATATGCATATCCACGTTCTGGGTGGAAACCGCCAAGAATATGTTTATGTGGTAGTCGTTCAAAAATTGATTCAAGTATTTCGCTCTGGATGAGGTCGCTTGCAGGTCTAAAGTGAGTAGCGTTAAAAAAGTATTCTGGGTATCTCGCAATAATGTCCGTACAGAATCCATGAAAGGTGTATATTGCGACACGGTACGCATCAGCCCCAATGAGAGACTCGAGACGTTCTCGCATGTTACGCGCAGCGGTCTCTGTAAAAGTGAGAAGTAAAATATTCGAAGCTTTAGCAGTACCCTGTTTTAAAATGTTACCAACCCTAAGCGAAAGCAGTTCTGTCTTACCTGACCCGGGTCCGGCTACGACAAGTACAGGGCCGTCCGTCGTGTCTACGGCATGTTTCTGTTGTGTGTTTAGCTGCGCGTAACGTTCATCAAAAGACGGAATCATGTAAAGAGTATATCAAACTCTGCCCACTACGAGACTTTACCGAAAACCCTTTTTACAATCCCTGTAATTGCGTAACTTATATCAAGCGGAAGTGCGATAAGGTACTGCCCGCTTTTAAGGAATGGATTTGATATTTTTCTAAGCGCAGGACTGTGTTCGTACCATACGGTAAAGAGTGCGATTGCAAACACAAAGCCAAATTTAATTACTTCTGAAATGTGGATGTGGAAAATCGTCTCCACAAGAAGCGCGACTCCGACGAGGCCTACAATTGCGTACGCTGCCTGAGGCATGCCTTTGTAACGGTGTACCACTTTTGAAAGAATCGGAGTGATGTAGAGCATGCTTATAATTCCAACTCCAACACCAAACATGACGATATAGATATTGCTTGAGAAGCTAACCGCAGAAATGACATTGTCTATACTAAATACGATATCCGCAAGTGCAATTTGAATAATGACTTCACGAAATGTTGTTTTCTTGGTAAAAGTCTTGCCTTCCTCGTTCACTATTTTACCTAAGTGTGAAATAGCTAGGTATACCAGATAAAGCCCTCCTAGTATCTTAAGCCAAAGGTTTTGAATAATAATTGCTGCGAAAATAAGCGCTACCACTCTAAAAGCGGCGCCGAGTAAAATACCAATACGTATCGCACGTTTACGTTTTTCTTCTGGTAAGGCCTCGGCAAGTGTCGCGTTAACAAGAGCGTTGTCAATCGAAAGAAGAACTTCAATAATGAGCAGTGAGACAATAATTGAGAAATAAGTTTCAAAAAAAAAATTATTCAGTTTTGTGTTTTTTTTGGGTGGGGGTGTTTTTGTAAATTGAGAGTTGCGCCACACCTCCGGTGTCGCGCTACTTAGGAGTCGCGTAACTATTTAGCAACTACCTTTTTTGGTTTCTTCTTTTCTCGTCCACCGTGTTGTTCTTTTTTTGCCATATGTCTACAGTGTACGCGAAAATTTCTCCGAAGCGTGTGGATAGTGTCAAAGTTGGTAGCTATTGACATTATACTTAAATTAAGTTATTATGAAATTGATGGCACGCCATCACCCGCTTTCCTCCCTCCCTGAGCGGGTGCCATGTTGACCTCACCGTTAACTGGCTTCCACTCCCCCGGCCCGCAAGGTGCTTCGGGGGATTTTTTTGTCTTATTTACTTTTGACAAAGCTTCGAAAGTCTCTTCCCAGAAGCTTGTGCTTGAAGCTCGTTCGCATAGTAAGTACGGTTCGCATCTTTTATATTTCCAGAACCGCTACACCACGAAAACGTATAGGTTGTGCCATTTTTACTGGCGAATGGACGGGTGCTTTCTTCGGTGGTAGCCCCTAGTACTTCGCCGGTATTTTTTATGTACACCACTGGCTTGGTACGGTTTTCCTCCTCTTTTTTCGTGTATACAGTAAAAACGCCTAGGAATATAGCTAGAATAAGAAGTGCTAGACAGTCAGCACGGGAAAGGCTGCTATTGATTTTTTTTAGGTTTTCTTGTATACTGTTTCCCATCAATATCATTATTTTAGTATAGTCTATGGCAACAAGAAAGGCCGCAGGTTCGGCAAAAAACCTAACAGATAGTAAACCAAAGTACCTCGGTACTAAGCTTTATGCTGGAGAAACTGCAATTTCAGGAAATATCATCGTACGTCAGCGTGGGTCAAAGATCATGCCTGGAAAGAACGTAAAGATGGGTAAGGACCACACTCTTTATGCTGTCGCGGAAGGTAAGGTTAATTTTACTGAACGTCGCATGAAGCATTTCGATGGAACTGTTAAGCGAAAGAAAATCGCTAACGTAGAGTAAAAAGAAGTAAAATAAAACCGACTCATTACGAGTCGGTTTTATTTTTTTTATTGCACTTCAATCTGTAAGTTCTCTTTTTGGGTGCCTTGCTGTATGGTGATTGGATGTTTCCCTAGTGATTTAATTACTGCTGGAATATGTACCTGCTTTGCATCAATTGATGTCTTGGTTATTTCAAAGATTGCGTCAACAATATCAGCTTCTTTAATTGATGCAAAAAGCTGCCCCTTAGCATCCGCTTTTTTATTTGTGATAATAATTGGCTTTTGACGGAGCGCTGTAACTAGCTGGGTGAACGTGTTTGTGGCAAGTTCCTTTTTATGGATTTTAGCTTCCTCTTTTTGCTTCCATTTTGCAAGTTCTGCAGGCGTTGCCATAAGCGCGTCGCCTTTCTTAATAAGTACGTTAATTGCGTACCCTTCCGCCACCTCCTTGATTTCCCCTCGTTGGCCTAGTCGTGCAATATCGCGAAGAAGTATAACTTTCATAGTGAATTAATATTGAACTGATTATACAGAAAAACAAGCCCTAAGCAAACCTACAGTTCTTGTAGTTTGCTTAGGGCTGTTTTGTCGCCCCCCTGGCTAGTGAGGCCTCCATCCTTCAATGTCAGTCCCCCAAGGGACGCCTGATTGTTCCAGGTGCACGGTGAGTTGGTTGAAGGCGTGCTGCCCAACGAGGGTTCTGATGATTGCTGGCCCAGACTCAAGCAAGTGGCCCACCAGAACTATCTCAGAGAGTTTAAGGGCGTTATTGATACGCTGGCCTGTTTCCGGGTCATCATCCGAATTAATTCCAAACCTTTGATCAAGGGCTTTCCGTTGTGCTTCTGAGAGGCTTGGTGTAGCCATGATTTTCCTTTTCTGAAAGTTGTACGAATAGCCCTAATCTAACCCTACACGCTTATCTTGTCAAAGAAACAAATTACTTACCTGTTTTTACTACTTCTAAGGCTCTCTGTAGCTGTGTGTCTACTGGCTTACCATCCGGTCCTTTTGGTGTGGTGGTACTCATCGCTACCGTGATATCTGGTTTAATACCGCTCTCTGAAATATTTACTCCGCTTGGGCTAAACCACTTTGCGATAGTTACTTTAAGGGATGACCCATCTGGAAGGCTAATGAGTTGCTGCACTGATCCTTTTCCAAAAGATTTTTCTCCTACGATTTTCGCGACACCGTGGTCTTTAAGTGCTCCAGCCATAATTTCTGATGCTGATGCTGAACCACCATCTATCATCACAACGATTTTTGTATCTACCGGCACCGCTGCTATACCCTGGCTGCGATGGTTAACTACCTCTTCAGATTTTCCTTGCTTTTCACTTACTACCACTTTACCTTCTGGTAAGAAGTAGCTCGATGTCTGAACTGCAGCCTCCAAGTAACCGCCTGGATTTCCACGAAGGTCAATTATAAGATGTTTCAGTCCTGATACTACAAAGTCGTTGATTGCATTTCTAAATAGCTCTGGTGATTCTGCGGAAAAGTTATACAAATGAATCACAAAGACACCATTTTTCTTTTCAACATCAAGTGTTGGAATTTTTATCTCAGCACGAGTAATGGTTATGTCAGTTGTTGTTTGAGCCCCAGGGTGAACGACAGTGATTTTTACCTTTGTGCCAATTTCACCCCGAATAAGTTCAACGGCTTCGTCTGAGACAAGTCCAAGCATACTTTTGTCATCAACAGCAGTAATAATATCTCCAGCAAGGATTCCCGCTTTCATCGCCGGTGAGTCTTTAAGTGGTGCGATAACCACGATGTTGCCATCTTTCATTCCAACGTTCATCCCTACGCCACCGAATGAACCCTGTACATTTTCACTAAAGCTTTTAGCTTCTTTTGGAGGTAAAAATACAGTGTACGGGTCTTTATAGCTGTCTACGTAGCCTTTAATCATGCCATATTCGAGCTCCTTATCAGTTGGAAGTGTTGAAGATGCTTTCCAAAATACGAATTTGTCGTTCATGATTGCTTGAACTTGTCCGAGTAGTTCGCTTGCGACTTTACCATCAGTTGTGTGAAGTGTCCCACTCTTTGCTGCTCCAACGAGAATGCCTGCACCGAACAAAAGCACGATTATAATAACACCGGCAACAATGCGAACTGTTTTATTTGAAAAGTATCGAGATGTCATGATGTGTGATAGAAATGTACCCATAAATGATACAAGAAGTATACCTTGTATCTGTGATAGAATAAAGGGAATAAATTATACAGATATGCTTCCAGTTATACATTTACACAATACAAAGACGCGTGCCTTGGAAGTATTTGTGCCCCTAAAAGAAAACACTGTTTCTATCTACTCGTGTGGTCCAACGGTATATCACTATCAACACTTAGGTAACATGCGTGCAGCTGTTTTTGCGGATACTGTCCGTCGCACGTTTGTATCTGCTGGATACACAGTGAAGCATGTCATTAATATCACTGACGTCGGACACTTGGTTGGCGACGGGAACGATGGTGAGGATAAAATGGAAAAAGGCTCAAAACGTGAAGGGAAAACAGCCTGGGAAATAGCAGCTTTTTATACGGAAGAGTACTTCCGCTGCCTTGACCTTTTACATGTAGAGCGAAGTGAGTATATATTCCCTCGCGCGACAGATAATATTCCTGAGCAGATAGCAATCATTCAAAAATTGGAAGAAAAAGGATATACATACATAATTGGAGACGGAGTATATTTTGATACATCAAAGTTTAGTCGCTATGCAGAATTTGCACAGCTAGATATTGAAGGTCTCAAAAGTGGGGCTCGTGTAGAGGAAAATAGCGAGAAAAGAAACATAACCGACTTCGCACTTTGGAAGTTTTCCCCTGTAGATGAAAAGCGACAGATGGAATGGGAATCTCCTTGGGGTGTTGGTTTTCCTGGTTGGCATATTGAATGTTCGGCGATGTCTATGAAATACCTTGGAAATCATTTTGATATTCACACAGGAGGTATTGACCATATTCCGGTTCATCATACAAATGAAATTGCACAAAGCGAATGTGCTACAGGAGAAACCTATGTAAACTACTGGTTGCATAATAACTTCCTAAATGACGCGTCAGGTAAAATGGCGAAATCCAGTGGTGATTTCCTTAGGCTTCAGTCAGTAACAGAAAGAGGTATTTCTCCCTTGGCCTTTCGTTATTACGTGTTAACGGTTCACTACAGAAAAGAAATTGATTTTAGTTTTGAGGCGCTTATATCTGCTTCGACTGCGTATACGAAACTTCTCACATGGTGTAAAGAGCATGTAACGACATTAGGAATAGTAAGTTCTTCACACATGGATGTATTCACACAAGCTCTCTACAACGATGTTGGTACGCCAACAAGTATTGCGGAGATATGGGCGGTGACAAAAGACGAATCACTCTCGGACGATGATAAGTACGCAACGCTTATAGCAATGAGTGAAATACTAGGGCTAGGACTGGACGAAGCGAAAGCCGAAGAGCTTACTCTGGATCCTGAAATTGAGGAACTCGTAAATGCGCGTAAACTTGCTCGTGAAACAAAAGATTTCAACGAAGCTGACCGTTTAAGAGACTTACTAGCCGAGAAAGGCTTTCTGGTAAAGGATACTGCAGATGGGCAAGAGATTTCAAAAAAGTCTCTGTAGGGTTATATAAAATAAAAAGAGGTCAAGACCATATCCACACTATCCCCTCTTTTTCAGTACAAAAACATCGATTATCGTTTGTGGCAATAGTGCTTAGATTGGTACACTCAGTAGCATGTTACCCTTAGATCAAATATCTAAAGGAGGAGAGAAACCTCGTCGAAAGTTTAATAACCGCTACGATAACAATCGCAGTGAACATGGTGATGCCGACCCATTACGTGGCCCTCGTGTCCCTCCACAGGATTTAGATTCTGAAAAGGCCCTCCTCGGGTCCCTCCTTCTCTCTGCGGAAGCATTGTTTGAAATTACTGACCTTATTAAGGTTAGTAGTTTTTATGCTGCTAAACATCAAATCATTTACGAAACTATTGAAGAACTTGTAAACAAAAAAGAACCGGTAGATATTCTCACCGTATCTGCCGCACTTAGAAACAAAAAACAATTTGACCAAATTGGTGGCGCACCCTATCTTTCAGAACTGTTAGGACTAGTTGGTTCTGCTGCCAATATTAAATATTACGCACACATAGTTCGAAAGAAAGAACTTCTTCGTAGACTTATAGAAGCAAGTACGCATATTGCTGAAATTTCATATGACGAATCTGAGCCGCTGGAAAGTATTTTGGAAGATGCTGAACGTAAGGTATACGAAATTACTACACAAGGTGGGTCGTCTGACCGTTTGATTGGTTTCCAGGAAATGATTGACGAGACATGGGAGCGTATTGAAAAGCTCGCAGAGAATACAGGTGAAATGCGTGGTGTGCCAAGTGGATTTAAAGACCTCGATAACAAGTTATCTGGATTCCAGAAGTCAGACCTCATCATCCTCGCTGCTCGTCCTTCTGTTGGTAAGACCTCTCTTGCGCTTGATTTTGCTCGAAATGCCGCTGTTAAATATGGCGTGCCGACAGCGATCTTTTCTCTGGAAATGAGTAAGGAGCAGCTTGTTGATCGTATGCTTTCAGCTCAATCACAGGTGGATGGGTGGAAGCTACGCACGGCGCGACTTTCTCTAGACGAAGAGTTTACTCGGCTCCAAAATGGTATGCATGAGCTTATGAAGGCTCCTATTTATGTGGATGATAAAGCTGCGAACTCAGTGCTTAACATGCGTTCAGTACTTCGTCGTTTAAATAGCGATAAGCCAATCGGTCTTATCATTGTGGACTACTTGCAGCTTATGAGTACAGCCAAAAGCTACGACAACATGGTGAATCAGGTAACGGAAATCTCTCGTTCTCTTAAAGGCCTCGCCAAAGAGTTTAATGTGCCGGTGATTGCGCTTTCACAGCTTTCGCGTGCGGTAGAGTCTCGTGGTGGACGCCCTCGCCTTTCTGACCTTCGTGACTCTGGTTCCATCGAACAAGACGCGGATATTGTGATGTTTATTCACCGTGAAGATAAGTACGGCGAGAATACCGAAAAGAAAAACATTGTAGAAATTTTGATTGAAAAGCATCGTAACGGTCCAACAGGTATTGTTGAACTCTTCTTCGATGACAAGAAGACATCATTCCTTTCAGTAGAAAAGTCAGAGTTTGGCGACTTCACTATTCCGAATGTGTCTGTTCCAGAGTTTTAAGCATTGCTTTGATATACTTACAGAAATATGAATGCAACTGACCGACTGACAGAACTCTTTATGCGTTTTCCTGGGATTGGACCAAAACAAGCCAGACGGTTTGTCTACTTCTTGCTTCGAGAACATTCTCATTATAAAGAGCAGCTTATCGCAGCGCTCGAGGAGTTGAAGTTTACAGGAAAGCTTTGTGAGGATTGCTTTAGATATTTTGGAGATAGAGATCCGAAACATATGCATACGACATGCGATATTTGTCGTGATGAAAGCCGAGATGCGGCTTCAGTTATGGTTGTTGAAAAAGAGCTTGATATTGATGCAATTGAAAAAACGGGAGCCTATAGCGGGCGGTATTTTGTGCTTGGTGCGCTTCTCCCACCGCTTACAGATAAACCTTCTGAAGTAATTCGTATTCGTGAGTTAGTAAGTTTAATTCACTCAAAAATTGAAGCCGAAACTATACGAGAAGTTATTTTTGGGCTTCCTGTAACAGACGACGGAGATTATACAAAAGAGTATGTTGAAAAGACTCTTAAACAAGTTGTGGGTATCGAATCTATTTCATTCTCTACACTTGCTCGCGGTCTTTCAAGTGGACTTGAGCTTGAATATGTTGACCGCGACACGTTTAAGAGCGCGTTTGAGAGGAGAAAGTAGTGCTTACTTTAAAGTCTGCTAGAATAAATCAAAATAATTGAAGCGATATACAGCACAGCAAAAAGGGTTATAAAAAATTTACGTAGTCCTGTTTGTGAGGTTATTTTACTAATGTACATTTGGTACAACATACGAAAAAGATACCAGATTACAACTGCTTGAGCGAGTGTAAAAAAGATTATCGCAGATTCAAAGATGATTTCACTCAGAGGTGTAACATATCCAGGTGGCATTATAGGTAGGGTGCCGTAAGCAAAAACATTTAGAGGTATAATGCCTATACCCAAGATAAACGTACGAATATATTTCTGCATATTGGTCTATAGTATATATCTTAGAAAAGCAAATTAAAAGCGTGACCGAAGGTCACGCTTTTAATTTGTCTTAGTTGATTGAGTCAATCTTGAGACTCATGAATGGCTGACGGTGTCCGTTTTTCTTGTGATAACGGCTTTTTGCACGGTATCGTACAACGAGAACCTTATCGAGTCTTCCTGATTCGATAATAGTTGCTCCTACTGTTGAACCAGCGATATATGGAGCTCCAAGAGTTGTAGTTGCGCCATCGTCCTTTAGAACGACAGATTCGATAGTGATTGTATCACCTACCTTATATTCGCCTTTGATCTTCTCAACTGCGATTTCGTCGCCAACGGCAACCTTGTATTGCTTTCCACCTGTTTGAATAACTGCGAATGACATAGTGGCAAAATTATACAGTATTTTAGGTAATAACGCAAGGAACCCAGTAGTCAGGGGCTTTACGGATAAAGGCATATTGACTAAGACAGTTTTTAGTTGTAGAGTTTTAGGTATCTTTAACTAATTTAGAGGGTAAAGACATGTTGTCGTTCATTGATGTTTTTTCGGCGGTCGCGCTTTAC
>CAYVMF010000003.1:19784-21024 GCA_964452605.1 uncultured Candidatus Saccharibacteria bacterium
CCCCCTGTATCGCCTGTAATACGAATCACGTCCTTATCAATCTTCTTTAACTCTTTGTATGCGGTATTGTAGTGGTTTACAGATGTGCCAAGCGTCGCGCCAAGTTTACGCATGTAGTCTTCGTATGCAAGTAAATGTTTCCCAAGCTCACCCACTCGTTGCTGAATATGTTTCGCGCTTTCTTCAATTTTAAATGCTTTAAATCCATAGAGAACTGACTGAAGATATGCGTAAAAAGTTGTCGGAGAAACAATAATCACTTTTTTATCTTTGTAAGCATAGTCAATAAGCGAACGTGTATTTACTTTCACTGCTCCGATTTCGTTTACTAAAAGGTCATAGTAAATTCCTTCAGCTGGAATAAACATAAACGCAAATGGTAGTGTCCCCTCTTCTTCTTTTATGTACTTACTTGTTTCGTCGATGCGTATTTTTAGGTCGTTACGAAAATCTTTTTCAAGTTCACCTCGTCGCACGTCGTCTTTTTCATTTACGATACGGTTATAGTTATCTAGTGAAAATTTAGCGTCGACACAGATGAGGCCTTCCTTTGTTTCAATGATTGCATCCACCACTTCTCCGTTTTTAAAACGGTGCTGCATTTTATAGGCCCCAGGAGGCAAAATATTGGCCAAGATGAGCTCAAGCGATGCTTCACCTAAGTTTCCACGCTGTTTCTGGTGTTTGAGTACCTTCTCGAGATTTTGAAGTTGTTCTGTAATAGAGAATACTTGCTTGTTGGATTCCTTTACTTCAGTGAGTTCTCTTGTGATGTCTGTGATGAGTCGTTTTACTTCCGTGTCTTGGTGGCGAAGTGTTTGATTAAGTTCAGATGAAGAACGATGAAGGCGTTCGTCCATGGTGCGGTTTAGGCGTTCGAGTTGGTCTTGGACAAGTACAAACGTCTGATCTTCCTCATCTCCGTTGTTTGATTTACTACGAAAAATGAGAACAATGAGAAGAATGATAATAATTGTTCCAAAAAGTGCGATGAGGATGGAAGTAGACATAGATACTACATAGTATACAGTACCAAACTACCTTGTTGGAGTGGATGTAAGTGCTCATGAAGGCTGGTATAAGGACACAATTTTACATACTTGACAAGTATGTAAAACATGTTAGGATTGATGGGCCAATTCGGCATCTGTCGTTCCATTTTCAACCAGGAGATCAGCATGAACTTCCCCCAAGCACGCCCCCAACAGGGTGAACCCGGTATGACCGGTGGTGGCCAGGA
>CAYVMF010000003.1:21124-24016 GCA_964452605.1 uncultured Candidatus Saccharibacteria bacterium
GGCTTCCATTTTTTTATTTTTATACAAGAAAATGCTATAATTATCTGTACTATGCAAGAACAAATTAAAGCCTCTATTAAAGCAGCAATGATCGCAAAGGAAATGGATAAGCTCCAAGTATTGCGTCTCATCTCAGCTGCGTTTACCAATGAACTTGTTTCTCAAGGACACCCACCTACAGACCCACTTTCAGACGAGGATTGTATGAAGGTGATTAAGCGTCTTGCTAAACAGCGTAAAGACTCAATCGAACAGTTCACTGCTGGTGGACGTGCAGACCTCGCAGAAGCAGAACTCGCAGAGCTTGCAATTATTGAAGAGCTTCTCCCCGCACAGATGTCAGAAGCGGAAATTGAAGAAAAAGTAAAAGCTAAGTTAGCTTCTGAGCCAATTGACGCTACTAAGAAAGGTATCTTTGTTGGACAAATGATGAAAGAACTTGGTGGGAATGCAGATGGAGCACTCGTTAAAGCTGTAATTGATAGACTTGTTGGTTAAATAATTACTATACCTACTATATGATTTCAGGTTTTAGCTCACAAGAACCTCGACCGTTTGTAGGTAATGTACCAAAACCCGAAGAGGTCTTTCCTCTTGAATTGCCTGCTTCACCGACAGGTTTAACAGAGGCTCATTATACTGAACTTGATGTTCGACTTAATCACATTTTTGAAGCTTTCCAAAAAGAAGGAAAGTTAGTAAGCGTAGTTAACGGTAATATTGAAGGGACGATTTATACGAAAGTATTAGTCCAAGCGCAAAAAGAATTTCCGCAAATAACTGCGGCGATTTTTAATAACTACCTCACCTTCCACAGGAAGTTACACATACTTGGGTATCACCCAACTCCAACAACAAAAGTACTGCGCCCTAAAAAGACTTTCAATCACCCTGCTCCACCATCTTCTCCTCCGACAGAATCATTTGGGCATCGTGCAGCAAATGACGTTGATCGTCACGAAGAGAGCCCGGAGCTATTCTAGTTACAGTTCACAGGAATAACTACCTGCGTGTTGCTATTTGCTGCAGTAGAGTTAACCGCAGCTCTAAAGATTGTGAAACATCCTACTCCTTTTGGTAGCACAGAGTTAATTCTGACACTAAATCTCGCCCATCCGGGAATTGACCACTGTTCTGTTGCGTATGCTTGTTCAACTGCAAAAATTCGTCCTTGTGCATCACCGATGTATACAGGGAAACTCCCATTTGTGTACATTGTTCCTTTAGCCTCTCCGATGATTGTTATGCCTTGGTAAATGTTCCCTTGTTTATAAATAGATAGGTTGCGTACATGAAGGTCGGATTTCGTAAAACCTGCTTCATTTGCTTCAAATGTGGGATAGGCTTCTGTTGCGGGGCTGATAACGATTTCGCCGTCTTTGTACTCAGCGTATCCTACGTATGGACTTCGAGGGCCTTTATATAAGTTCTCTGAAAGGTCAGCTTCCTTTGGCATTCCAAAAAGTCCTGTCTCACGGGGTGGCGGTAAAATATCTTCACCAAAAAAAGAAAAGATTCCAAACTTTTGTGGTAGTCCTGGGAATAATCTTGTGAATAGGAAAAAGACAAGTGCTATGGCGAGTATTACTCCAATCGTGAGAAGTAGTCTAGAGATGAGATAACGAAGTGTGTCCATAAATAATTAGTTAGTGGATGCTTTACATGCATTAGGTGCCCATAACCCGCGTTCGCTTACACGAGCAAGTGTCTGTAGCTCTTTAAACTCTTTCTGGTACATATATGGTGTCATATATGTGTATTCATAGGCGTACCCTTCAGCGATCATTTTACGGTTAAGCATTTGCCCGTCTTCTAAGTATACGTACGCAAGTGTTCTGTCGTAGGTATCTTTAAGCCCTTGAGTAGTGTCATACTCAAGACGAACTTTTTTACCTTTTGTAAGTTCTTTCATTCGTGCACTCGCTTCGTTTCCAAAACATTCAACTGTTTTACGAGGGTCTACAGTTTCTGGAGTGTTGATGCCGATTAGACGAACCCTCTCCTCTGCTCCGTCTTTTTCTATGATGATGGTATCCCCGTCTACCGCACGTACCACCTTGTAGTAGGTGTAGTTGGGCGCGTACTGTACTTTATTTGCTAGTCCGTCAAAACCAAAGTTAACAATACCAAGTACGAGATCTCTGTTTATTTGGTATAAGAACGCAAGAATAAATATAAAGAGGCCTACGATGGCAGCTTTAGAGGCTTTTGCAAATATTTCTGGTGCTGGACCGTGAGACATAAAAGTAGTAGTGAATTAACACGTCGTTGGAGACGCAACTTTTTTAGAGAGTGTATAGGTAGCAATACACAAAAAGATAATACCTATATATCCAATTTCTTGACCCTGATATGGAAGCGCGCCAAGCATTGCAGATAAACCAAAGAAGCTCAAGATGACGCTTGCAAAAGCTGTTCCGCACGCCGCACAGCCTATGCCTATAAAGGCAAAAAATAGCCCAAGGCCGCTGTATAGTCCGCTTTTCACTATCACCTCCCCTCGTATGCGTATGTACGTGTAAGCGAGCGAAATATTGATTCCTCCTAAAAGTGAGCCGAGACCTGAAAGAAGCAGTGAACTTAGTGTGAATGTGCTTGTGATATCAAAAAGTGTCCGAATGGCAAGCCATAGACGTTCAAAGTAAGGAATGACTTCAAACGCCATTACGTCCTTTGCGGCTGTGCCATTTTGTACCAAGAGAAGGAGAAAAAGAAAAACGAGAGTGGAGATGAGCGTTACCCATCGACTGTCTTTACGGGAGAAAATCACAGAGAACCCTAAAGCAGCATTTTGCATATGTAGTAAGTGTACTCCAGAATAGATAATTATCCAGTGGAAGAATAAAGCGGCGCCTACGGCGCCGCTTTATTCTTCTTTTTCTATTACATTAT
>CAYVMF010000003.1:24116-27366 GCA_964452605.1 uncultured Candidatus Saccharibacteria bacterium
TGTGCACGTAACTTTTTCCCACATTCTTCGAAGTCCATAAGGTGTTCTGGAAGCCCCATAGTTGGCTTAAAGTTATTTGCTTCAATGTTGGTGTTTGGGGATTCAATCGACATGGGATAAATAGTTACTGTGTAATTACCTATGAGTATACTCCTGTATTTTTAATTAGTGCAAGTGACATTTTTGTGTTCTTGTAGTAAGTATCTACAAATATGCAAAAAGCTATACAAAGCCTACTTCTTTAAGAGTGTTTGCAGTAGCGCCATACGAATCCAAACACCGTATTGTGCTTGCTTAAAGTAAATCGCTTTTGGTGATGCGTCAACTTCATGTGCTATTTCGTCTACACGTGGTAGTGGGTGCATGATGATGGACTTCTTTTTCATGTTGTCTACTTCTTTCATGGTGAGTATGTAGCAGCCTTTATGTTTTTGGTATTCTTTTTCAGTTTTAAAACGTTCCTTTTGTATTCTGGTTTGGTAAAGCACATCAATATCTCCTAAAACTTTGTCCCAAACCTCCAACTCTTCGTAGGTAACTCCTCGTTTATCTAAATACTCTTTTATGTCGTCCCCTATTCGTAGCGCTTTTGGAGAAACAAAACTTATATGCACCTTTTTATACTTCGTAAGTAGGTATGTAAGCGAGCGCACGGTACGTCCATGTTTTAAGTCTCCCACAAATGCGATATGAATGCCATCTATCTTTTTAAGTTCCTTGTGAATCGTATAGAGATCCAGTAGTGCTTGCGTAGGGTGCTGTCCGGTTCCGTCTCCTGCGTTAATAACGGGTACAAGGGATATTCCAGATGCGACCTGTGAGGCATCTTTATCCGGATGTCTAAGTACGATCACATCTGCGTAGTGGTTTATTACTCTCACTGAGTCTTCGAGTGTTTCTCCTTTTGCTGCTGAAGAAAAGTCTTTCGCGTTTTCTGTAGAGATAATGCTTCCACCAAGTCGCAGCATGGCTGACTCAAAAGAAAACCGAGTTCTTGTACTCGGTTCATAAAACAAAGATGCCATAATTTTTCCTTCAAGTGGACGTTTTGTAGATTTCGGCATGTTATCTGCCAAAGTGAAAAGTTTGGTAAGTGTCTTCTGGTCGAACTGCTGTGATTCGAGTATGTGTTTCATAATGAGAAACAGTGTATCAGTAAGTTCGTATGGTTCAAAAAGGGAGCGGCGCCTACGGCACCGCTCCCTTTTCTTTAAAACACTCCCTTCCCTCTAGAACCAGCCGAAACCAGCGTTAGCAAGGTAAAGACCAACTACAACTGAAGCTAGTCCTCCAAACAAGTAAATCTTTGGGTTGTTAAATTTAGAGATAAGTGTCTGCAGTGTCTTATCTGGTGTGATTAGATAAAGGATACCCTCAATAACTGCGACATATCCAAAAAGCGTAATAATCGCCGCTGGACCACTTGAGAAGTCGTTATGAGTAACCACGAGGAATAGTCCGGCCATGAGCTCAACGATACTCATTACAAGCCGTGTAAAACGTTCCTTCACAAATACAGAGATAAGTGGAATAAAGTATTCTTTACGAACCATTACCACAACTCCAACTATAGTAATAAAAAGCCCCAGAACCTTTGAAAGTAAAATTGTTGTTTCCATACATCTACAAGTATAGCTAGCTATAAAGACACTATGCAATGAAGTTATTAGAAATAAACAAGGGCCCCCGTTAGTACGGAGGCCCTCGCTGTGCATCTGCTGTCTCACTTAAGGCCAAGCAGTTCAATCAGCTCATCCAGCAGTTCTCTTCCCATCGCTGGTTCGCCCTCAATCCAGTACACGTGCACCCTTGGCAAAAGTTCAGCCATCTGCTGTATCTCTTGTGCATCTAGTGGTGCCGCATCCGCGAGTTTCATCACCATTCCCTTGGTTCTCACCAAGAAGTTGGTACCCGCCTTAATTGCGCGGGTATTGTCGTCGCAAAGCACAAAGAGATTCCCTTGGCGCTTAAGCTTTGACATGAATCGTTCCGCTTCAGGCATTGAATAGAAGGTTTCGACTCTTGCTTGGTCGCTTCTGATTGTTCCAAAGACCCGATATCCGTACTCTTGCTGGATGATGAGCTCAAGTCCGTTATCGTCTAGTTCAAGCAGTACTTCTGGTGTAAGTATCCCCTTTTTGTAGAGGGCTTTCACCAGCAGCCTGGACATCATGAACTCACCGAAGCGTGCCCGTGGGTGATAGTAAAACTCTCGAAAGAGCAGTACTCTCACTTTAAGGAACGTTACGAGCCTCGGTATGTCTGTGAACACGAGACGTCCATCACAAACCGCGAGTGAGTCCCATATGCTGCACACCTGTGGAGCTGCATAGAGGAGCAGCTGTAGTGTTTCCATCCCGTGACGTTCGACACTCACCCAGCCTTCGATCATGTTCCGAAAGGACTTGATGTCTCGGCCAACGTATGCGCACTTGTCAGCGACATCAAGGATTTCTCCGAGAAGTCCCTCGTTTCGAATGGTGTTAAACAGTACGTCTTTGCGGATGTTCCACTTTTGCGCAAGTTCTTTCCAGCCATCCATGCGCTCCAGGTAAGGCTTGTAGTTCAGGTCCTCGTCGAGTGCCTGAAAGTCGACCATTTTCACTGAGTCACCACCCGCAGGAGTAGCAATATCGTGTGTGAGGGCCGCGGTGCGCAGTGTTGCCATTCGTGAAGCACTCAGTCCGAGGTTCTGTCCGATCATTGTCGCTACGGCCATCACGTCCAGTGAGTGGATATAGCGGTTACTTTCGGAAAGTGGCATTCGGTACTGCATGTCGTTTACGAGGCTAAGCGGTGCCTGGAGGAAGCCAAGCTGTTTAATACCGCTTAGGCGTCCAAGGTTAAAGGTTCGGTATACGTCACCGCAGAGGCCGTCTTCTTCCACCATGTAGGACAATCCCGTATACGGTAGCTCGTTTACGATTGCGAGCGGATCAAGTTCCGTTATCGCAAAGTCGCGCCGCATTTTAACCAGTAGCGCAACCGGGTGTTTTTTTGCCCATTTAGGCTCCACACCCGTTGTGTAGCGTTCTCGTCCATACTTCGTCGAAAGTTTTTGGACTTCGAGCAGGTCGTAGTAGTGCAGGTTTTCGCTCGGATGATCACCCTCTGAAATTCGCTTGGAACGAATTTGCTCAAAGAGTTGACCCTCAAGTGGCAACAGCACCAAATCCCCAATCTTCATGATGTCCTGTAGCCCAAGGACAGCATGGTGTGTAATCTTTGCCATGTCTAAATCCTCAGGTTG
>CAYVMF010000004.1:0-5446 GCA_964452605.1 uncultured Candidatus Saccharibacteria bacterium
AAAGACTAAACAAAATCGGCGCAAAAATAGAAGTACTCACGGGTATATAAAAGTGCAAAGCGTGCAACAAAAACGACACACCTTTCAGGTGTGTCGTTTTTGTTTTGGTGATCCCACGGAGAATCGAACTCCGATTTCGGCCGTGAAAGGGCCGCGTCCTAACCGTTAGACGATGGGACCAAGTAGAGGCAATACTACCATAAAAGTTCGTTTCTTTCAAGGTTAATGGCTTGGCAAAACATGTGATATAGTATGATGGTTACAGGTATTTTGTAACGTTTGGGCGGTTAGCTCAGTTGGTAGAGCGCCACATTGACGTTGTGGATGTCAGAGGTTCGAATCCTCTATCGCCCACCGAGCGAAGCGAAGATGGGCGATAGGAAAATGACCTGCGTCATTTTCGTGAGGATTCGAATGGCCGCAGTGATGTTTCGCTAGCAAGCGAAACCACGAGGGGCGGGCTGCGAGTTCATGGAGTGACGACGACATGAAACTTGTAGCCGAACCTCCTCTATCGCCCACACTTTCAACTTTTATATATGCAATCATTTGCCACATTCTGGACAAAACTACTGCCTTCAATCCTACTTATTGCAACTCTTACTTTAGGTGGGGTTCTTCTTACTCGTAACCCTTGTAGCACCCCACTCACCATGAGTGTTGTGCACGTTGACCCGCAATTTGGAATAAGTAAAACCGCTGTTGAAACATACAGTAAAGAAGCTGCAAAAATCTGGAATACAACCTACCAAAAAAATGACATTCTTACTCTGGTACCCGAAGGAGGAGATGTAGAAATATCTCTGATATACGACGAACGACAACGTACAGCTATTCGAAATGAAAAACTAAAAAAAGAAATCGAACTAGAGAAAAGTAACATCAATAACCTCAAGAAAACTATTGAAGAACTCGAGGAAGACTACAAAACACTTGGCGAAGAAATTACACAACTCTCTGAAACCTATACTAATCGCCTCGCGAACTACAACAAGGAAGTTGCCTACTGGAACGAACGAAATGGCGCACCTGAAAGAGAATACCAGAAACTTGAGCAGGAGCGGTTAACTCTTAATGAAGAGAGTAAGCAAATTAATGCTAAAGTCTCAAGCTACAATAACCTACAAGAAACTATTTCAAACTATACATCCACGCATAACGCAACGGTAGAAGATATAAATAGCTCAGTAGCAGTTATTAACAAAGATGCCGGGAAATTATACGAGGAAGGAGTGTACGACCCGAACAAGAAGACAATCACTATCTATGCGTACGAGTCAGCAAAAGACCTCACGCGAATACTTGCCCATGAAATGGGCCACGCACTTGGTATTGACCACGTAGAAAACAGCACTTCTATTATGTACGAATTAAATAAAGGAGGGACGCTTATACTTTCACCTGAGGATAAAGCGGCTCTTAGCGCTATTTGTAAATCATAACAACTTAACTATGGTGATATTTCTCACCTTTGAGAATAGTCATAGCACGATACAACTGCTCAAGAAGAATAACTCTCACAAGAACGTGCGGGAACACAAGTTTAGAAAGTCTCCAGACATAGTTAGCTCTTACGGTAACGTCTGTAGAAACTCCATATGCACCACCTATTATAAATACAACCCTACGGACACCGTCCACCATGCGGTTACCGATCATATCTGCAACTCCTTCACTTGTAAGTTCTGATCCACGTTCATCAAGCAAAATAACGTAGTCTTCTTTCTTCAACTTTTCCATAATTGCTAACCCCTCTTTTTCCTTGGTAACCTGGTGGTCTATGTACAAAATCTCAACGGGAACATACCTCAAAAGTCTTTGTTTGAAGTGCGAAATACCATCCTCAAGACTATCGTCTTTTTCTTTTCCAACCGTCAAAATAAGACATTTCATTTGATATACTGTACGACATATAGCTCATAAGAGCAACCACAAGCCCCGCTCATGCGACTCACTATTTCCCTCACATTTTCACGAACGACACTTATAGCAATAGGAATCTGTGCTGTTTTAGTCGTAGGAACACTTTTTTTAGTAGGGTACAAAAGCTATACACAACTACGAGAGACCCAGCTCGCCCAGCAGGTTCTTATCGAAGCACAAATAAAAGAACGAGAAGAAGAGAAGCGTAACGCAGCAGAACTTATTGTAGCCCAAGCAGAGCAACTAAAAGCTGCACAGGACGAACTCAACATGACCAAGACAAGCGCAGAAGAAAATAGCGATCAAATTAAAAAGCTAAGACAGACACTCGCAGCTCAGGAGTCACTTCCAAAAGACATTGTTATTTCTTCTACAGACCTTGCACCTTATGTTACAAGTATTGTGCAAATTTTGTGTATCTCAGGACAGAATATCTCAAGTGGGAGCGGTATACTCTGGAGCTTCCCGGAGCTTGCGCACGCAGTTGTAACAAACTACCATGTCGTAAAAGGAGCTGACAAGTGCCTAATCATAATGACCAACCCTGCAAACAACATCACAGGTATCTTTGGTTTAGAAGGCAGCATCTACACATATAACCAAAATACCGACACAGCAATACTCGCTATTGGTACATCAATTTCAGAGACGAGCGTACCTATTGCGAACTATAACTATGCGATAGGAAAAGTTCGTAAATGTCCCTCAACAATACCAGTTGGCTCCCCGACTGTTGTTATCGGATATCCGGCATATGCTAAACGAGACGCGACACTGACAATCGATAATGTCGGCACAGTGAACGTTATTTACAGAACCGTAACAAATGGAATCATTTCTGGCTACGACACTTCACAAGTGAAGCCGCAAGGAGTACTTAACAACCCTAACTTCTTTATCTCCGCAAAAATAGATAATGGTAACTCAGGTGGAATAGCACTCGCAAAAGATGCAGCAGGGCTATGTGCACTAGGTCTTCCAACCTGGCTTACTGTAGGTAACTACGAAAACCAAGGACTCGTACAAAATATTTCAAATATTATCCCTTAAGGGAGTATGGTATGCTAGCGTTATGAGCGAAAATCGTCCACTTGTAGGCACTGGGGTTATTGTAGAAAAAGATGGGAAAATCCTAATTGGAAAGCGCCTTTCATCACATGGAGCAGGTACCTACATGATACCTGGCGGGCACTTAGAGTTCGGGGAAACATTTGAAGAATGTGCCGCTCGAGAAGTGCTAGAGGAGGCGGGCGTTGCCATCAAGAACATCACCCTTGTGTGCGTACGAAACGATATTGAATACGGAAAACATTACATAGCATTAGGCATGCATGCCGAATGGGAATCTGGGGAACTTCATGATGAGGCAGGTATTTCTGAAGAATGGGAGTGGCTAGACCCCCACCAACTACCAGAACCAATGTTTCCTCCTAGCAAACGCAACATCGAATCCTGGCTTAACAAAACGTTTTATTTATCATGATCATCCTTTCTATAGAAACAAGCTGCGACGAGACCGCTGTCGCTATCATTAAACGCGCGAGAGGAAAGCAAGCACGTTTTGAAATCTTGGCAAACAAAATACTTTCCCAAGTTGACCTCCACGCTCAATACGGTGGAGTATTTCCTGCGCTCGCAAAACGTGAACACGCAAAAGCTCTCACACAACTCATCGCGGAGGCACTTGAAGACGCTGATTTACTTGTTGAGCGAACAAACACATTTCATTTACCGATGGCACAGAAAAAGAAGCTTGAAAAACTTCTAGTCCGAGAACCTGAAATGCTTCAAGCAATGCTTATTCTTTTTGAAGGAATACAAAAACCCGCGATTGATGCTATCGCATTCACCTCAGGACCCGGTCTTGAACCTGCGCTTTGGGTTGGAATCAACGCAGCGCTTGCCCTTAATATAGTATGGGATATTGACCTCTACCCGATTAATCACATGGAGGGGCACATTATCGCAAGTACGCTTCAAAAAAATGACAACGTGTATGAACTTGGGAACATCACCTTCCCTGCATGTGCACTTCTTATTTCTGGCGGGCACACGGAAATTGTACGTATTTCAAAAACTCGTTCTTATAAAATAGTCGGGCACACAAAAGACGACGCCGTCGGAGAAGCTTTTGATAAAGCAGCTCGTATGCTTGGGCTACCTTACCCTGGAGGGCCACAGATATCTGCGCTTGCAGAAAAGGCTCGTAAAGAAGGAATTATTGTTGACGAGTCGCTTCGCCTCCCCCGCCCGATGCTTCACAGTAAAGACTTACTCTTTTCATTTAGTGGACTTAAAACCGCTGTGCTTACTCGGGTTAAAAATAACGAGCCGCTAAGTGAAGAAAAGAAACTCATGCTTGCACTTGAATTTGAAAATGCAGTAACAGATATCTTTATGGTAAAGACGAAGCAAGCCATCTACGAAATGGGAGCAAAGACGATCATAGTAGGAGGAGGAGTAAGTGCTAACACACATATTCGTAGCGCGCTTACACAACTTGCGAAAGAAGAAGACTGCCTGCTCTACATTCCAGAAAGAGCGCTTTCTACAGACAACGGCCTCATGATTGCCGCGACAGGCCTACTTCACATACATGAAGGAGTGGCACCAAAAGTAAAAGTGGTTGCTAATGGTTCTTGGTCAGTGGAGCACGCGTAAACCACCTTGTGCACAAAGTAACATATCTTTATTTATGTACCTATTTTATAATAGATAGAGTATTATAAAATAATAATTACATCACATGAAGAAATTCCTCATTACAACAGCACTAGGCCTTTCGGCACTTTCACTAATTCACGCACAAGAAACAACTGCGGAAGCCATGCCACAGGCTCTACCTCCAATGGTGACGACAGGAGACACTACAGTAGATCAACAAATTCGTACACTCCATAAAGAAATGGAAGCGAAGATTAAAGCACTTCGAGACGAATATCAGACTAAAATTAAAGCAATCGTCGGTGAAAAGAAGCCGGTAATCGTACGACCTGATGGTTCAACAACAACTCCAAAAGAGGCAAGAAAAGAAATAAAGGAAGTGCGACAAGAATTGAAAATGGAACGAAAAGAAACTCAAGCGAGCACAACTGCTAGCACGACGCCAGCACGAAAAGGTTTCTTTAGAAATCTTTTTAACCGCTAAGAAAGTTACATAAGAAAAAGAGCTACCTTGCGGTAGCTCTTTTTCGTATCCCCTACTCATGTGGTGAGCGGGGCATGCTCCAAAATAAATGCCTTATGTGAGCGCGGTCGCCCACCGCATGAATATGCGATAGGTCTCCACAAATATCAGTTTACATGGTTTTGTTTTTAGTTACAAGCCTGTCAGAATAGCATACACTTTTTCACCCAGAAAGATTTCATATGCGCGGCGGAAGGTATTTCCATGACTAAAACGTACCCAAATGTACGGTGCAGGAATTGAAATACCTTCCAACAAAGCAGACGATTCTTTACGGGCGAAATAATAAAACGCTAGTGCCGCGTCTTACGACGCGGCACTTACGCAGGCATTCAT
>CAYVMF010000004.1:5546-8045 GCA_964452605.1 uncultured Candidatus Saccharibacteria bacterium
AATAATAAAACGCTAGTGCCGCGTCTTACGACGCGGCACTTACGCAGGCATTCATTTATTTTGTAAGCACGCCTCATGGCGCTCACCTAAAAAGAATACTACTTCTTTCCTTGAGACGCAAGCAACTCTTTAATATACGCATCCACCGCATCTTTATATTCTGGTTTACGTGCCTTAAGCTCATTTAGAAGTGCTATTGCGTCTGTCATTCTCCCCTGTGAGAGTAATGTACTTATTATATCTCCATCCACCGGAGGAACAATACCTGAGGCTTTTATCTCGTTACGCGCAGTCTCGTATTTCTTTGCGTACACAGAAGCAATCAAATACCACTTCGCAGCCTCTGGATAAAGTGGTGAATCTTTATACGAAACCTCAGCAAGAATGTATGCTTGTTCGTACTTACCTAGTCCAATAGAAGCCTTAACGTAGTCAAACGTAGTTAACTGTTTCTTCGGAGCGATTGCATGTGCACGACTAAGTACTTTTTCTGCAGAAGCAAAGTCCCCTGTCGAAAGGAAGAAAGCTCCATAGATAGAAAGCATACGTACATCAGTAATATCATCAAGGAACCCTCTTGATGCTCGCTCACGAGCCGCAAGCACGAGCTCATTCTGAGCCTGAGTAATCGCGTTTCTTTCTGGGATAGGTAGCGTATCTGGCAGAGTAACCCGAAGCATACTTGGAACCGTTTGCATAAACTGCTCTTCAGCTTCAACAGAACCAAGAGTCTTCATCTCGATAGCTTCTGTGAAAACAAGTTTCTGTTGCTTAACCACGTCAGCAAATGACATTGTCTGAGTAGCTCTTGAAACATCAAGCCCTAAGATAAGAAGCTGGTTCACACGGTACGGTTGGTAAATAAAGAAGTATATAGCAACCAAAAGTCCAAGATACACCGCAGGCTCAATAAGTGCTGGATTCAGGTCTGTCTTCTTTTCAGACACACTAGTACCCTTACGAGTTGCAAGTACGATATACACGAGAAGCGATATGAACAGAATGTAACTTGTGAGGTTATCAAACACAAAGATGTTGTGAATAAAATACCCTCCAAGCGCGCCTGTGATAATCGACTTCTCTAGAATCGGCATATCGTTCTCCTTCTTCCACATAAGGTAAAGCGGTATCGCAAACAGGGAGAGATATGTCAGAAGCCCCAATATTCCGGCTGCAATTAACCAGTCAAAGAATACATTATGAGAACGGTCATACCAAGCTTCAAGGTTCCACATCTGACTCGGCACAAAGTTACGTGCATAAATGTAGCTAAAGTTCTCTTGACCGTATCCAAGGAGCGGACGCTCAAGCCATGCATCGTAACTCACTTTCCAAATAGAGAGACGACTCATTCCTGTTAGGTCTGTTGGTGAGATACTCGCGAGACGAGTAAGCACAGGTGAAGACTGCACATACTCCGTATCTTTAACTCCCTGGAAAAGAAGTACCGCCGCGATGATTGCAATAAACACCCCCGCACCAACTTTTCTTAATGTGTCCTTAATGCGAAACAGTGACGAAATACTTACCGCCAAAAGAATACCGGCGAACAGGTAGCTAATAATCGCAAATGAGCTAAGCAGTGCATTATTCAAGAAAAGCCCAGCAGCAATATACAGAGCATACAGCGCTGAAGAAATACTAAGCACAAGCACTTCCCTCTTTGAGTCAGCCCACCTAAAGACGAGTAGTCCGAGTGTAAGGAGAGCCCCCACGAGCAAACCAATCATAGTACCTCGCGTACCTGAGTAGAAGATACCAAGGATGTTAAAGATCATAAGCGCTGGATAGACCCACCTCTCCCAACCACCTTTTGATTTAGCCCACATAAGAGCACCGATAAACACAAAGAAGAGGCAGTACACCGCGAAGTATGCTGAGTTTCCAATTGTCGCATCTAGACGGTTCTCACTCATGTGAATCGGGAAGTAGTCAGAAAACTTAGCCCACGCAAATTGCGCCCCGCCTTCGAGATTCTTTTCAAACCATGGAAACATTTTTCCTTTGAAACCTAGATACTGTGCAAGCGCCCAGAGAAGAATCAACACGTTTGAAACGACGTACACCCTGAAAAGATTTTTCCACTCTCCGAGAGTTTGTATCATTCCAGAAAGCACTACGAAGTACGCGAAGAAGTGCAAATGTCCCACAAATCCTTCCATTCGTTCGAAGTTACTCCAGAAACTCTTATACGGGTCAACACCAAGGATATCAGCAACGAAAAGCACACCAATGAACACTGCATATGCGATAAGCAGAGGAGACTTCTTCCAATTCAAGCTAAGTCTGTACTTCGCATCATGAAGCGCGAGAATTACCCATGAAGCAAACGCAATTACAATCAGGAGACGAAATCTGAAGATCTTTCCAGAAATAAAAGACAAACTGTTGAATATCATTCAACTTTCAAACCTTTCTGCTACCGAAAATTCATTAATCGCAGCAAGTATTTCACAAAAAACAGATGAAATACGTTTCGTAAAGTTTACAAAAGCTGTA
>CAYVMF010000004.1:8055-22133 GCA_964452605.1 uncultured Candidatus Saccharibacteria bacterium
TCAGGAGACGAAATATGAAGTTCTTTCCAGAAATAAATGGGAAGTAAAGGCCTGAGGTTCCTAAGTTAATAAGATCAAGCGTTTTACCGTCCGAAACATACAGTGCGAGAAATGGCACCACAAGAAGACACCCCCAGATTATTTTTTTAAGAAAATACTGCATACGTTATAGCGAGTTCGTGTTGATTAGTAAATATGGTTTTAGTATATCACGTAAGGCTTTTAGGGCAGAATAGCCTAGTACTACATGGTATACTTGTCTACAATGATACCTAAGGTGATTCACTATTGTTGGTTTGGGAAAGGTAAGTTATCTCCACTTATGGAGGACTGTATTACGAGCTGGAAAAAGACCAATCCAGACTTTGAAATAAGAAAGTGGGACGAGGACACATTCGATGTAACCTCACACCCCTTTGCCAATAGAATGTACAAAGAAAAGAAATGGGCCTTTGTCTCAGACTATGCACGCCTTGTCATTTTGGAAAAGCACGGCGGATTTTATCTAGACATAGACATGCTCCTACTTCAATCGCTTGATACGTGTACAGCCTACCCTTGTGTCGTAGGAGAGGAGGATCACGGAATACTAAATGCAGCCTTTTTTGGAGCAGAGAAAAATCACCCCTATGTAGAAGCATGCAGAGCATACTATGATACAAACCCAAAACAGTTAGAGACGATTCCCGTAATCATGAGTCGTATTTATAATAATCTACCAAGAGTGGTTAAAGAAAGCGTTCACGTATATCGAAGTGAAGTATTCTACCCTTTCAGCCAAAAGCACATACACAAATACCACGGACAAGATTTAGGAGAAAACGTCCTCGGTGTTCACTTGTGGAACTACTCATGGGGACATCCGCTTAATAGGCTTTTTAAGAAAATCGGTGTGTATCACTTTGGTAAAAAAGTGGTAGAGGTACTTGGCATTAAAAAGATACTTAAGAAGCTACTTGGCTTTATTTAATACAACATATCCGCCATGCGATTTAGTATCATCACACCAACACACAAACGTAGTGAAAAGTTACAACGCGCTGTAGCTTCTGTACTCCGTCAAACTTACAGGGATTTTGAACTTATCGTTATTAACGACTCTCCTGACGACACCTCATACGAGCCATTTGAGCACTCAATCACAGACTCACGAATACGCTACCTAAAGAACAAAAAAAATATGGGGCTCAATTATTCGCGCAACCGCGGACTTGATGAAGTATCCATTTATGGAGAGTGGGTTATCTTCTTAGATGATGACGACTACTTCGCGCCGGACGCGCTCGCGACATTTAAAACACTCATCGAAGAACATCCAAACGAGCGATGGTTCGTCACCAACAGAGCCCACATAGACGGAACACCTTTTACAATTGTGCCAAAAGCAGATACACACTACTCGTATGGAATTGACGTCTTGTTACTAAAAAAGTTTAGAGGCGACGCAACTCACTGTATTTCAAAAAAAGAACTCACCTCTTTACGATTCTCAAAAAGAGTTCGCCAGGCAGAGGAATGGATTTTTTACTACGAAATTGGAACAAAAACTAAATTTTTCTACCACGACCACAACAGCACCATAAGTGACGGCTACACAGCTTCGGGTTTAAATTACAGACAAAGGTCAAGAGACGAGCGTATACACACCCTCTTACTACTACTCCAGGATGGTCTCGACAGAAAGCTTGTATATCGGCCTACTTTTATTGCGTATATTGCCGCACGACTACTATTACTGGCTCGAAAGTAGCATTTTACGGAAGAGCCGCAACCTCCGGAGCATTACGCGCAGGGAAATACCCGTCAACAGTAGCCCTCACGATAAGTGATGCACGTGAGAAATAATTTTTTGTTGGACCAAATCGTGTAAACCCAAGAATAAGCAATCCAAAAATCCAAACACTGATATTCAAGAATAAAATAATTCTATTTTGACGAGAGTGTCTTACCGAAAGACGGACCCGGTTACGAATAATATAATAGACCTTGAATGGTTTGGTACTTGGGAGAAACAATCCAAATAAATGCGAGCCCCCTGCAAAGGTTTCATCAATATCTAAAATAAGAGGCTTTGCGCAGAGATAACTATCATATCCCGCCTTTTTAAGGCCCCAGGAGTACTCCACATCGTCACCGTACAAAAATAAATCAGCATCTGGTAATGGGGCTTCACGCACGGCCTCCACCGGAATAAACGCTCCCCCATACACAAAAGCTTCTGTAGGAATGACTGGTACAAAAGGTCCTCGGGTACGTGATTTATGATGTTTCCCAATTAACAAGTTGAAAAAATACCCAACTTTCTTAAAGCTGAAAATTTTAAAAAAAGTACCCCGGGCACGTACATCACGTAAAACTGGCTGATAGAAAAATTCTTTATTTTCTAAAAGATTAGGTCGATTCCCTGAGAGAATAACACGAGGAGAATCAAATAGTTTTCTTATCTCAAGAAACTGTGCAATTGTACCTTCCTCCGGCACTGAGTCATCATCCAAAATAAACACGAAGTCGCAATCCGTTTCCCTTGCACGTTTAAGTCCTGCATGGAACCCTCCAGCAGAACCCAGATTTCGCTCGTGTCGAATAATTTCTACCCGATCACCAAAAGAAACCACCCCCTCCTTCATTTCTTGAGATGTCGATGAAGCATTATCAACAATAACAAGCTTTGTGACATGCTCGTCCTTCATGACCGCCTCAACCACATGCCGTAAAAATTTCCACCTATCTACACATACGAGAGTTACCACAGTTACTTTTGGTTGTTTCATATTTCTATTCTACTCTATATTTTGTAATATACGCATATCCATCTTTAGTTAACATATATAGCGCCTGATTTCCTGGCCTTGTGTCAAAGGCAAGCACGAGAGCCTCCCGAGGCAACTGCTGAATGTACTCAACTTCTTGAATATATATGACACAATCCTGAAGGGTAATATACGCATTAGGATATGGATCAGTAAGTGCCCTGACAAAATTATATACATCTCTAAAATTCATACTCGCAATATTTTGGAGAAGAAGTTCGCTCTCCGCTTTAGTTCTTCTCTTATACGGAGGATGCTTCTCAAGCTCATCCTGAGGTATAAATCTCAAATCATCTTTCACAGCATCTCGAATGAGCGACTCTGTAAGAACTATCCCCTTTTCAACCATCTGATTAAACACTTCGTCTAGATTGCCAATAAGAGGAAATGGTACTTGGCAATACAAGGGCCCATCATCAAGCCCTTCCCCCATTTTAAAAATAGAGACAGCGGACATCTCTTCACCGTGAATAATCTGGTGCTGTATTGGCGAACCACCTCGATATCGAGGAAGAGGAGAGGGATGCAAACAAAGACATGTATATCGGGAAAGTACTGGCTCTTTCACCAACCATGACCAACCGTAATAACACACGATATCAATGTCGTACTCGCTAAGAACCGATGCAATACCCTCGTGGTTGTTTCCTTCTAACTTTTTTACTGCAACCACTCCTTCTAACTCACTCGTATCAAACTCAGCAGCAACTGGGCAGACAACTAAAGACACTTCAAAACCTGGCAACTCTTTTTGAAAAGCGGTAATCTCCTTACAGATTTCATAAGCCCACGCACGATATATAACAAAAGCTATCTTCTTCATGCTTGGAAGCTGCTAATCTTCATTTCATTCAGCATAGAAAACGCCAATCTAATCATGTCGCAAATCTCTGTCCGCACAAATTCGTATTCATGGGTGTATAGAACAATATACCCGTACTTGTTAAGCGAGCCAGTAAACAAGTTACGTAGCCCCTCTTTCGTTTGCTTCTCATCAACAAAAAATTCCACACGGAATTGAGTTCTAATGAAATGAGCGTCCATGTACATAGCAGAACCTTCATCCACCAATTGTTTTTTTACCTCATCTGACATACGATAACTCCCCGCAGGTCGGTCGGTTGAAAAAAGAGATTCAACACCTTTCTCCTTAAAATAATCCGCTAACTCATAAGACTCCGAGTAGTAGTGCAAACGCACATAGCTTGCATACATATCTTTCCCAGCAAATCTATCAATCTCTTTGTAAATAGCATTGAACACCTCTATTTGTTCTGAGGGACTCTGTGCGTGAGGAGCAACCTCAAAACTAAACGCATGAGGACCAAAACGTAACCAACTTCCAGAATTAATTATTTCATCTCGTATAACCCGAACATCGGACAACGTCCTTAGGACACCACCTACTTCTTTTTGGGAAAAAAGATACAAGTCTACTTGAGTTCCATACAGGTCATGCATCTCCCTCAGAAGAGCGAACATGGGGTGATCAAAAAGCGGAATGTTTTGATCAGTAACTTCGATAAGAGACTCAAATACATCGTCAACAGAAAAGTGACAGTGAGATTTTTGCTCAACCAGTCGCTTGTTAAATGAATCTGAACTCATAGCTAGTATTACTTAATACCATACATACTAACACGCAACGACAAAAGAAACTGACATTGACATAGCTTTTAAATTATGTTATAATAAATATAGAGGGTATTCTGCCCTTTGGTTTATTTTTCAATCAAGAAAAGAGGTACCCCATGCAACAACGAGCACAGCCAAGCACAGGCCATGCTGGTGGAATGACACCAGAAAGCAAATGGGGAGGAATTGACAGACTCATTGCTGGCATTCCCCATGAAGCCCTGGCACAAGTAGAGGGCCTGGCAGCCTTCCCTGGGATTGTACTCGAGCGTACGGTCCGACAGGCAGCTGGTGACTGGAATGCTGGTATCGGGAAACACTTTCTGGTTGCCGGCTATCACCAACTGGAAGTCTCCAAGAGACTTTTCGCCCGTGAGAGCTTGGGCGACAACTTCTCACTCAACCGCAGAAACAACCTGCACACTCAAGTTGACGCTGTTCATGCCGGCGAACAAACTGCGTGGCTTGCCCAGCAAGTAAAGAAGCACCGCATCGGAAGCCTCGGCATCTATGTGTCCAACTTCCACCTGCCGCGAATCTTCATGACCATGGTTGAGTCCATGCGGCGACTGGATGTCCAGACCGTAATAATCCCTGTCCCGACTCGCATGTCGCCTTTTGAACGAGTTCTTCTCGATGTCCGTGAAAAATCATATGACAAACGAGACCTCAATCAAACCGACGTCCTATACCAGGAATTCGACCCTCGGCTGAAGGCTTACCAAATGCCAAAAACAGACGGTAGCCCAGGCGACGCCGCCACAGACGAGACCTTTCTCGACTACATGCGCTGGCTTTACGACCAGCCCATCATCACCAACGTATTACTGACGGAAGGCAACTAGCCCACCAACCAGTACCAAAGAAGCGCGTCCGACTACCCGTCGGCGCGTTTTTTCATTTTTGAGAGCCGCAAGAACTGCAACTAACGTTGTATTTGTCAAAATAAATGCTAGTATAATTAGACAAAAGGAGAGAATATCTTTGCTTTAAATTGAAAGTTTTCTTACCTCTGCCTATGCTTAAAAACGAAAAAATATTTATTACAGGAGGTGCCGGATATTTGGGACGCCATCTTGTAGAGCGATTCTATAACGATAATGAAATTACTATTTTTAGTCGTGATGAAGCTAAACATTATTATCTTAAAAAACGTTTCCCAAAAATTAAATGCGTGATTGGCGATATTCGAAATTACGAACTGCTTAACAAAGCAATGAAAGGACACACTGTCGGCATCTTTACAGCATCACTTAAACAAATTGAATACGTGGACCAGAACGTGGAAGAAGCGGTACAGATTATTATTCACGGTGCACTCAACTCAAGAAAAGCAGCAATTAATAACGGACTAAAAGCAGCAACTTTTATCTCTTCTGACAAAAGTAGAAATGCAACCACCCTTTACGGAGCAATGAAATTTGTTGCAGGAGAATCTTTTATCGTTAATGCAGAAACTGAGCAAACCAAATTGTCGTGCGTTATCTACGGTAACGTAACCAACTCTACAGGTTCGGTTATTCCCCTTATCTGGGAGTCAATTAAACATAACTACGCACTTAAACTCTATTCCCCTCACATGACTCGGTTCATGATTGATATTCAAAGAGCTGTTGACTGTATAGAAGTCGCCCTTAACTACACCGGCTATACTGTAGTCGCAAAACAAAATGCCTTTAAAGTAAAAGATCTCTTTGAGATTTACAGCGAACGTTTTGGTCTTAAATGGGAGGAAGGTAAGCCAAGAATTTCAGAAAAAACACATGAACAAACAATTTCTCCTTACGAATCACCGCGTGTACAGTATCACGAAGAACATGATGTATACCTCATACACTACAACACTATTTTCAATGAGGTAACATTTCCTGATGTGGGGCTCAGTTCTGAAAACCACATCCTTTCAAAAGAAGAACTAAAAGAATACCTGGAAGCAAATCATTACTTCAAACCAGAATAACTATGAAAAAAGTACTCGTACTAGGGCACCGTGGAATGCTTGGTAATGCTGTGTATACATATCTGGAAAAACACAATAAAGTAACCCTGCTTACCATGTCTTGCCGCTGGGGAGATGCAGGATTCGAGGATGAGATTAAAACACTTAACCCGGACCACATCATTAATTGTATTGGAGCAATTCCACAGAAAAAACCTAGTGTTGAAACCTACACAAGCATTAATATCGAACTACCAACTTTTCTTGAGACACTTGGCGTACGAGTAATTCACCCATCAACTGACTGTGAGTTTTCTGGCGATATACCTACCGGGGAGGAATACACAAAAGTAGACACACGAGACGCAGAAGATGACTACGGAAAAAGTAAGGCAATTATTTCTCAAAAAATAGAAGACTCTTTTGTAAACACAAAAATCATCCGAACATCTATCATAGGCCATGAGAACGGTACACATTTTGCACTTCTTGATTGGTTTCTTAGCGCTGAAGGTGAAGTGAAAGGATATACAGACCACTACTGGAACGGTATTACCACACTCATGTGGGCGGAACTTGCTAGTGCCATGATTATAGACTGGGAATCATACCCTACCCTGAACCAATTCAGTTCTGGGCCCGCTGTGAGTAAGTACGAAATCCTTACACTGGCACAAGAAATCTACAATAAAGATATTACAATACAGCCGTACACAACAGGCACACCAGTTAACAAATGCCTTACTTCAGACAAAACGCTCCCAAATCTCAAAGAACAACTTATTTCATTAAAGGCGTTTTATAATAAATAAAACTACTTATACAAAACCAGACTTACTAAAGATGACATCACTTTAGTAACCAGAAGGCCTACAATAGCACCGGCAAGCCCGTAGGAAGAGGCTCCAACTGTTAGACACAGTACTGTCGCAACAAAAATAAACATCTGATGAAATCCGTACTGACGAGTCTTTCTTTCGCGTTGGTAGGTGTACATTGGCACATATAAGAATGCAGTAAAAAAAGAGAGCGCATATACAATTGAATACATAACAACCTCTACATAATTTGGGAAGAAAATAGAGTAAAGATATGGCGCGCCAACACCATAGAGGACGAAGGCAGCAATCGCATAAAGCGTAATCTTCGCGCGTAAGAGCGCATTCTCTTTAGAGATATTTTCATGACTTTCAAGAAATATCTTCTTAAAAATAACAATCCGGAAAAACTCCCTAATTTGATCAACGAAAATGATAGCAAAGACATAGAAAGCAAGCCCGTCCGCTCCAAGGAAATGAAAGATGATAACTTTATCAACGAACTGGGTCGCGGTCTCAAAACCATTAAACAATGTAAGCTTTGAAGAATACAACGTTACATCTTGGCTTAAAGATTTTTTGCTGACAAACTGCAATGTATACATCGTCCCAATTAACCGAACAAAAAATGTCGCAAATAAGTTTACCAGAACGACGACAAAGATACCTGCGTTAAAATACGCAGCCAAAATCACACTAAGTGTGATAGTGAATGTAGACAAAAACTCAAAGAAAAAAGTAGTACGTAATTTTTTCTTACCAGTAAGGAAAGCAAGGTATGACGTAAGCGATTCAGAAATGACAACAAACGGCGAGTATATAGCAAAGAGAGCAGCGAGCTCCGTGTTTCCTTGTATATAGTAATAGCCAGCAAGGCAGAAGAAAAATAAAGACCCTACAGCACCAAAAAGTATACGTTTACGCACCACTGAAAAAAAAGTATTATCCGCACCGTCAAGCGCAGCTTGGGTTACCGCTAAATTGGAACCTGAGAGTGTAAAAAAAGATGAGAGAATTGTCCATGCCAAAATATATCGATACACCCCATATTCCCCAGGCGTGAATAAATGACTCAACGCAATCGCCGCGATAAATGAAAAAAGACTAGTCGTTGGAGTAACCGCAAACTGCCAAATACTGCCCCCTTCTCCAAATAATTCTTTTTGTAAATAATGACGCATAGAGAATTTATGAATAACATTTCTGAGAAATCGCTTCAATAATTTCTTTATCGGGAATATTAAACATACACGCCATATATGGCTTACCTTTATACATAATTTCTGTACACTGACGCTCGTACGGGTTACATGTGCAGCCATTTTCAGAGTGAAGAGATATGGCGTTTGGGTTAAAACGAAAATCAAACATATAGACCCCTTTAATATTCACGATGATATTCTTGCACTGCATCATGTTGATCAGGTGAGCATTTCCCGTATGAACCGTTACACAAAAAGAAGCTTTATCATAGATAGTCAGAAGCTCCTGAGTGCTCACCTTCTCTTTCAACATAACAAGTCTGTCTCTAGAAATTCCTTTCACGCACTCTTCTATAAAGAGAAAATCTTTTAGTGCTCCGGTAAATACAAGTTTTGTTTCTGGAATAACTTCCAGCACATCTTTAATGATGCGATTCCACCTATCTGCAGGCAAGCTTCTATCTTCGTGTGAGGCGGCCAAATGAAACACTATGTAATTCTTTGCTTCTAAACCATGTCGTGTAAGCGCGGAGATATCTTCTACGTGCTTTAGAAACGGCACACGAGAAACCTGTGCGAACCCAAGCCAAGCAAGCATTCGATTTGCCTGTTCATAATAAAGCTCCTTATCTAGGTTGCTTTCAATATAATTCTTACCTCCTAAAAGTTCACATGACCCCTCTTTCTGAAAGTTAATTCCGCCTCGCAAGTTAAATCCGACAGCACGTGAACGTGTACAAAATCGTATAAAATATGAAAACCACCTCATGTACCTTGGAAGCACAATTGGGAGCACGTATACAAAACAATTTTTTACAAAAATACTTTTAATAGTGAAAAGTCCTAAGCGTAGACTACCCAAAAAACCCTCACACTCGACTGCGTCGATACAGTCAGCGTACGGAATAAGCATGCCTCTCAAAAATGGAGACGGGTGCTTAATAAGCATCGTGGAGCGAACGCCTGTACTTTCGTAAAATCGTGAAGCAAAATCAATCAAAATCGCATGATCCCCAACCGGCCCTGCTGAGAAAAATACAAATTCCTTATAGTGGGGAGGTTTCATGATGGTTCGTTATAGTATACAATATGTGGACGATGATTCCTGAGATTAAGAAGCGACTTAAAAAGTTTACGCCTAAACCTATTTTTAAGGCGATTTATATACTGTACGCTTTTAGTTTTTCGTATATTGTGAAATCTACCAGATATCTATACGTTAGTCTATTTTTTAAAAGCCCTACAGTTATAACTATTCGTGACACGGAACTAAAACTTCTCATTGATCCAACCAACGGTTACACAGATAAAAATCTTTTTCTGTTTAAGGAGCGAGATGTGGAACTTACTGAGTTGATGAAAAAGCACATTACACGAGGCGATACCATTATAGACGTTGGTGCAAATATCGGATATGAGACGATATGGGGAGCTCATCTTGTTGGTAAAAGTGGCCACGTGTATTCATTCGAACCACTTAAGAAACTTGTTGACCAGATACAGGTATCTCTCTCGGAGAATAAATTTGAAAATGTAACAATCATCTCAAAAGCTGTTGGAGAAAAAAGCGGAGAGATAGCAATTTACTCTCATCCCGAGGATGCCGGTCTAACGTCAGTAGAAAACAAAGCGGGCGCAACTGATTCAACCGTCGTTCCCATCACAACTTTGGATCAAGAGCTGGGGTCCATCAATTCGGTGAGTTTTATTAAAATCGATATCGAAGGGTATGAGTTTGAAGCCTTACAAGGCGGTAAAAACCTTATAGAGAAGTATCATCCCTATATCGTATTTGAGTTCACCTCTTCCCTCTATGAACAAGCACGAGAAGGTAAAAGCAAAGAGCTGCTTTTTTATCTTATGGACATGGGTTACACCGTCAGCGTTCTGGGTGAACAACATTCTATCGCCAAGGACTCTGTAGAAAGTTTTGTGGACTCCATGCTACAAGACAACAAGATGGTGAATATGGTCGCCGAATATATCTCGTAGTCGAAAGTATTATTTCTTATTACTCTCCGGCACCCACTTGCCCATTGCAGGTACATGTCCGTAGTTTATATAAGGCACGTGTCCTCCGTAATAATATAAGTAGTACTTTGGCTTTTGCCATATCTTTTCTATATCACCTGCATACTCAAACTTGTCACCAACTAAATCGTTACGAACAAAGAAAGCATTCCCACCGATCAAATCACAGCATACGAGTGTATACCCCTTCTTCTTGGCGAGCTCATTTTGGGTGTGGAGAGATGAACCATAGAAGTTACTTCCATTCCAAAAACTAACAGACTCGTCTTGCAAGAAATGCATTCCCGGTGGATACGCGGCGTTGTATTCGATAACCACGACACGAGGCTTTGTTGCCTCAAGAGCTTGCCAGATGTAATAGTCATTGCCGTCAATATCAATTGATATAAGGTCAATTTCTTGTGGGATACCAAGTTCACTAACGAGCTGATTGATATTTTTTGATGTAACCATATGTTTCGAGACATACAGCTTCTTTTCTTCTATCGAAGTAGAAAAAAGGTTTTTGTAAACATCAACATAATCTCCTCCATCAATCCACCACCCCTTCCATCCATCTATAAGGAGAGCAATTGTATTGTTCTCACTGCCTGAACCTGCACCAAATTCAAAGAATGTTTTTGATGACACCCCGATACGCTTAAAGATTTCTCGAATGATTCCGTCCTCTCCATGTTGAGAGTAGATTTTATGTTCAAACCGATTAAGTGGAATAATCGCCTCTTTCTTTAACTTCTCAATCTCTTGTGCGGAAGCTAAGTGCCACATGTTTCGAGAGTAGTTAAAAAACCATTGTAAACGCAGATAATACTTGGTGAAAAAAGCTTTCATAGTAGTGCGATTATACCACTATTTCAGTTATCTAAACAATTCCTTAAACCACGAAAAGAGTCTTGTATCCTTGGAGCTTGGAGTGGCTTCCGCCTTCAGAGAACTGGAAGCCACCACTGGTACAGTAGGTAGAACCTTAGGCAGAGCGACGCTTTTTATAGCTACGGACTTTGGAGTAACTTTTATTGTGGTTGGAGTACCGAAAGACAAAGATGACGTACTCAGTGTCGTTGTCGCAGAAGTAGAAGTTGGGACATCGTACCGTATCACTTCACTATTATCTGGGTACATGAGCCTCACCCGAGAGAGTGAAGTAAATGTACTTGTACCAAACCCAAGCGCAGCGCCTGACATTCTTGTCTTTGTGTTAGGAAGTAAAATAGTATTAATTGGAATAATAAATCCCTGTCCGTTAAATGTAAGAACCCACCTGGAAATATCTATTTCCTCATTACTTTTATTTTCAATATCTGCGTAAGCTCCGGCCGGGCCAACACCTACTTCAGCTAAAGCAAAATGTGGGGGAATAACTCGTACTCGTATCTTCTCTCTTCCAATAAGTGAAGCACTCTCCGCTTGAACAACTGCAATATAATATCCCGGGTACGCATAATGATATGCAACGCTCTTCCCTACCTTAGTCCCACCGTCCCCAAACGTCCACGTATACGTAAGCCCTTCAATGCTCTTGCCGGAACTCGTTACCGCCTTTACTTGAAAATCACTATCGGCTCCGGCGACGACCGTACGTTCAGTTTCTACGATAAGGTTAATGTCTGGAGAAGAGGATGTTGTAACCACAGGAGATACAGTTATTTCTTCAGTAGTTGAAGCAGTCCCTTCGGTTGGTGTAGTCGTAGATGAAGTAAGTGAATTAGCCGCACCCGGTGTCGGTGTACTACGAACCCAAACTCCTCCGACCAAGGAAAGCGTCGTGTTGGCGCCACCTGTGATACTGGTATTGTAAGTAATTGAATCAATAACTGTACCACCTGCATTTTTAAAAGAAATAAACTCCCCACTATTTGAAAGAGAAAAAGCACTATCATAAAGCAGACCCGTATACGACGGGTAATCGGTCTTAAATTTTTCAGGGTTATCAGCCACAACCGCATATGCACCAGGAGCAACAACTCCAGTACCACCATCGAGAGTTATTCCGTGATTTGTATTAGCTTCAAAAAACTTCCACGAAGTAAGGTCTACACCGTTCTCAGTAGTGTTGTGTACCTCAACCCACTCACGCCCAGTGTCCGTCCCCTCCGGGTCATACATAATTTCAGAAATGCTAAGCGCATTTCCTAATAACACCGTTTGCATACAAAGAAAACCCCCAATAAGCCGTCTCATCATATTGTTAATTAAACAAAAACTATTCTCCAATAAGTTTGCGAAGGACCTCTTCGGGAACTTCTTTTTTATCTTTCACCTGAGACACATCTACGGTTTCTTTTACAGCTTGTACCTCTTCTTCTATTTTCTCAACTATACTCCCCGAGTTCCCCGAACCTTGTTTTTCACTAAGAGCTCTCTCTAGAGCTTCTTTAAGCGAGAGTGCTGGTTTATCATCAAACGCTGCTGGTGGTTTTGGTCGGCTATTGCGTTCTCTGTTATCTCTGTCTTTTATTCTTTCTGTATTTTTCCTATCCCCTAGTCTTTCGCTAAATTTTTCAGCAGGCCTTTCTGGAGCTCTTTCAGAGTAAGGTCTTGGTTCTTCTGGTTTTCTCTTTTCTCCTGGAAGCGGCGTGTCGTTACGAATCTCTCTGACCTTCATATCTTTTTTCTGATCAAAGCCATCTTTTTTGGGAGACTCTTTCAGAATTGGCTTATAAAATTCCATCACCTCTTCTTCCACTTGAGCAACTTTGCGTCCGTATAACAACTGAGATGACGCTATTACCGCTTGAGCATACGAGTGCGGAGGTCGCGCAATTGGGTCCAATGTATGCGCAGAAAACGGCTTAGAACCTACACCGTCTATCATAAGCCGAAGGTACACCTGGTACGCAGACAGGTTTACGATGTCGTCGAGAATAAAGTACGGAGCAAATTCTTTCTCAAAAATTTCTGCGTCAGTTGCGCCCACACGAAATGCAATCATTGTACCTACGTTTCCAAACACTGCGGCCTTTACCTCATCTTCCATTTGCTCTACATACTGGTGAGCGACAGTAAGCGCGAGGTTATACTTTCTCGCCTCAGAAAGAATAGAGGCAAAAGACTCATTCGCAAAGTTCTGAAATTCGTCTACGTAAAAATAAAAAGGTGGCAACTTCTCAAGCTCATATGGCCCCACGTCAGCGCGCGACATCGCAGCTAAATATATTTTTGTGATGAGAAGAGACCCGATAAGGTTCGCGTTACCCTCACCTACTTTACCCTTAGAAAGGTTTACAATGAGTATCTTCTTCGAGTCCATAACGTCTCGAAGATCAAAAGAAGTCTTTTTCTGACCGATAATATTTCGAATGAGTGGATTGGCAACGAACTGTCCCACTTTGTTTTGAATCGCAGGCGCAGCTTCGGCCGCGAACCTATCTGTATAACTCGCATATTCAACTAACCAAAAATCTCTCACTGTTGGGTCAGTAACATTAGACACAATAAACTTACGATACTCTTTATCTGTAAGCATACGATTCACACCAAGAAGAGACTGATTCTCATTTTCAAGTAGCGCAAGAATAATATTATTTAAAATATATTCCATTCGCGCAGAAAACTGGTCCTTAAACAACTTCTTAAACGCCGCCATAATACCGTTTGCGACAAGGTGGCGCTTATCCGGAGACACTTTTTCAAGCACATTAAG
>CAYVMF010000005.1:0-12436 GCA_964452605.1 uncultured Candidatus Saccharibacteria bacterium
TGAAGCGATCTACCTTACCCCACAAGCAGAAGCAGACGGGAAACTCATCGGATTGCTTCAAAAGCACAATCTAGAATATAAGCGAGTAACCATGCACGAAGTGGATAGTATGGTTGGGCGCGACGTAAGTCATCAGGGAGTTTGCGTACTCTTAAACGAGAGAGAAATATACACTTCGCTTCCGGAAGTGCTCCAGAAGGCTCAAAACGGCTTAGGGAACCCGCTATTTGTGCTTCTTGATGAACTTCAAGACCCACATAACGTAGGGGCAATTATACGCTCTGCTGTGGCCTTTGGTGCAACTGCAATCCTTATGCCAGAATACGACCAGGTACAGGTAACAAGCACTGTTATCAAGACATCTGCTGGTACAGTATTTGCAATACCTATTGTGCGTATCGGGAATATAAATACGACACTTACTAACCTTAAAGACAAAGGTTTTTGGACTTACGGACTTACAGGAAAAGGGGACACCAACTTACGCACCGCTACATTTGATACACCTACCGTTATCGTAATAGGAAGTGAAGGTGAAGGGATACGCGCAAAGACACTTGAAGCTTGCGATTTTAAACTATCAATCGACATAGACCCAAAGTGCGAGTCGTTAAATGCATCAAATGCAGTTGCGGTGGCGCTTTACGAATGGAGAAGTCAGAACGCCTAAATATGATTTGGGACGTTATTGTTATTGGAGGCGGTCCAGCGGGAATGATGGCAGCTGGGACAGCTGCGTCTACGGGAAAAAAAGTGCTTCTACTTGAAAAGAACGACACGCTTGGAAAAAAACTACTCATCACCGGCGGAGGACGTTGTAACGTAACCAACAACAAACAAAACAACCGCGTACTTCTACCTAAGTACAAAGGGAGTGATAAATTTCTTTTTTCTCCTTTTTCACAATTTGCAGTAAAAGATTCATTATCTTTTTTTAATACTCGCGGAATGGACACCAAAGAAGAAAACGATGGGCGAATGTTTCCAGTTTCAGACACTGCTCAATCGGTCTGGGATGTACTTGTGAGTTATATGAAAGAACATCACGTAACAGTACAACAGAGCACAGTAGTTACAGGAATCAAAAAAGAAAAAGATACTTTTTCTATACATACAGACAAGGGCGTTATCACCACTACTTCATGTATTGTGGCGACAGGCGGAACTTCACGCCCTGAAACTGGATCAACAGGTGAAGGATTTACATGGTTACACTCTTTAGGTCACAGCGTGGTTGATAAAGGTTCAGCGCTTGTTCCGGTTGCCATCAAAGATGAGTGGATAAAAAAATTAAGTGGTGTAACTCTTGAACACATAAAGGTGAGTGTATTTCAAAATGGTAAGCGCCAGGAATCACACATTGGAAAAATACTTTTTACTCATGTTGGACTAAGTGGTCCAATGATTCTTAACATGAGTAAAGGTATCGGCGAATCACTACAGTACGGCGAGGTAACGCTCGTACTTGACCTGTTCCCAGACATGGACGAGCCAGATGTAAAAGATTTACTACAATCCGCGCTTATAGAGGAAAGTAATAAGAAAATCAAAAACACACTTGGATCAATCATTCCATCAGCACTTGTGGCGGATGTGCTACTCATTGCTAACATTGACGGCAATACTCCAAATCATAGCGTAAGAACTGAGGACAGAAAAAAACTAGTAAAACAGTTAAAAGCGATAACGCTTACTGTGAAAAGCTTACTTGGAAAAGACAAGGCTGTTATTGCTTCAGGAGGTATACCACTTGAAGAAGTCGACACCAAGACGATGCAGTCGCGGATTGTTCCAAATTTATACCTTGTAGGCGACACGCTTCACATTGATAGACCATCTGGTGGTTATAGTCTTCAGCTCTGTTGGACTACCGGATTTGTCGCAGGGAAAAACGCGTAGGGGGTAGAATAACAAAAGCGGCGCCTACGGCGCCGCTTTTGTTATTCTACCTAGTTCTTTAGGTGTGTAAACTTCTTACCAGGATAACGATAGAAGAGTACAGGGATGAGAACCAGCGTGAGAATCATCGCAAACGAAAGTCCGAACATAATCGCAAACGCAAGCGGTCCCCAAAGTGCAGACACTCCAGCAAGAGGGATCATACCGATCACTGTCGTGACTGTCGTCAAGAAGATCGGACGAAGACGAATCGCTGATGCGTCCACAATCACATCACGCAAGCTGCGGGCGGTATGCCCAGCCTCTATTTCTTCTTGCTCGTGATCAAGTTTGTGCAGTATGGAGTCAAGGAGAATAATCGCATGGTTAATGATAACACCAGCAAGCGCGATAAGTCCAAGCATTGATGAGAATGAGAGCGCCTGGCCTGTAACCGCTAACCCTCCAAGCACACCGATAAGTGACAAAGGGATCGTGAACAAGAGATAGAACGCATATCTGAATGAATTAAACTCAAGCACAAGAATCATAAGCATAAGCGCCATACCAGCAAGAAGTGCAAGCCCCATTTCAGCAAATGTCTTGTTGATTTCTTCGTTATCTCCACCGTATTTAACTTCTACAGTTGAAGGAAGATTAAGTTCTTGTTCTTTCTTTTTAAATTCAGCAACAATCTGTAGCGCATTTCCTCCTGGCGCCAACTGACTTGATACTACTGCAATACGCTTCTGGTCCTCGTGATCAATTACCGCACGTGACTCAGAGAGTTTTGTCTCGATAATAGAACCAAGAAGAATAGTACCAGTAGGAGTTGCAATTGGAAGACTCTTGATACTGTCTAGGGTTGTCTTAATAGTATCTTCTGGGTTAATAAAGTCAGCGTTCAAATCAGTCTTTACGATAACGTCTATATCTGTGCCTGACTTCTTAATAGTAGTAGCAGTAACTCCAGATACGGATGTACGAAGCAATTGCGCAACTGAAGCAGCAGAGAGTCCAACTTGAGAAGCTTTAACTCTATCAATCACAATTTCAAACTGTGTTCCATCATCACGAAGAGAAGTTGTTACATCAAGTGTACCTGGGACAGTTTGGAGGACTGTTTCTGCGCGGCTTGCAGCTTGTGTAAGCTCTTCTAAACTGTCACCCTTGAAATTAATAACAACGGGAGCACCTGTTGGCGGACCATTATTACCTTGATCTACTTTCACCAGAGCAGAAGTAATACCGCTCATGTCGTTACGGATAAGCTCCATAATTTCAGTCGAACTTTTTTCACGCTCTTTTGGAAGCATTACAGTGATGTTTGCAAGCTTGCTACCAGAACCACCACCTGAACCTGAAAGCGCAGAACTAGCACCAACCGTTGTTACGAATGATTCAACAAGAGGATTCTCGTAGAGAATTTCTTCGACCTCACGAACAGAGAGGTCTGTTTGAGCGAGTGGCGTACCTTGTGGACGCTCAATCGAGATGAATACATAATCCTGGTCATCTTGTGGGAAAAACGCAACCTTAAGGATACCTGTAACGGGAAGAGCAACCGCAATAATAAACGCAAGCGCAAGTCCAATGAAGAATCTCTTCTGAATTCGAGCACTGTCGAGAATGTTTCCAAGGAAACCTTTATACCACTCCTGAGCTTTGTGAGACCACGCCTCCTGGATGTCTTCGAAACGATTCTTGTGGTCTTTAGTAAGCAAGATTGCAAGTAGTGGTACAAATCCAAGCGCAACTACGATAGACGCAAGAAGCACGAAGATAATCGTAAACGGAATTGATGAAATAAATTTACCAACGATACCAGAAAGGAAGAAGAGGGGAGCAAACACCGCAACAGTTGTCATCGTTCCAGCGATAAGCGGCCATGCATACTCTTTAATAGAGGCAATCGCTGCACCTTCGGCGTTACCGTACTTTTTAATACGCGTGTGTATGGCTTCGGCTACCACAATACCTGAGTCCACCAAAATACCAATCGCTAAAATAAGCGAAAAGAGGGACATGAAGTTAATTGTATTTCCAGATACATACAACCCGGTGAAAGCAATCACAAACGAGAGCGGAATAGAGAGTCCAGCGACAAGTGATTCTCTCCAACCAATCGTAAGGAAAAGCATAAGCATCACGAGTACCACAGTCTCTAGTCCAACACGAGTAAGTTCTCTTAGGTCTTTCTGTACAAGCTCTCCACTATCAAGCGTAATAACCACCTGAGCACCTGCGAGTTTTGTTTCTTTCAACTCCTCAATCTTTTCACGAACAGCTTCGGCAATTTTTGTAACATCTCCTCCAGATTTTTTGTAAATGTTAAGTGTAAGCGCGTTCTCAGATGGAGCACCAGCAACTGAAATACGTGAGTATGTTGATGGTGGAGCAAGCCCGTCAGCAATAAATGCGATATCACGAAGATACACAGGCACGCCGCTTCCAGTTTGAAGGGTGATATCAGGAATTTCAACCGCATCTTCGATAGACCCAGCGAATTTAATCGGATAGTCCACGTCAGCAACTGTAATATTTCCAATTGGGAAAGATGCGTTCGCGCTTTGGATCGCACCAATTACCTGATTAAGTGAGAGTCCATAGTTTGCGAGCTGGTCTTTTCTTACCACCACTTGTACCTCTCGGTTACGCGTTCCAGAAATATCTACTTTTGAAACTCCAGGAACTTTCTTAAGTTCACTTTCAAGCTCGTCTCCAAGTGAAGTCAAGCCTGCAGGTGATAGGTCCTGAGAGATTGAAAGGATGAGCATCGGCTGGTCAGCGAAGTTCACCTTGCTCACCATAGGCTCTGTAGCATCATCAGGAAGTTCACCTTTAGCGCGATCAACGGCGTCTTTCAAGTCTTGAATTGATTTATCAATATCCGCACTTGCATTAAACTGCGCAGTAATTATAGATACACCTTCTCGAGAAGAAGAGGTAACCTTGTCCATGTTCTCGACGTTAGCGATCTCATCTTCAAGTTTGTTAGTGATAAGTTTCTCGGTGTCTTCGGCTGATGCACCACGAAGCACAGTTGAAACTATACCCATCGGAATAATCACTTCAGGAGAAGATTCTTTTGGAATAGAGATGAGCGAAAAGAGCCCAGCTAAAATAAGCACAATCATTAGAAGGTACGTGAAGGCTCGTTTTTTGAGGAAGAAAATCCAGAGGGAGTGCATATAGACTGTTATGAAATTAGGTGAGTAATACTAAGCGATTATTCTTTTACAGTTACAGTCATGTCAGCTTTAAGTCCACGCGCATCAATAACAATTGTTTCTGAACCAGAAAGCCCTGAGAGGACCTGAATCTCCTCCCCGAGAATAGCTCCTTCTGTTACAGGAGTTGCGACAAGCGAACTTGTAGCACTTAGTGTAAACACAAACGCTCCATTTGGCGTGAGCTTAAGCGCAGAGAGGGGAATGGTTATAGGTCCACTTGTTGCGGTAACCGTTTGTGTGCTTTTTGTAACAGTTATACGAACAGATTGACCGTTTACAAGTGTACTCACTTTCTCTGTAATACCAACTCGTACTTCAATTTTTTTGGTACGTGGGTCAATTGCAGAAGCGATTCGAGTAATAACACCCTTTGAAGAGTTATCGATAGTTACGTTATTTCCAACAGCTATTCGCTTGGCGTCGTCTTCAGTTACATATGACACAACTTCGAGTGCGCCGTTGTTTGAAACTACAGCAACTTCTGTGAATGCAGAGATGAAGTCTCCAGTGTTAATTGAAAGAGAGTTAAGTGTTCCAGAAATAGGGCTACGAATAATAGTCTTTTCAAGTCTCGATAGCGCCGCGTTGTATGCACCTTCTGCTTGTTTTACATTTGCATCAGCTGCAGCCTGACTTCCAGTTGAACCACCAGAAGTTGTTCCTGCAACTTCGTTTGCAGCGATGCTTGCATTAAGAGATGTACGAGCCTGTGCGACTGAAGCAATTGTTCCAGATACCGCGCTACGTGAAGCGCTCACTGATGACTTACCTGCGTCTATTGCTGCTTGTGAGTACACAGTGTCAGGAAGTGCTTTTGAGTAAGCGGTAGCCATATCATCAAGATATGTTTTTACTATTTGGAGTTCTGTCTGCATTACTGTGAACTCTTTAAGTAAATCACTTTCAATGGTGAGTGTACGATTATACGCATCACGAGCTACAAGCATCGTTTCAATAGACTTACGTTTTGCTTCTAGTTTAAGTGTAAGCGCACTGTCTGGAACAAGAACTGCGAACTTAGCTTCGTCTGTACGAGGGTCTGTATATGCTCCGTCTGTCTTAACACGAATTGCGTCGTCTAACACATTAAAAGCATTTCCCAGTGTGTTAAGGGCGCTTGTTTTAGCGTCAAGAAGAGAGGAGTTAGTCGTACCGCTGTTGATACGAGCAATGTCACGAGCTGCTTTTGCAGCGTCGTAGGAACCCTCTGCCTGAAGCACTGAGGCGCGTTCACCTGAATTTTCAAACTCAGCAATCACTTGGCCAGCAACAACATTGTCACCAAGTTTTTTATAAACGCGTGTAAGCTTACCCGAGCTTTCAGCACGAATTGTTGCTTCACTTGTTGAAGTAACAGTACCAAGAAGGGGAAGAGATGTGTCTCCGTTCGCTAGGTCAGTTACACTCGCGATTTCAACCATGCGAGGGGATTTTACAAGCTCAGCTTCTTTTGACTCATCTTTAAACAACTGTGAGAGAAGCACAAGAGCAAGGAGGATAACTACTATAACTCCGGCCTGCTTTGTACGAGAAAGTTCTTTAAACCACATCCACGCTTGAGCGCTGATGTCTTTACTATCTGAAATAATTTTTTGTAAATGTTTGTTCATATGTGTAAGAAAATACGTTTTTTATAATAATCACTTCTTGGTAAGAAGTTGAGTGAGTACACAGGAGCAATTTTTGATGATACCGTCGCGGTCCTTTTCTTTAATGACAGAAAAAACAGCTTTGAGTTCAGTATCGATAAGCACACGTGCTTCTTCAAACGTTTTTTTACCTTTTTGAGTAAGACTAATGACGTGTTTACGGCGATTTTTACTATCCTCAGAACGAGAAAGGAGTCCGAGGTCAACGAGCGTAGAAATATGACGACTCACAGTCGCTTCTGTGAGATAGAGGCGTTCCGCAATAGAGGACTGTGATACTGGTCCACTTTCTGAACAGTGAAAACCGACCAAGATCATAAACTGAGAAAAAGAAATTGTTTTCGCACGAGAAAGGGCATGCTCAAGATGTTTTTGCACCAAGAAATACATTTGATGAATTGAGTACATGAAACTCTTAGAAAAGTCATGTGTATCTCCTTTGTGGTTACTGTTATCGCAAGTAGACATCATGGAAATTGATAAGCAAAGTATATCACGTACAGGAAACTATTAGCAAGCTAAGTAATAGGATGTAAAACCGCCCCCGAAGCAAGTTGCTTGGGGGGCGGGTTCAGCTTTTTCGTTGCTCGTCGGAGTACTCAACCGAGAAACCTTTTGGCCAAGCAGGATCTGCTCCTGCTTGGTGGTAGCGAATTTGCCCCGGTGAAAGCTTGGCAGCAATCGCCTGGGCAAACGCGTCAGGTGTGGTGTAAGCCGACACCTCATAGTGCGAACTTCCGAGCACACCTGTCGGGGTGATTAACATGATCACCCCGACGGACCCTTTAGGTATACCCTGAAAGCATCGTTCCAACGCCGCAGGAAAATCCGTCACCAGGTCCGTCTCTTCGGAAATGACTCCGCCGCCCAAGTTAGCGACTGCTGACATGTGTCCCGCCTGTTACATAGTCGTAGTCGCCCGACAACAGAAAGCGCTTCATGACGAGCGGGAGCAGGAGTGCCTGAAAGTTTTGCATGAGTGACAGCTTCGCGGCCAGTTCACTGTAAGTTGAAAGGTAGTAGTACACACCGTCTTTCGACGAAATGGAACCTTTTTCTCGCTGACCCTCTTCCACGGAGCTTGGCAACAGGAAAGCGAACCTCAGCTGAGAAAGTGAAGGTTCTCGGTCATTTCTTGACATTGCGTGGTAACGGTAGAACACACCCTTGAACAAACTGAGCTCCTCTCCTGCAGACACAGGAAGCAGGTGAACGTATCGCCGCCCGGTTCCAGGATGCGCCGTATCGAACACGTTTTCATACAGCGCCACAAGGACGACAGTACGAAACATCGACAAATCAACCCTGGGGATCAGTTTCTGAAGCGCTTCAGTGTCAGTCTGCTCCTGTACATCCTCAGAAAGATGAAGGAACACCTGGTTGGGGGGTGTTTGACCGAAGCCAAATTTTCCGGCCCAAGACTGAGCACGGTCAGAAGTTGAGGGAATCATGGGGACCTCCAGATAATAGGATGTTAATAAAACAAAAGACAAAAAAGCCTTGTACAAACAGCTTTGAGTTTAATCCTAGTTAATATGAAAGTATAAGTCAACCAAAAAAAGAAAACCGCCCAAAATGAGGGCGGCCTTCGAATGCCTGATTCAACAAGACATTCAAGCGGGGAACGAGTTGTCTTGCCCTACGCTTCGCACTGCGAAGAAACAGGCGATCATTTCTCTTACGAGCGTTTCGTCTTGATTTGGCACAGCTGCCGCAGGCTTGAAACCAAACCAACTGGCAAAATCAAGCCAAGATCCGTAGACCTTAGAGCGTCCGAAGTCTGAGCAGCAAATGAACAATGAGACCAGGTTAGCACCTGAGCTATTGCAAAGCTTGCTGAGTTCCTGAGCGACGCGTAGATATTCCTCCGGGTACGCAAAAATCTTTTGAGGATTTTGCGTACCTAGTGGGTACAGAAACCAACGCGCAGGACGAGAGTGCGCGGGCGGTTGGAAAATACACAAGAAGTACCGCCGCACCTCTTTGTGTAGTCGCATATACGTTTCAGTTGAGTGAATGATATGCGGGACACAGGACGCTGCGGCGGTCGCGGCGTTCGGCACGTTAAACAGCTCAGCTGAGCCGCAAACGCTTACATCAAGAAGCTTAGGAAGCACAAGCGAGCTCAACATGGTTTTCTCCTAGGTTGAGAGACGGGTTACGGAAAGGGTGTTGATGGAAGGGAAGTTCACTAAAAAGCTGTGAACTTCGAACTCTTAAGTTCTCATTCTAGCGTATTCCAAGCTTAAGAGCTAATTTGAAAAACTCATAAAATTAAGATTAGTAAAAAGGCGAGCCCGAAACCTAAGTCCTAATCAAGCAGGGCAGTGCGACTCAATCATCAACGTTAACTGTAAAATTACGATTAACAAAACCAGCCGCTTTTAAAGCCTTTATTTGGCAGGGGCGTTATTATATGGCAATGTCGCACAATATATCTTTTACGACATAGCGTATTGGGAATATAGGCCATTCTCTTGGGCACTGATATCAATCATTAGATTCATCTCAGTGCCCAGGAGATCGACCTCCTGGGTTTGGTTAGAGTGCTTCGATGATCTTTAGGATCACGATCAGCTCTAGTAGTTGGATTATTTTCATGGATGGTTTTCCATGAGTAACCAATCTGGGATCGGCATGGTCGGGTTCCTTAGCAGGTTACCGACCACCCACTAAGCATACTCTAAAAGGTGTGCTTTTTGGATAGGGGTCAAACTCCCCTACTCTCTATCTATTTTTAGTAGTCTACTGTTTCGTCGCACCTGTACGCCTTGTATCCTACTTCCTTGCAGTTACTGCCACACTCGAAGTCATCTGAAGAATTGTTTCGACTTCTTTTCAAGTTGTTTGCCCAATCGAAACATTGCTGTTTACTATCAAATTGTGGACTGAATATATAGTCTTCAGTACATGTAAGACACCCGTTAGGATAGTAGAATCCTAACCAAGAATCTTTCCCATTAAAGAACCAAAAAAACGCACCACCAATAAGAAAAGCAACTATGTATTTATTCATAACGTGCAGGTTATTTAATCTTAAACATCAAAATCCACGCGGTAAGAATAACTGCGAGTAAAAATACTGAGAAAAGGATTAATCCAAAGGCTGGGATTGTAAATGAAATCATAGACTTATAGTATACCGCAACTCAAAAAGCTTTATAAGTAGCTAAGCGGGTTAAGATATCCTGCACGTGGTGCAAGCGGCATAATAAGGTACGTACCGCACACCTTACTCTTATACTCTGTTGGACCTGAGATGTGTACAGAATCTGAAGCGTACACAGTGAAGTGAAGATGCGGACCGGTACTGTATCCTGTATTACCAGATAGACCGATTTGCTGACGAGCGGTTACCGTCTGCCCAGCACTTACACTAATGACCGACAAGTGAGCATAGAGAGTCGTCAGACCATTTGGATGCCGAATGAGTACCCACTTACCGTACGAAACAGCATTACATGCAAGGTCTGTATTCCCAGTTCCAAGCACTGTTCCTGCTTCAGCGGAAAGAATTGGTGTACCAACCTTAACTGCAAAATCTATACCGTTATGTCCACCACCGTTATACACCTGCGGATTCTGACTTGCGAAAGGAGTGTTACCAAAATACTGAGTGATGTTTACATTGTTAACGGGATACTTCAAAACACCCTTTCCATATCTAGGTAACTTGTTAGCATCTACAGATGTTTTAATTTTACTTTCAACGTCGAGCATTTCTTGTTCAAGCTGGCCTTTCTTTAGCTTCCTGTCTGCGAGAAGTTTTTGGTATTCGCTCTCTTTATTTTTAGTTTGAGTAAGTAGTGTCGCCTTCTCTTTTGAGGTCTGCTCTACGAGCTGTTTTTGGCCAGCCAAGGTAACTGACAGGTCTTCGAGTGTCGCTTTAGTAGACTCATAGACTGCTTTTGTAGAAGTAAGGTCTTCTCTTGCGATTCGTAAATCACCCACATGTACTCCGATAGACTTCGAGATGTCATTCTCGCGTTTAATCATATCAAGTGCGTCAGAGATATTTCGGTTGGAAGAAAGAATACTCACGATCGGTGAATACGAATCCTGTTTAGAAGCCACATTACGCAAAAGTTCCGCGAGTGCCTGCTGACTCTTGGAAATAGTCTGCTCGGTTTGAGTAATCTTACTTTCAGTTTTTGAAATATTTTGACCAGCTTCTCTTATTCGCAAATTTGTACGCTCTGTCTCTTTCAAAAGAGAAGCCCTTCTTAGCTCAAGACTGGATAATGCAGCCTTAAGTGTCTTTGCTTCTCCTTGTGTGTTCGCAATCTGCGTATTATATGCAGCAATTTCTTTATCTAAGGCTTGGATTTTTGCGTTAATCTCATTTGCACTCGCTTGAAGTTGCTCAACAGACTGTGCAAAAGCACTGTAAGAAAAAGTAGAGAGCAGTAGAATCGTAAGAAGTGAGATAAAAGAGCGTTGGTGCATAAGTTATATGGTTCAGTCCGAAGGCGGTGTAAATGTGTCTAAAGTCGCAACAGCAGCATCAATTCGAGCAGCAGCTTCTTCATACCCAAGTACGTAACAAATAGTAAAAGGGTCTACTGATTTTTCTTGACCTGAAAGGGCCATACGTAATGGCCAAAGGACATTCCCCTTCCCTACTTCTTCAGCGTAAGGCATGATTGCTAGCTTAACGGTCTCCGCATTATCATATGACGCTTCACGTAAAAGATTCTTACACTTTGTAAGATGTGTTTGAGACTCTTCTTTTGTTTTATCTTTCCAGAGAAGCTTTTCACCAGGAACTTGTGGACGATTCTTAAAGAACCGCAACTCATCAGCTTCAATTAACGCAGCCTGACTATAGTAAGAAATGCGATCAATAATCACCGAGCGCAGTTTCTCAAGTAGTGATGCGTCATATGTTGGTAAGTATGTTTTCAAATATGTAAGCTGCTCTTCTTCAGTCTGAAGACGCATGTGTTCTTTGTTCATCCACTCAAGCTTTTCCTCATTAAACATTGCTCCAGCTTTGTGAATCTTTTCTATTTCAAAAAGTTCTACAAATTGTGAAGCTGAAAGAATTTCCTGCTCCCCTCCTGGATTCCAACCAAGAAATGCTAAGAAGTTCATCATCGCTACCGGTAAGTAGCCTTCGCTTCGATAGTCTAGAATGTCTTTAGCGCCATCTCGTTTACCAAGTTTTTTATTTCCTCCCTCACCCAAGATTGGCGGCAGTGTTACAAATGTTGGGGGTGTTATTCCAAGCGCATCGTACAATGAAAGAAACTTCGGTGTAGAAGCGATAAATTCATCCGCACGCATAATGTGCGTAACCCCCATCTCTAAGTCGTCAATAATATGTGCAAAGTTATACGTTGGGTACCCATCGCTTTTAATCAAAATAAAATCATCAAGCGCTTCTGGGCCAGCTTTCAAGTCCCCTCGTACCGCATCATGCCACTCATAACTTTTAACTTCAGGCACCTTGAAACGAAGTGGTTTAGCACCGTCCCAAGCTTCAAATACTTCAGGCCTGTGATCACGATACAAAAAAAGACGCTTCTCTTCTTCAGCTTTTAAACGTAGTTCTGAAATCTCTTGTTCAGAATATGGATCAGGATATGCAAAACCTTTTTTAATAAGTTCTTCAGCGTACTTTCTATATGAATCTAATCTCTCAGATTGCAGATACGGTGCATGCGGACCACCGAT
>CAYVMF010000005.1:12536-20680 GCA_964452605.1 uncultured Candidatus Saccharibacteria bacterium
ATACGAATAAGTTCACGAGCAATAGTAGTAGCAGCGGTTCTACTATTCTCAAATCTTTTACACGCAAGAGACATCTTTGTATAGACTTCTTCATTGTCTACAATACGGTTAATTTCGTTTATAAGTACAGTTGTAGAAAGGTTGTTTTCTTCAAGCACAGTTGCTGCACCCAGAGACGCAAACGCATACGCATTTGAGCGCTGATCACGACTCACCGCTTCTGGGATAGGAATCACAATCATAGGAAGCTGCCAGAGCGCCATCTCAAATAGCGTTGAACCGGCGCGAGTAATTACAAGGTCCACTTTTGGATAAAAAAGAGAGACGTCGATAAATCCTTCAGCGTAGTATCTATCCTTATATGGATGATCTTTAAGCAGCGAGTTTGCAACCAGCTTCACCGCTTCAATATTAAGAGACCCTGCCTGATGCACAATATCATACGTATTTAAAAGTTGAGGTAACGCTTTAAATAACGCGTCGTTAATAGTCTGGCTGCCTTGAGAACCACCAAGCACTAAAAGCACTGGACGATCTTTCTTCTGAAATACTCTTGTGTAGTTCTCCGGAGGAATAAGCGCATCTCTGATAGGAAGCCCTGTAAGTGCGACTACTGCCTTTGGATAGAAAGCTGCAGCCTCAGGATACGATAGTGCGACACGTACAGCAAAAGCCCCACCCCACTTAGTGGTGCGCCCAGGAACTGTATCGCTCTCGTGTACGACTACTGGTATAGACAAGAGTCTCGCAGCAAAGAGTGTCGGGAAACTTGCATACCCCCCTTTAGCAAATACCACGTCCGGATAGATACGGTACAGTGTAAAAATAGCACGGAATGTCCCCCATATAGTTTTAAAGAAATCCGTGATTGTCTCAAGTGATGGATATACACGAATTTTACCAGCTGGCACCTCGATAAATTTAATTTGCAAATCAAACAGCGCACGCTCGTCATACGGCTTATCAGAAATAAAATACACTTCTGGCTGAATAATTTTTTGTACAAAAGCTTCTTTGCGAACACGCTCAATAACCGCGAGTAACGGATAAAAGTGTCCACCTCCAGCTCCAGTAATAACTATTTTCATACAGTAAGTGATGTTTTTGAAATATTGAGCAAAACTCCAAGCTCAAAAAGTGCGACCATGAGCGCTGTGCCTCCATGAGACACCAGCGGCAGAGGAACCCCGGTAAGCGGAAGTATTCCCATCATGGACCCGACATTAAGGGTTACTTGAACTAAAATAATAGTAACAATACCTACCCCTAGAAGCCGTCCAAACTGGTCATTAGCATACATGGAAATAATATATCCACGTACTCCTACTATACCATATAAGGTAATAAGAATAAGTACCCCTATAAATCCTAATTCTTCACCCAACACAGCAAAAACTGAGTCCCCTATTGGCTCTGGTAAGTAGTTAAATTTTTGGACACTTTGGCCTAGTCCTCTACCTGTAACACCACCACTACCAAGCGCGATAAGCGACTGGTTAAGCTGCCAAGAAGCGCCACGTACGTCGTGTGAAGCATTTAGAAATGTCTTTACACGTTCCATCATGTACGGACGTGCCGTAATCAGAAGTGAGGCACCAATAAGACAAAGTAAAATTAACGCATACACCTGTTTTTTTCTCGCCCCGCCGACGAAGTACACAGCAAACGACGACGACATGATAACAAGATACGTTCCGAAGTCCGGCTGTTTAAGCATGATTGCAGAAACAAGAGCCGCGCCTACTAAATACGCAAGAAGCCCGAAACGCCAGTCTTTAAATTTAGAACGATACGTAGTACACCACGCAGCCACAGCAATTACAAAACCAAACTTAAGCGCCTCACTTGGTTGAATTGAAATAAACCCGAGATCAATCCATCTATGCGCCCCACCGTGGTACTGAGAAAGACCGGGCACAAACACAAGCGTCGTTACAAAAAGCGCTGCACCAAAAAGATAATATGCGTACTTCTGATAAAAAGAGTACGGAATAGACATTCCAAGCAAAAGAGCTATTGCGCCTCCTATAAGTGCATAGATAAGCTGCGTTTTAATAACCGCATAAAATTTTACCTCGTTAACAGACAGAACCCCAAGCGCTGCAGAGCCAAAAATAATGAGACCAAAAAATAAAAGAATAAGAACGGTAACAAAAAGTGGTTTATCTACGCGGTTAAACATACATTAGCTAACCAGAGCAACGACTACACCAAGCATTGCACACACGTACGCAACAATCCAATACCGCATGGTAACAGCGTGCGCGGGCCAACCCTTAACCTGAAAATGGTGATGAAGTGGTGCAACTAAAAATAGTTTTCGTTTGAATACTTTTTTCCAGAAGAGCTGAAGAATAACGGAGAGTGTCGTAACGACAAGTGGGAGCGCGATAATCGGAAGGTACAGTACTGCGTCAGTAAGAAAAGCAATCACTGAAAGAGAAAGAGAAAGAGCCAACATCCCCGTTTCAGACAGATAAAACTTTGCTGGTGGAATATTGAACCAAAGAAAAGCAAGAATCGCCCCCACGAATACAAAACAAAGTGTGGCAATATCTATTTGACCATGTCGGTACGCTATCATACCGTACGCAGTAAAGACCGCACTCATCACACCACCAGACAAACCGTCTATGCCATCAATAACCCCTGTCGAAAACACAGCAAGTGTAACGATAATAAAAAAGAGAACGAAAAGAAAACCACCAAGAACCACGTCTCCATAAAATGGTACATAGACACTACTGACTCCGAGTTTTGCAAAAAACCACCATCCCGCAAAAAGCCCAAGCAAAGATACTGCAAGCAGTCTCATTGGAAACGATAACCCTCCTCCCACGTATGAATTTAACTTACTTCCAAAAGCATTCACTACTAAAAGGTCGTCAAGCGCTCCAACAACAGCGCCGACTATCATTGCCATAAGTGGAAGCCATGTCTGGTTACGAGAAATAAAATCAAGCTTTAGGGTAAGCGCTGTTGGGAATACTTTAGAAAGAGTCCAGAGAAAGAGTGCGGTAAGTAAGACAGACAGCCACACAACGACCCCACCTAAACGAGGAGTAGGGACACCTTCGTCATTATGAAGTGAAGCAGTGATTGGAGCAGCTTTCCCGTCGATACTTTTTGAAACGCTTTTTGTTTTCCATAGCCTATGTTTATACAAAAAAGCAATAAGTGGGGGTGCGATGAGCACTCCAAAGAGGAAAGAAATAACCGCTGGAAGCAGTACTTTAAACGGATCGAGACCTAACATCATAAGAGCAGTATACCAGTATCCATAAGCCCCTGGCTAGTGAATTGAGTTACTGAATACTCTGAATTAATGCTAAGTAGAGCGCGTATGCATCTGAAAAACGAGCCTCTTTTGTAGAGCCAAGCACGACAATAATTACAGGCCTCCCAAGAGAAGCTTCAACTGAGAGAACCAAGTTGCCACCTGCACTGTCTGTAAAGCCTGTTTTTGAACCCTCAACGCCAATAAAGTCGTTAACGAGCTGATTTGTGTTTGGAATTCCTCTTACCTCCCCTGTTGAAGCCATGACGTTTGTTCTTGTCTTTGTAGTTGCGTCCAATATTGCTGGTATTGTCGTACGAGCATACGCCATCATACGTGCAACATCATATGCACTACCGATACCACCAAGCTCATCTCCCACATCAAGCCCCGCAGGTTGAGAGAAAGACATAGAGAACCCAAGTTCGCCGGAGTACGTATTCATCTTCTCTATAAATGCTTTTCTACCAAGCAGCGAGTCGGCAATTAGTTGTGCACCGTCATTTGAAGAAAATACTAACGTGTACTTAAGCAACTCATCCAAAGTCCATACTTGTCTTTCCTTAAGCCCTAAATCATATCCTCCATCTAAACTATTTTTATTAACTATAATACGTGTAGAAGATGAAGCCACATGTACGGCAGTTAGTGCAGTCATTACTTTTGTAATACTCGCAAGAGGAAGAATTTGATGTTCGTTTCGACCGATAATAACTTCTTTTGAGTTCACGTCATAAAGCACGTATGCTTTCGCTTGAACTGAAATATCTTTAAACGCGTCTACGTTATATGCCGGCTTTTTTTGAACGCCCACTGTTGGGTCAAAAATACCACTTTCATGTGCAGAAAATGGACGGCCAATACCTGCCAAAAAAATAACAATAAGAAGTGCCATCGCATATAATACCCCCGTTCTCATACTGTCGTGCCGTATATGCTTTATCATTTCAAAGATAGCTACACTTCCAAAGATTTCATCTTATCAAGTAAATCTGCGTGAATAGTCTCATACTGAGGCAGATCAGTAACATGTAGAACCCCGAGGTGTTTTAATGCGTCACTTGTAAGTACACACGTTTCTCCTTCTCGTCTAATAAGCCCACGCACAGCTAGAGTACGAATCGATTGTGAAGATTGAACTCCTCGCACAAAAGAAATCTGTTGACGAGTTGGACTACCAAGATATGCAATAATTGTCAGCACTTGAAGTGTCGCTGGCGTAAGGTCTCCTTTAAGTTCCTCTTTCCAGAATTGTTCAATAAGCGAAGCTTGTGCTGGATCAGTAACGATAGAAACCTCATTCCCATTATGCAAAAGGTGAAGACCAACTTCTTTTAGTTTTTGTTCAATTGCAGGTAATATACTTTCTATTTCTTTTTGTTCCACTTGAAGGAGGGATGCTAAATCTGTAAGTGCTATTGGCTCACCAGATAAATACAGAATAGTAACAATGCGTTCTAACATAGGTATTTAGTGTATCATGACACATTCGTCGCTCCTGTAATATGAATATCGCCACCTTCGGTATGCTGTGTAACCTGAAGATTTCCACTACGCACAAGCTCAAGTAGCGCGATGAAATGCACGATGAGAAGTTTCTTTTTTTCTTCAAACGTAGCTGCCCCCTCCGCCAAGTTCGCAAGAGTAACTGAAGAAGCTTTTTTCACTCGCTCAAGAAGATTTTCAATAACTGTTTCAATACGAACAGCCTGCTCCACAGCCACGTTTACCAGTTGTTTTGGAATCATAAATGACGCAAGTGTAAGAAGCGCAATTGACTGAAGCATTTCTTTTGTAACACGAGCATCTGGAACAAAGACAGGCTCTCCTTTATATGAAAAACGTTCTCGTTCAAAAAGTCTTGTTTTACCAAAAGCATTTCGTATGTTCCCTGAGGCGTTAAGAAGAATCGCATACAGCTCTAACTTCTTTTCAAGGTCGTGAACTTGTTTCTCTTCTTCTTCGGTATACACAACGCCAGGCAAAAGAGACTTTGCTTTCATAAGCATGAGCGTAGAAGCAACTAAAATAAACTGTGAGATGTCTCCACTATCTTTTTGGTCCAGTGTTTGTATATAAGAAATGTACTCGTCTGCAACTGACACCAGTGAGATTTCGCTAATTGAAAGCTTATGCTCAGAAATAAGCTCAAGTAGTTTTGTGTACGGTCCCTCAAACCGCTCAAGCTTAACAGTAAATTCCATCGTCTTAGTATAGCAATGATTACGTTAGAAACTTGTGAGTAATAAATAACTATGCCATTGACTATACTCAGTTTAAATGGTAAAATAAAATCCTTCTGTACACTACACTTTGAAAGGGATTCCATGGAAACCATCTTCGACGAGCTAGTCGAAAACGTATTGGAGGCCGTCAGGAAGTTCCTGATGGTATTCCACGTCATTCTGGGTATCACAGGCGTAGTCCTTACGCTCATGACATACCAAACAGTCACAAGCGGCACCCTTCACTTCGGCCCCGCCGATGTGGAAGCGGGGCACACTCTGCTTGCAGGCTTTGTCGGCTTCTACATGATCGTGATGATCATCCTGAAGCTGTGCCGCCTTCCGGCGACGGCCGAAGGAATCTTCCTAGGTCTCCCCCTTGGGGTGGCTACTTCCTTTTTGCTTTTGCAGAAAATGAATGTACCGCTGCACGTTTTCATTGACGTGAACCCGCTCATCGCAGTGGTCATCCTCCTGGGGGTTGCAGCATGGGTGCCCTACCCTGCAAAAACCTGACTCGCGCCCATGCGCGAACAAAAAGCCGCCCCTCGAGGCGGCTTTTTCTATTTAAGTGTAATCCCAAGTTCTTTTAATGTTTTTTCTGGAGCCTTAGATGGGGCCTGCATAAGAAGGTCCTTCCCTTCCCCTGTCTTTGGAAACGCCATCACTTCACGAATGTTTGGTTCATTTAAGAGAATCATCATAAGGCGATCAAATCCCCACGCAATACCTCCATGCGGCGGAGTACCTGACCCAAGTGCTTCAAGCATATGCCCAAAGTTAGATTGGATTCGCGCTTCATCGTATCCCATGATTTCAAGTACAGTTTTAAGTGCAAATGGATTATGATTACGAATTGAACCACCGCCTACTTCGTATCCGTTAAGACACACGTCATACTGAGTAGTTAAGATGTCCCCGATGTGCTCTTTCTTCATCAACCACTCCATGTGTTCATCTTTTGGTCTTGAGAAAGGATTGTGTGTAAACGTCCACTCACCTTCGGCTTCAGGGTCATCAGACTCCGCTGTCTTTTTGAAAAATGGAAAATCAATCACCCAACAAAATGCAAGGAGATTTGAATCATTTTTATCCTCTCGTAAATCTGGTCTATCATTACCATATGTGTCCATTGCCTCCTGGTATGTAAGTACCGGAAATGGCACTGACTGTATACGCTTCTCTGGGAAGTGTGTGCGGACGAGTTTAATGAGAAGCTCTTCATTTAATTTCATTACTTCTTCACGCGAAACAAAACTCATTTCTAAGTCCATCTGAGTGAATTCAGGTTGTCTATCTCCGCGGGTATCTTCATCGCGCATACACTTTGCGAACTGGAAATATTTTTCAAATCCTCCTACCATAAGTAACTGCTTATACTGCTGAGGAGACTGTGGTAGCGCGTAAAAATTTCCTTGCCACACTCGAGAAGGTACGAGATACGAGCGCGCGCCTTCAGGTGTTGGGTTAGTAAGAAGCGGTGTTTCAATTTCAATAAAGGCTTCTTTATCGAGTTCATCTCTAACGAACTTCATCACCTTATGACGAAGTCTGATGTTGCGCTGCATGCGTGCACGACGATGATCAAGATATTTTTTAGTGAGACGAACCTCCTCACCCACTTCATACCCGTCGGTTGAAATATCAAACGCGGGAGTAGAAGCTTCGTTAAGCACCGTAATAGAAAGCACTTCAAGCTCGATATCTCCATTTAGCACATCAGCTTTTACGTTTCTTTCTGGACGCTTGTTAACTTTTGCCGTAATGGTAACGACCCACTCAGGGCGAACCTGCTGCGCGACATTAAGCGCATCGACATGGTTTGGCAGTACGACTGCTTGCACCTTTCCTGTTACATCACGAAGGTCAAAAAAGACCATTTTTCCTTGGTCGCGACGGACATCAATCCAGGCAGAAACACTCACCTCTTGGTCTACGTATTCGGATAGATTTTTAATATAGATTCGCATATCTCTTTACTATATCAAAAATATATCTTTTTATAAAGAAAATTAAATAGCGAGCTATGCGACACTTTCTCCTCGTAGTTTTTTAGCAAGCGCTGTGAGTGTTTCTGCGTCCGCCTCTTTACCTTCGTGAGATGAAACATATCCTGGGTATTCTTTAAAGAATACGTCTCGGAGGTCTCCTGTTTCAATTGGTCGCCACGTATCCATATTTCCAGTACCATGCATTGGGTACAACTTGGCGTGTAGGTAGTTAACCCCAAAACCCTCAAATACAAGCGCGGTACGTCCAACATTTTCCAGTCTAGAGTCCAAAAGTTTTGCAACTGTTTTTGCTGCAATAATAAGCCCTGATAAAACCTCATCGTCCACGTCAGCAAAATAACTAGGTTGATACTGTTTTGGAACCACCACAGTAACCCCTTCTGTGTTTGGGAAAATAGAAAGAAAAGCTAAATGCTTATCGTCTTCCCAGACTTTATGACACGGGATTTCTCCACGTACAATTTTGTGAAAAATAGTTTCTTCTGACATGGTGTCTTTAGAATCCAACCTGTGCCCGCACCTGATCCATACAGACACGTGCTTTTGCGTGCGCACGCTTACCACCCTCTTCTAATATGGCGGTTATTTTTTCTGGATTTTCTATGAGGTCATCATACATCTCCTTTTTAC
>CAYVMF010000006.1:0-18685 GCA_964452605.1 uncultured Candidatus Saccharibacteria bacterium
CGAAAAGAAAAACATATGCGAGGTGACCAAATCCCGACCCATAAAAACTAAAAATCTCCTTGGTCTGATAATTTTTAGTTCTTACATTTAGACACCCTTTAACTAATTACAGAGGAGGTTGGAAATGATATACTGTTTTGATATGGAAAACTTTAACCCAGCCCCAGAGGACAGTAACCAAAATGATCTAATGAGAAAAATGAATGAACTTATTCAGTATGGCTCAATTCAAGATTTAAAAACCTATATAGAAGAAGGGGGTGATATCAATCAAACAGACTGGGAAGGAAGAACAGCCCTACAAATGATGACCGCTAAAGGTAACAAGGAGGCAGTGGAGCACCTTTTATCAAAAGGTGCAGATATTAATAGAATATTTATGTTTCAGGGTCGTCTTCCAAAAACGGCACTGGATGCAGCAAGAGAAACTGGACGAAAAGAAATCGAAGCAATTCTCACCTCATATGGAGCCAAGACTGCCTCAGAATTACAGTAACCCAGTTCTAATCCTGTCTATGACAGTGAAAGAATACCTTAAAATAACGTAAATTTTGCTATAAATTAACTATAATTTACGTTTTTATTGACATTTATACAACAGTAAATGATATATTATATTAATGACTTCATGGATGTTTTACGCGGTCTTTGGAATGTTACAAAGTGGGTTATTGATGGCGCTCTTTAAAGTTCCGGCCGCTAAACAAATGAGTAAGTACGCGCTTTTGACGTGGTCTTTTTTCTTTTCGGTCGTTACTGTTGGAGTCGTTTTTCATCAATATATCGTATTTGATATCACGACGATTCTCTACGCATCTGTATGGGGTGCGGGGTATGCGGCCCTTACGCTTACGCAGATGCACGCTCTACATAAGTATGACACCAGTGAAGTCTTTCCGTTCACAAGTCTTTTATCAAATATCTTAGTTGTTCTGGGAGGAGTGCTCTTTTTCAACGAGATTATATCACTTGTGCAGTGGATAGCAGTTGTTGTTTCTGTGTACTTATTTGTGGCCGCTCACTGGAATAGTAAGGTGCATTTTTTTGCTGAGGTTTTTCCAGTATTTATGGCCATTGTGTTCTTTTCGACTTTTAGTAAGTTTGTTCAAAAACTTGGAGCAGACGTACTAGAAATGCATAACTTTATTTTCTGGGAGTTTGTTTTTGCATTTGTCGCATCTCTTATCATGTTTGCGGTTACCACTAAAAAGGGTTACTTCCCTAAAACAATACCTCACAAGCTTCTTGGGTGGGCGCTTGCGATAGGGTTACTTAACGTTGGAACTAACTACGCTACGGTAAAAGCGTTGTCTCTTGGACCTGTTTCGCTAGTGTATGTTGTGATCGGGTTATACACATTTTTTACTGCAATCTTCGCAGCTCTCTTATTTAAAGAGAAGATAACTAAAAAACATGTGATGTATATTACTATGTCATTTCTGGTAATACTTTTAATTAAGTTTGGTTAAATTACACTTTTGAAATTGGTATACTTACTCAATATGCATAAGACACAGATTCTAAAAATAGGGGCTTTCGTTGGAGTGTTTTTATTTGGATTCATCTTAGGGAAAATGTACACTCCAAATAGCGACTTTAGTGCCAATCAGGTAAGTTCACCTGAAGCGTTTTTCTTGGCGCGCTCACAAGAGAAGGTGCCACTTGAAAGAGCCCTTCTTGAGACATTGCTGGAAAATAAGAAGGAGACTGTGGCTGCTTTTCAAATGGTCTTCACCACAGCCTTCCCAAAGAATAGGGAGGTTGTGCTTCTGGCCGAAAAGGAACTCGCCCAAAGTAAAAAAGACGTAGAGCTTTTAGAAAGTTGGCTTTATGAGTGGTACGGCGTACAGGTAAAGAACGACGAGGAAGCTCTTCCTGTCGAAGTTCCTGCTCCTTTATAAGGCTGGAAATTATAGGTAATAGGAGTACACTTTATAGTATGGACCTTATATACATTGTATTACTTGTCGGTATTATTCTAGGTTTCTTTGCATATTTTCGAGGAAGGAAAATCGCGATTTCACAACATACCAGTGAAGAACAGCGTGGCGACATAAAACCTGAGCTTCACGATGCCGAGTCAGAGCACTACCCGTAGGTCTAGCTGTGATTACAGGCCTGCCTATTCTTGAATCTGTAAGATTGACTTGCTTTATTGAGACTGTTTAATAATTGTGCTAGAATAAACTCATCAAAGCATGAAGCGCCACAAGTATATCTTTGTTATTGGGGGCGTTATGTCAGGAGTTGGTAAAGGAATTACCACCTCATCTATCGGGACCATTTTTCAAGCCAAAGGCTACTCCGTTAATATCGTAAAAGCAGATCCATATCTAAACGTGGATGCGGGTACAATGAATCCTACAGAACACGGAGAGGTGTTTGTATTGGATAACGGACTTGAAACAGATCAGGATATGGGTAATTACGAGCGATTCCTCAATCGAGACGCAAATGAGTCAGACTATATGACTTCAGGGATGGTGTATAGCTCAGTGATTAAACGTGAGCGTGAGCTTGGGTATAAGGGTAAGTGTGTTGAGGCTGTGCCACATGTTCGTGATGAGATTACGGACCGTATCAAGAACGCTGCAAAGAAAAGTAAGTCAGATATTTCTATTATTGAAATCGGTGGAACTGTAGGGGACTACCAGAACATTATGTTCATCGAAGCGGCTCGTGTGCTTAAACTTGAGAATCCTGGAGATGTGGTTGTGATAATGGTTTCATACTTACCGGTTCCTGGAACTATTGGTGAAATGAAAACGAGACCAACTCAACATGCTGTGCACCAGCTTAATTCGTATGGAATTTCTGCGGACTTCATTGTTGCTCGCGCAGAGTACCCACTAGACGAACGACGAAAAGAAAAGCTTGCTATCTCTTGTAATATTCCTGCGGAGAGAATTATTTCAGCGCCTGATATACAGAGTATTTACGATGTTCCAGAAAACTTTGAGAAAGACAAACTTGGAACCCTTCTTGAAAAAGCGCTCACCCTTAAAGCTCGTCCAACAGATTTGAAAGAGTGGTCAGCATTTGCGAAAAAAGTTACTAACCCTAAAAAAGAAGTAAATATAGCAATTGTTGGAAAGTATTTTGATACAGGAGACTTCGTACTTTCAGATGCATATGTATCGGTAATCGAAGCTGTTAAGTTCTCAGCCTATACACAAGGCGCAAAGCCAAACATTATCTGGCTTAACTCAAAATCGTTTGAAGGAGATAAAGCGAAAGTAAAAGCTTATTGTCAGGAGCAGTTTAAGAACGTAGATGGTATTTTAGTTCCTGGTGGTTTCGGTGAGACAGGTATTGAAGGGAAGATAAATGTAATTGAATATGCTCGCGTGAACCAGATTCCTTATTTTGGACTCTGCTACGGAATGCAGTTGCTTGTGGTTGAATATGCAAGACATGTCGCTTTGCTTGCGGACGCACATACAACTGAAATTAACCAAAAGACTACACATCCTGTCATTGACATTATGGAGCATCAGAAAAAGTTACTTGCTGATGGTCAGTACGGTGCTTCAATGCGGCTCGGTTCATATCCTTGTGTACTTGCTCCAAACACGCTTGCAAAAAAAGCATACGAAGAAGCCTCTTGGCAAAAGTATGACGCTAAAAAGAGTCTCATTACTGAGCGCCATCGCCATCGATTTGAGGTTAATCCTCGTTATGTTGAGGACATTAAAAAAGCGGGACTCATTTTTTCAGGCACTTCTCCAGATGGGACACTTATGGAAATCGCAGAGCTTCCAAAGAGTAAGCATCCATTCTTCTTGGGGGCACAATTCCACCCGGAACTTCTCGCGCGACCACTTGACCCACATCCGCTATTTAACGCGTTTATAAAAGCTTCTCTTCTGTTTAAAAAATAATCTGTATGTCATATCTGTATAAAGATACTGTTATCCCTATCGTAAAACAGGTGAGAGGTATTGTGTTGCCACAATTTGGTTTTGCTGAAGGGTTGGCTAAAGGATCTGGAGACGTAGTTACACTTCTTGATATTGAAGTAGAGACATTTTTACGTGAGAAACTGGCTAGTGCATACCCAGCTATTTCATTTGTGGGAGAAGAGACGGGGGGAGACAGGGATGCAAAGTGCTTTTGGCTGGTTGATCCAATCGATGGTACCAATGACTACATACGCGGACTTCCTTTTTGTACGACAGCGATTGCTCTTATTGAGAATGGAGAAGTTGTATTTTCGGTAATTTATGACTTCGTAGCTGATGTCGTCTATTGGGCTGAAAAAGGTAAAGGGGCATTTAGGGATGAAACCCCGATATATGTAAGTACGCGTAAGATGGATAAATCATTTGTAGCGCTTGAGATAAAGTTCGCCAAGCCAGAGAGCGACGCAACTCTCCTTAAGCTTTTTAAAGCTGTCACCGTAGTGAAGACAGTCAGTGCGAGCTGGGAGTTCGCTATGGTTGCTTGTGGAAAATTAGATGCAAAAGTGAGCTGGGACCCGTGGGGGTATGATTACGATTTTGCGCCTGGGTCGCTTCTCGTACGGGAAGCCGGTGGAGTCGCTACAAATGTTGGAAGTACTACATACGATTACAGAGACAGGACTCACGTATTTTCAAACAAAGAAAACCACTCAGAATTGCAAAAGCTAATCACCGAAGCAGGGCTGTAGTATTCTATGAGATTTTTTATTACGCTTAAAGAAAAGCTTTTTATTCTTAGGCGCCTGAAAAGAGGAGATGCCTTGCCACTTTTAAAGTACATACTTTTCCGCTTACGTCTGTCACGGCTCTTTTTTCTTAAACGCCCATACTATCGTATGCGAGTGTGGTATGCTCCGTATGCGTTTTGGTTATGGACTCACCAGACGAAAGAAAGGTCTGACGAAGTATTTTTTAGTGCGTTTTTACAAGAAGGGGACGTCGTCGTCGATGCTGGGGCACACTTAGGAACGCTTACACTCACTGCAAGTGCTCGAGTTGGAGAAGCTGGTAAAGTTATTGCGTGTGAACCTCACCCGCGCACGTTTAGCTTTTTATCTAAAAACGTACAAGATAACGGATGTGTTAATGTGGCCCTTCACAACGTAGCAGTGGGAGACGTGGCACAGCCTACGCATATCACCTCCCAGTACGTGAGCGACATGAACCATATAACTAACGAAGGTGGGACACGGGTACAGATGGTTACACTTGATGAGCTGCTTGTGGACGAAAAAGATATTACGCTTCTGAAGTTAGACGTAGAAGGGTATGAGTTACAGGCAATGCGTGGGGCTACACAGATACTGAGTAAAATCAAAGTGGTGTACTTTGAGAGCGCTGCACGTTCGTTTGAAGAAATGGGGTATAGTCTTATGGATGTCGTTCTCTTTCTAAAAAAACATGGCTTTACCACATACACTCAGGACGAAGACTTTCAGCTGTCTGAAGTAGAGAGTGGGTACATAACTAAACAGCGGTATGAGAATCTTGTGGCTCTTAAAGATAGAACATTCTACACTCGTCGCTTGGCATAGTTTCTCTTTTTGCTCTGGTTTGCTAGAATACAGCCACAATGGATTACACGGTACTTCTTTTCTACAAATACGTAACAATTAAAGACCCAGAGGCTTTAATGCTTTATGTTCGCGGTCTAGCAGAAGGACTTTCTCTTAAGGGGCGAGCGATTATCGCGGAGGAGGGAATTAACATGACGTTTGAGGGTCTCTCAGAAGACACTGAGCGTTTTGTAGCTGTGTTCACTCAGGATAAGCGCTTCAAAGATATACAAATAAAAAGAAGTGCTGGAAATGGAAAAGCTTTTCCAAAGCTTTCTGTTAAGGTGCGTGATGAAATAGTTGGGACTCGTTTCCCTAAAGAAATTGACCCTCGTAAAAAAACAGGGACATATCTTGCTCCTGAAAAGTTAAAAGAGTGGTTTCAAAAGAGTGGTGAATCTGCACAGGAAGATTTTGTAATCGTCGATATGAGAAATGACTACGAGTTTTGGTCTGGACATTTTAAAAACTCTATTGACCCAGGTATGCAGGCTTCACGCGACCTACCTCAAGCCATTGAAAAACTAAAAATACATCAAGATAAAAAGATACTTACTGTGTGCACCGGTGGAGTACGTTGTGAAAAGATGTCGGCATTTCTTTTGGCAAATGGTTTTAAGGATGTGTACCAGTTAGATGGGGGAATTCACAGCTATATGGAGAAGTATCCTGGAGAGGACTTTGTGGGTACGCTGTATACATTTGATAATCGAGACACAATGCATTTCGGCGGAGACCGAGAGGTGGTGGGAACGTGTCGTCTTTGTGGCGAAAAAACAGAAGACTACTATAACTGTGCTAACGACGAGTGTCATCGTCACTTTTTAGCGTGCACAGATTGTGCTCCGGGAGAACATGTTTTTTGCAGTGACACTTGCCAGACATCAGCTGTTCGTCTAACAGTTTCAAAGCGGTAAGCATATGAAGCGTTTAACTATTGGTATTGATTTTGATGAGGTTCTTTTTGAATTTAATAACGGATTCCTTCAGTACTTTAACAAGTTACATGGGACGGGATTTGTTCGCGAGCAAGTAACAGACTATCAGCTTCACTTGCTTCTTGGAGGTACAAAAGAAGATATACATGATCTTATTGACGAGTTTTATAGTTCAGAGAATCATGCTTTTGTTTCACCTGTGCTTGGTGCTGTTGAGGCTTTACACGCATTAAAAGATCACAACCTGGTGCTTATCAGTGCTCGCCCAGAACACACTCGTACTGCCACAGAAAAGTGGTTAAGTGAGCATTTTCCAGGGTTGTTTAAAAACGTTCATCTAACAGGTCTCTATCGCGGAAAAACCAAAGACACAAAATCAAAAGAAGAAATTGCACGCGAGAGTGGCGTTGATGTATTTATAGAAGATTCACTTTCGCACGCTATAAAAATAACAGCAGCCGGGATACCCGTTATCCTCATCGACACTCCTTGGAATCAAGCAGAAACTCCAGATGGAGCTACGCGTGTTTCTACGTGGAAAGAAATTCTTACGTTGCTACAAGAAAGAGCTGGGCACTAAGTGGTATACTTTTGAAATGAAAGAAGATTTGACTCGACTCCCTCGTGTCCACATGAAAGATGAACCTCGGCTTGTAAAAGAGGGTGTTTTCATTATTGATGGTGAGGTGTGGAGTACACAAAAGCGTATTGCACGAGTCTACGGTCGTAGCGTCCCAACAGTGAATGACCACCTAAAAAAGATTTATCGAGAAAAAGAACTTATGAAAGCAGCGAGCGAGCGAGCGCTTGTGGTAACTCAAAAGGAGGGTAAAAAAGAAGTTGCTCGTAAGATATACGTATACAATACTTCTGCAGTTATCGCGATAGGATTCCGTGTGAAAGGGGATTGGGGTAAAGAATTTCGCATGTGGGCACGAACTGTTGTGGAAGAGAACTATGACCCACTTGAACAAGTAAAACACTTGATGAAACGAGGTTAGTTTTCAAGTGTGATTCTATCTTGTACGTAGTTAAGGGTGAGGTCCTGTTTTTTGCCGGGGTTAAATATGTTGTGCGGGTCCCAGATTTGTTTTACCTGTGTAAAGATATTACGAATCGTTTCTGAATAGAAGAGTGGGAGAAAAGGTGTTCCAACTAGCCCGTCTCCACTTACTGCGCCTATGCCTCCGTTATATTTTTTAATAATCAAAAAGAGGTCTTTGGTGGTCTCAATTACTTTTTCTGGGAATGACGCGGGTGTCTCGGGTATAAGTGTTATTACAGAGATGTGTCCGCTTCCCGGGTTACCAGATACACAGTACATGAGACGTTTCGCTGCGTGGTAAGCATCTATTTCTTCAAGCACTTTCCCAAGCGATGAAATGGGCACAAGTAAGCCTGTTGTGGTAAACGAAGGAATGAACGAACCTTGTGCGTAGCTGGTGAGCGCAGACCTCATATGCTCGTAGTTAGTAAAGGGTGCGTCGCTGTAGTGTGCATCTGCAATAATTACAGAGACTTCAGGTAAAGAAATTGCTTTAGAATATCTATCTACTGCTTGGTGTAGTGTGTGTGCATCGTTTCCAGCAAGTGTCGCTACAACGGTAAGTGCATGTTCGCCCTTACTTACAGGGTGTTTACTATTAATTTGCTCGAGAGTTGAGTCATACATGTGAAGTGAGCGAACTCCGTGATGTTTAGATATTTCTACAACTGTTGGTAGCTGCGTGTAGGTTGGAAGTGTAATGAGAAGTGTTTGTGTGTGAGCTGGTTTTAAGGTAGTGCGAAGTTTAATTCCAGTAATGACCGCAAGGGTCCCTTGTGAACCAACAATATTGTCGATAAGTTGTCGTGGGCCTATGTTGTGGGTCCAGATGTTATACCCAGTCGCTTCTTCTTGAGAAAAAGGTTTGCCTCCACGTAATGTCGCCGACTCTTTTCCAAGAAGTGGAAATAGTTGTTGGTAGATTGCGAGCAGCTCTCCGCTTGGGGTAATGCCGTCCTCTATCATGTGTTCTTCACCGTTGTGAAGCATGACAGAAATACCGAGTATCCATGAACGTATACCTCCACTTTCAAACGAGGCCGGGCTCACATTTTTTGTTGCAACTATGCCCCCGATTGTTGCTTCGTCATCTTGTTCTGTGAGGAAGGGGACTTCTAGCCCCCACGCACCAAGGTGTGTACGTATTTTTTTACATGTCACACCGGGGTCTACCGTGATGGTATTTCCGGGCATATCTGTCGTGCGTATTTGGTGTAAATACTTTGTGGTGTCTATAAGTATTCCGCCGACAAGTGCTGCCCCACTGGCATTTAGCCCAGAACCTTTTACCGCCAAAGGTATGTGGTACTGCTCTGCGCATGCGATACATTTTTTAATATCACTTATTGTTTTTGGATATACAAGTATGTGAGGCATGACAACACACGGAGAGTTATCTCGTGAGTTATGTTGTAATGTCTCGTAGGTAGTGTCTACGTCTCCATGTAACGTGTGTGCAAGCTCGGTATAAATCGTCGGTACCGCTTGTTGCTTAGAGTCCATAAGTGTAAAGACTTCTACCATTTAGGTAGAGGAGAAAGAGTAGTGTTCCGAGAACGGCAAGAACAAGTACAATTAGAAAAAATCTACGAAAGAGCGGGTAGGCGTTACCTGTTTGTGGTGCTTCTTGTTCTGTGGAACCAGGTGTGGCTGGAAGTTGATTTGTTTGTACGGCAGGGGCTTCGTTCATATATAACAGTATAGCTTGAATTTTACTCTGTTCCTCCGCTATTTTGTCCACACCTCTTTATATGAGTTGGCGCGGTATACTGAGTTTCATATTCGATATCAAGATTTATTCATTTACTCGCCCATTACAAGCAAAAATACTATGAAATTACTCGCGTCACTCCTATCTAAAGTCTACCAGTACGTTACAGCCTTTATTGTTATATCTTCACCGCTCTTCTTTATACCAGGAACTGCTTTTTCTCCAGATGTAACGTATCAGATTACCATTACAATTGCGATTGCGGTTGCGCTTTCTGCGTATGGTATTTCAGCATCGATCACACGTTCTTGGCATACGATATCTAAGTTGGAATTTCTTGCGTACATACTTTTCTCACTATCACTTCTTGGTTCAGTTGTATTCGCGCGTAACCCAGAGACTTCACTTTTTGGAGAGGCTTTTAGCCCGTATGCTGTCGCATCTCTTGCTGCGTTACCAGCGGTAATGTATTTGGTGCGAGCTCTTCCTGAGTCGCTTCGTCATAAGCTGAAGCTTGTTATGCTGGCAATTCTTGGGCTGTCATCTCTTGCGTTTATCTGTTTGATGATAATCAACGGAACCTTTATGGCAGTTCTCGCGAAAATCTTTGGCGGTTTTTCAAGCGCGGTATCGCTCTCAGCGTACTTAGGATTATTTGTTGTAGGGCTGTTTGTGTATCTTAGAAAAACAAAGCTTTCATCTACATATAGACTTGCGATTGGTTTTGCGAGCATTGTTATTCTCGCGTGGGTGGTAGGTGTTGCTTCTACTGAAAATGTTCGTCCAAATCTCGCGAGCTCTCTTACGGTGAGTAAACAGGTATTACTACATGATGGAGTCTTTGGTATTGGTGCAGGGGACTATGCTCGCGCATGGCAGCTATACAGACCACAGAGTGTTGTAAACTCCGCATACTTCGGAACTGAATTTAATCAAGGTTTTGGAACAACAACAACATTACTTACGACAATTGGTCTCGCTGGGCTCCTTGCATTTCTACTCCTTACATTAAGTGCGCTTTATAGTACGTATCGCAGTTACCGTCAGGCTCACGAAGAAAATGAAAAAACCATTTTAGGAATTCTTCTCATCGTGCTTGTGTACTTCTCTGTGCTTGCGTGGATTATTCCGCTTTCGTACGCAATGCTTGTTACATGGATGGTTGTTTCTGGTTTTGGGCTTGCGCGAGCGAAGCTCACAGAATTTCACCCAAGTAAAAAAATGGCGTCGATTGTGATACCTATCGCAATCATTCTTATTGCGTATTCATTTGTAACAATTAATAAAGCTCGAGCATTTATGTATTTTGCAAAAGCTCAGGCGAGCTTCTCAGCGCAAGGGCCTTCGCAAGAGGTGGATACCTATATGGCAAAAGCGATTGCTATTCTTCCATACGATGGATTTTATCGAGCGAAGATTGAGTACATCATCAGTGTTCAGAGAACCTTAATTGCCACTGAAACACAGGATCAAGAAGCTCTTAAGCAGGCCTATCTAAAAAATGCCGAAGATGCAGTAAACAATGCGGGGCTTGCAGCGGTTAAGGTAAACCCAAGTAACTATCAGAACTATGTGTCATTGGGCCGCGCGTACGAGCTCGCTATTCCTTTCGACAAAGAAGGTGGGTATGCAAGAGCTAAGAAGTCATACGAAGAAGCGATAAAGCTCTACCCAAACAATCCTTACCTTTATGTGATGATTGCCCGTCTTGAAGCTCAAGCAGGTACAAAGGAAGCTGTGCGTACACAACTTACTGAGGCTCTTAAGAAGAAGCAGAATTTTGCTGACGCTCTCTACCTTATGAGTCAACTAGAAGCGTCAGATGAAAAACTAGACGAAGCTATTGCGTATGCACTTGAAGCTGTAAAGAGTGCGCCGAACGACCCTCTCGTATATATTCAAGCAGGACTTCTTTTCTATGGAAAGAAAGACTACCAGAATGCGGTAACAGCACTCCAGACAGGTCTTCAAAAAGATCCAAACAATGCCAACATTGCGTATTTCTTAGCGCTTTCGCTTCGTGATGGTGGCCGTCCTGATCTCGCAAAAGAAATTGGGGACGAGTTACTTAAGCGTAATCCAGGTAACCCGGATCTTGAGACATTCCTTAAATCTCTAGAAGCAACTGAAACACCATCGTCTACCCCAGCTGCAAAAAAGTAGCATGACAATTAATGAGATTCAAACAACAATAGACTTACTAAGATCACGGCACCCACAATTAGATGAGCGACTTTTAACCACACTTCTTTTGGCGGGTGGTTGGGAACAAAAACATATCGAAGAAGCAAAGCTCCTATTTAGGGGGCGGGTGGCTGTTACGAAAGATATTACAGAAAACGACGAAAAACTCCTTGTGTCGCCACACGACATGTTGCTTGAAGAACATACAGCTGAAACTTCTGCGCCTTTGGGTGCTCACGTGAAAGCGGACCAAGAGCAGCAGCTTCCGAAAGAAGAGTCAGTTGTCCTCGAAACGGTGGCACCTGTCCAACCTGAAGAAAAGACTGTCATTGTTGCACCTGAAGAGGTGGTTCCAGAAAAAGAGTCTTTAATTGTTCGTGAAGATCCTCCGCTTCCTACTAAAAAACAAGCTGAGCTCCCAGAAAATCTTCCACTGAAACCGTTTGACGAATCATCACACGTTTGGCCTTTCTCGAGGTATAAAGACGTGTTTCATGGAGAGACTATGCCTGAGAAAGCAGAAGAGGGGGTTCACCAGGTGCTTGCCGAACAGTCGACTTTACCAAAGGTCCCTCAACCTGATCCAGGATATATTCATTTCTCAAAGACACCACTTTCAAAAGGTGATGAAGGACTTATTGTAACCGCGTGTACTCTTTTTGTGGTAATTCTTCTCCTGCTTGGGTACATGTATAGCAATGGGCGTTTATAGACAGAAGTCTTTGTAAGATTTTACTTTTTCACTCGTCATAAGAGTGTATCCCTTTATTAGGAGAGCGACCCTAACCGTGGCGCTTTTTACTATGATACACTTATCTTATATGCAAAATACATACGATTATAAAAAGGTAACTTTTATTACTGCAAGTGTCGCGCTTGTTATGGTGGCGCTTCTTGCGTTTGTCATGAGCGCGTCTGCGTGGAAAGAAATGAAGCGAGGTGGTGCGCCAGCCGCATCTATTTCGGTAAGTGGGGAAGGTGAAGTAACCGCTGCCCCTGACATTGCAACAATCACTTTTACTGTTCGTGAAGTTGCTAAAACAGTACCAGAAGCGCAAAAGGCAGCCGAAGCAAAAGTAACGGCTGCACTCGCTGTTCTTAAAAAGTTAGACATCGATGACAAGGACCAGAAGACAATTTCATACACTGTTAATCCGCGTTACGAAAGTGGAGTGTCATATTGCATGGCAACAATTTGTCCACCTGTAAAAACAATTATTACCGGGTACGAAGTTTCTAATATGATTCAGGTGAAAGTTAGAAATGTTGACCAAGCGGGGACCGTCTTAGGAGAACTTGGGGCTGTAAACATTACTGAGACATCAGGTCCTGAATTTACAATTGACGACATGGAAAAAGTTCAGGCAGAAGCAAAGGAGAAAGCTATAAAGCAGGCTCGCGAAAAAGCTGAAGCTACGGCTAAGTCATTAGGTGTATCTCTTGGAGAAATTGTTCAGTACTCTGAAAACAACAATGGTGGCTACTACCCAATGATGGCGTATTCTGCTCGTGATATGGCAGGAAATGGTGCCAAACTTGAGTCGGTAAGTGTTCCACAAGGTGAGAGTGTTATAAAATCAAACGTAACACTAACCTTTAGTATTAATTAATATCTGGCTAAAGCTTGCTTACAGAACAATAAAACGCCCGAAGGGCGTTTTATTGTTCTGTAAGCCGTCAGCTTCCGGTTCAGGAGGGCTATTGACTTTTTATAGATATTTCATATAATGAAGTTATTAGATGCCCGCGGGGGCGTTTTTTAGAATAAGACTATTAAGCTATATCTATGAACCTATTTACCTACCTAAAAGAAACAAAAGCAGAACTTAAGGAAGTTCGTTTCCCAAGCGTCTCACAGACGATTACATTTACAGTTTTGGTTATTGTTATCTCGCTTATTGTTGCGGTGGTATTAGGTGGTGCAGACTTCGGCTTTAACAAGCTTCTTGCATTCATTCTCGCGCGCTAATCTTCGTGTATTATTAAATCTCACTGGTAACTATTAACTATGGCTAAACAAGAATTTACAGGGGAGCGTCACTGGTACGCAATCCACACATATAGTGGATATGAGAACGCTGTACAAAGAAATCTCAAGCAGCGTATTGAGTCTCTAGGAATGGAGAACAAGATTTTTGCAGTCGTTGTTCCTGTTGAAAAGAAGATCAAAGTAAAAGGTACAAAACGTGTTGAGGTAGAGGAGAAGATCTACCCAGGGTATGTGCTTGTAGATATGATTGTAGATGATAATAGTTGGTACGTGGTTCGAAACACTCCGCGAGTTACTGGGTTCGTAGGAGCGGGGACAACACCTGTTCCGCTTTCACAAAAAGAAATTGATTACCTCCTTAACCGTATGAACACAGGTGAGGTTCAGCACGAAATCACTATTGAGCTCGGTGAGCTTGTAAGTATTACCGAGGGTCCGTTTAAAGATTTTGAAGGAAAGGTAAGTGAAGTAGATAAAGCACGTGGAAAACTTAAGGTGCTTGTTAATATGTTCGGTCGAGAGACTCCAGTGGAGCTTGATTTCCTTCAGGTAAAGAAAGTGTAGGAAGCCTTGAAAAGGTAATTATTTAATGGTAGAATAGCGAAACTTATATGGCAGCAAAGAAAGTAACAAAATATGTAAAGGTTCAGATAGAGGCCGGGAAAGCATCTCCTGCTCCTCCACTTGGTCCTGCCCTAGGTCAGGCTGGTGTTCAAATTGGAGACTTCGTTAACAAGTTTAACGCTGCTACTCAGGGTCAGCAGGGGCGTATGTCAGTAAAGATCTACGTATACGAAGATCGTACATACGATTTCGTGATCAAAACTCCTACAGCTACTTCACTTGTGATGAAATTGGCAAATGTTGCTAAAGGAAACTCAAAGGGTAATGCGGGAACTATTTCTCCTGAAAAGATTCGTGAGATTGCAGAGATTAAACTTAAAGACCTTACTGCTCACACTGTAGAACAGGCGATGAAGATTATTGAGGGGACTGCACGTTCAATCGGAATCAAGGTAAAGTAGGCTTTCGATCTAAAAAATAAAACCGCCGAAAGGCGGTTTTATTTTGAAAGACTTTGTAAAAAGGTTTCAATAATGTCTGGGATTTCCTCTGTCGAGGTGTATCGTACAAATTGGTAGTGAGGTTGATCAATACCCAGAACTAAGCGAGTAACAAGACTGTCAGTACGTGCAAGGGCAAGTGTTGGTTTTGAAAGTTTCTCTACCGCAACTCCTAGTTCGTAGCCAAGTCCAAGCGCCGGATGGTCGACAATCGCTATAAAGGCATCACACTTCAAAACACATTCATGAATATCCCACCGGTATACATCTGTGTTTGTGCCGTTTGTTAATCCTACAAAATCTAAGATCTCGTGTGAGCTTCGAAGTTTTGTTTTAAGATTTTCAACTTCTTCTTTAAAGTGAGCGGGTGCCTGTGTAAGCCCGCATCCAATATAGAGTTTCATTATTTTACAGTGTGTTTCTTCTTTAGTTCTCTGATTGCCCCTTTAGATACAAAGCTGATTTCTGTGGCATCACGCTTTGTTTTGTCACGTATAAATCCATCAATAATGTCCTTGTTATGGTAACGACTTTTTTCGGCTTGTACTTTTGATTCAAGTTTTTCAAATACAATTTGGCAAAAACGTTCACCAGGGTAAAGTCTCACTACTTGAGAGAGGGTGTTATTCCTTACCGGTATAACAAGCTGACCAGAGTATCCAGAGTCAATGATTCCGGTGAGGTCAACGGAGAGACCTTTTCTGTTTGTAGAAGATCGTGGGTAAAGTACGGCCATTAAGTCGTCAGGGATGCTTACTGACTCAAGTGTCGACACAAGTACGTGTTCTCCTGGGAGAAGTTCAAAGTACTGGCCTTGCTCTAACTCCACGGTTTCAAAGTAGCTTGGGCGGTTCTTGTCAAAGTAGTCTATGTTAAGCGCGACACGTCCTTTCTTAGTGAGGTGCCATGCTTTTGGAATGAGAAATGTAAAGCCTAAACGCATGTCTACGGCATGGGCTTGAATTTGAAATGTATCAAGTGATGGGCTAAAACCAATGTTTGTGCTGGAGATACGCTCTAGGATTTCTTGTTTGGTGAGTATTGACATGGTGGCAGTTATTTTAGAATATCGTATTCCAATAGTATCGTATTTTCGCCAAGCGTTGTAGTTGACACAAGTTTCATTTTAATTTCTAGTTCCTTAGAAAGTAGTTTAATCCCACTCCCAAAAAGTATTCCCTCAACAGTGAGATACACCTTGTCTACGTAGTTTTGTTCAAGGAATGTCGTGTATATTGCTGACCCCCCACAGAGCGCCAACGTCTCTACGCCTTCTTGAGTCAAGCGTTTTATAAGCTCAGCCGGAGATTCTGAAGTGGTCTCCACTCCTTCGTAGGTTTTTGTTCTTGAGAGGACGATATGCCTCCGGTCTTTAAAAGGTCTATTAAATGTTTCGTAGGTAGTGCTTCCCATGACAACCGTACCCAGTTCTTTTGTTTTTGAAATAAAAAACGCTTTATCCTCTTTACTTGTCCACGCAGTTGAAACATGTAGAGCGTCTCTTCCGATAAATCCGTCTGTTGTAATTGCGGCAATAAGACTAACTTTCATAAGGTTAAGGGACAATGGCTAGATTTGGGATTGCTTCGCCTGGAGTGTACTGGTCCATAAGATTTTTTACGATTTCTTCGGCGAGTGTAATATCTTTTTTCTCTGCTCGCGTAAAAGCGTTTTCAGGGAGTGTGAGAGTCACCTTTTTGTGGTTTGCATCTCGTTTCATTAGCTCCTTGGCGCCTTCATAATGGTTTTCATATATATGTGCGTTAGAGATAGTGTGCGTATAGATGCCAGGTTTTACTCCCAGGTGTTGTGCGAGCATACATTGAAGAAGTGCGAAGCCTGCTACGTCATGAGGAAAACCAAGGATCATGTCGTTTGAGCGTACGATGTTATGGAGATGAAGCCTGCCGCCAATTATCATAACGGTAAACGAGTAGGGGCAAGGAACATTTTTCTTAGTGATACCGCCTAAGCCATCTTGTCCTGGGTCCCAGGTTACAATTACACCATGACGTGAGCTTGGGTCTTCTTGAAGTAATGCGATTAGTTTTCCGAGCTGGTCTCTTCCGAAATGCTTGCGCCATCTGTACCCATACGCAACCGTTACTACATCTCCCGGGTTAGTGAATACATCCCATACTTTTGTGAAATTACGCAAGAAGTCTTCTGGTTTTCGGGCGCCACTTATGAACCATATTTGTTCAGCGGTAAACATCTTAACAGGGATTTTTCTTAATGTAAGAAGAGGGAAGCCATCCTTTTCTATGTCAATTGAAAAAGTGAGTCCAGGGATTGCTTTGGTTTCAACGCCCTGTCGTTTGCCAACTTCAGCGATACCGTTTGTCATAATATCTGCAATCATGCCTTGGTAGATTTTGTCGAAAGTTGCCATATAGGGGAAGTATAGTACACTGCCCCCATATCTACCAATTATGTTGCCGCTACCTTTTTTACCGTCGAATGGAACAGTTGAGTTGACTGACTCGCACGACCCTTTTATGAAGGAAGCAGAGCTTGCGTGCAAAGAGTTAAGTAACGAACTTATGCAGCCAACCGGTGCTGTTATTGTGAAAGATGGAGTTGTTGTTGCGCGAGGGGCTAACCACGCCATTTTGCCAGTTTTTCTACGCAACGCACATAAACAGGGTCTCTGTAGCAGAAAGGCGTTTAAAGTTAAATCTGGGACTAAATATTGGCTTTGTCCGGGGTGTGCAGCTCCTTCTCGTCACGCTGAACAGAGAGCGGTAGACGACGGACTTGCAAAGGGGTTAGACCTAAAAGGGTCAACCTTGTATCTATATGGCCACTGGTGGGCTTGTGAGCCTTGCTGGAACAAAGTATTGTCAGCAGGCATCTCAGTAATCAAGATAAGAAGTGACGCTCAGGACCTTTTTAGACCAGAAAGCCCTCAAAATATCCTTGGAAAACGAAGCTAGCATAGAAAAACAGAAGGGCGCCTACGGCGCCCTTCTGTTTTTCTATGGAAGAGATATACTATGAATAATGTTGTAATTACTCCGCTTCAAACTATTTTATTACTGTGTATTTATTCAAACTAGTTATTTATCCTATCCATGAAAGACAAAGCTATTGAAAAATGTATTCGCGCAGAAGACGCTCGCCAGAAAAAAGTTATTAACCTTATCGCATCTGAGAACTATGTTTCAGATGATGTGCTCACAGCACTCGGTTCTTCACTTACCAACAAGTATTCAGAAGGGTATCCAGGTAAACGCTATTACGGTGGGAACTCTGTTATTGATCAAGTAGAAACTCTTGCTCAGGAACGTGCGCTCTCCCTTTTTAATCTCGACCCAAAGAAGTGGCACGTGAATGTGCAGCCACTCTCCGGTTCTCCTGCTAACCTCGCGGTGTACTCAGCGCTTGTTCCTCTTGGAGGAAAAATCATGGGGCTTAAGCTTTCAAGTGGTGGGCATCTCACTCATGGGCAAAGTGTTTCAATGACTGGAAAAATTTGGAAACAGGTGCCGTTTGAAGTTGATCCAAAAACAGAACTTCTTAACTACAAAGAATTAGAAAAGATAGCTGTTACAGAAAAACCAGATATTATTGTTGCGGGTTTTACGGCGTATCCACGCTTCGTAGATTTTAAAAAGTTTGCTGCTATTGCAAAAAAAGCAGGAGCGCTTCTTATGGTTGATATGTCTCACTTCGCAGGGCTTGTAGCGGGAGAGGCTTACCCTAGTCCGTTTCTGTATGCTGATGTGGTTACAACCACGGTACACAAGACACTTCGTGGACCACGAAGTGCTATGATTTTTGTTCGTAAAGACAAGCGTGAGATGGATAAAAAAATCGACAAGACAATTATCCCAGGTCTTCAAGGTGGCCCACACAACAATCAGATTGCGGCAGTTGCTGTCGCACTAAAAGAAGCGGCAACCCCAGCATTTAAAAAGTATGCAAAGCAAATTGTGAAAAACGCAGATGCACTTAGTAAAGCTCTTCAAGCAAAAGGCTGGCGCGTCATCACGGGCGGAACAGACTCACATCTTCTTTTGGTTGATACATGGGCGCAAGGAAAGGGAGTTTCTGGAAAGGAGGCAAGCGACCGTCTTGAAAAGGCGGGGATTATTGTGAACATGAATACCATCCCTCAAGACCCTCGTGGCGTGATGGACCCATCTGGAATTCGTCTTGGGACCGCAGCGGAAACAACTCGTGGAAAGAAAGAGAAAGACTTTGTCCTTATTGCAGATAAGATTGATAAAGTG
>CAYVMF010000007.1:0-18049 GCA_964452605.1 uncultured Candidatus Saccharibacteria bacterium
ACGCGGCGTGGAGGGGTATGATCCTGAGCGTATTGAACTTGCAAAGACTCAGTCTCGCGAGCTTGATCTTATATCTGAGAAAGAGTTAGACACCTTACTCTCTGCTCCAGACCTTTCGACTATTGCAGGTCTTCGCGACAAGGCAATTCTCGAGCATTTCTTTTCGACAGGTCTTCGTGTGTCAGATCTTTGTTCACTCGATCGTGACTTAGACCTAAAGGGTGGAGAAATATCTGTGCGTGGTAAAGGTGGAAAGATTCGTGTGGTGTTTGTATCTGGCCAGGCAATGGCGTCCGTTAAAAAATATATAGACAATCGTGTGGATATTGATGAAGCGATGTTTATAGATCACTCCCCTCGCGCGCATGCACGAATGGTAAAAGAAGAATCAATTCGTCTCACTCCAAGAAGTGTAGAGCGTATCGTACAAAAATATGCGATGGTTGCAGGTATTGCGAAGAAATGTACCCCGCATGTGATTCGCCACAGCTTCGCGACAGACTTACTGTATAACGGTGCAGACCTTCGTACGGTGCAGATGATGCTTGGGCACGCCTCTATCGCGACAACGCAGATTTATACCAACGTAACTAACAAGTTCCTCCGCGATCAATTCGAAAAATTTCATTCAAAACGCGATAAAAAATAGTTGCCGAGGCACCCCGTTTCCTGTAGGCTTGCACCAGAGCAAAATCGCTCTTTCACAACTACGAGGTGAGAAATGAAACATGGAAACTCCTGGGTTGTAGGCGGTGTACCAATGCCGCTTCCGATAATTCTCGGTGCCGGTGTGTGCAAAGCGCCGGCGAGGCTTGTGCCGTACATGCGAGACGACGTTTCGCTCGGCGCGGTCATCACCGGCTCGTATACGCCGGATGAAGCAGACGGTGAGTCCCGGAAGGGAAATGACGACGGCAAGAACATCTGCCAGTGGCCGCCCCAAATCGAGGGTGGCGCAGAGTTTCGGTTCGGTCTGAATTCTTGGGGTATGCCCAACATGGGTTTCACCAAGGCTGAGAGTGAACTGGATCACATGGATATTCCAAAGAAGTTGATCGTCAGCATCGCGGCTTTTTCGGTGAAGGGGTATGTCGATGGTGCGAGCATCTTCGGATCTCACCATCCCTGGGTTGCTCGGGTTCCTGCAGCCCAGGAATGGAATCTGGGTTGCCCGAATACGCACGACAAGAAGGTGCTGCCGATTTCGTACGACTACGTGTCGTTCGGGCAGATTCTGGCAGCCGGCGAAAAGCTCAAGCTCAACTGCCCTGTCTGGGTGAAAGTGTCGCCGTACCTTACGCTCGAAAACCTGAAGTAACTGGTTGAGCACGGTATCGACGTAACGCATGTCCCGGTCGCCGAAGAAGGCTTCCTGGAACGTGTGGCGGCGCTCATCGCGCGCCACTCCTATGTTCGTGCGGTCGTCGTCAGCAACACCGGACCGAATGCAATTTATCGCATAAACGGTGAACCGGTTACGACGCCTAACGCCGGCAAGGCCGGCCTCTCAGGGCCGATCATGAAGGAAATCGTTTTCGAGCAAGTCAGGCGCTTCCGCGCTGTACTTCCGGAAACGGTAGATGTCATCCACTCCGGTGGTCTGTGGAATGGGGACGATCTCGTCTCTGCCATGGAAAACGGAGCTGCCGCTGGACAGTTCACCAGTCTCCCCTCCTGGGGTGGTGGGCCGAAAGTGTTCGTCGAACTCATCGCAGGCAGTGAACGCTTGAAGAATCTTTTGATCAACTAACCGCCTGCGGGCATATTGAGGAGAGAAGTATGCAACTTGTGTTTCCAACCCCGGACGACTTACACGTCCACTTCCGCGTGGGCGTGCGTCTGTATTCTGTCGTGCGCCACACGGCGGCGCAGTTCGCTCGCGCGATTGTGATGCCGAACTTGGCGCCGAAGCACATCACCACACTTGGCGAGGTGCTTCAGTACCGCGCCGAGATTTAGGCGGGTGTGCCCAAGGGTGTCGACTTCACGCCGCTCATGACGGTGTCTCTGACAGCTGATACGACCCATGAAGGCTTGGCGAAGGCACTGGCCTCTGAGTATGTCTATGCGGCCAAGCTTTATGCTGGCCATACGACCAACTCGGAGGGTATCTCTGACCTTGCCAGCATGGGCTGGATGTTCGAGATGCTGCAGGAGTACCGCAAACCACTTCTTGTTCACGGCGAGGCGGGTGTCACGGTTGACGTGTTCGACCGGGAGGCCCGCTTCTACGAACAGGAGATGTCGGTGATTTTGGAGCGATGTCCCGACCTCAAGGTGGTGTGTGAACACATCACCACGAGAACGGCCGTGGAGTTCGTGAAGCAACACAGTCTGCGCGTTGCGGCCACGATTACCTCGCAACACCTGCTTGCCAACAGGAACGACATGCTGGGGAAGGGTGGCATTCGCCCAGACTACTACTGTCTGCCGATTCTGAAGACTGAGCAGGACCGCATCGCCCTTCTGGAAGCGGCGACGTCAGGTAGTCCGCAGTTCTTTTTGGGTACGGACTCTGCGCCTCATCCGCGCATCGGGGCTGCTGGCAAGGCGAAGTACACCTCTTGTGGTTGCGCCGGTTGTTTCACGGCCACGCACGCGCTTGAGCTCTACGCCCAAGCGTTCAACTCGGTTGGTAAGATCGAGATGCTTCCTGACTTCGCCTCGAAGTTTGGCCGTGAGTTCTACGGCTTGCCCCCGAATAAGGGGTCTGTGATCATTGAGCAGGTCGAGCCCTGGCGTCTGCCGGAAGCACTTGAGTTTGGCGACGATGATGTGACCCCCTTCCAATTTGAGCAGCCGCTCTTCTGGAAGGCGACGCGCATCGCCGCAAGCTGAACTTCTCCAGCCATAAAATGAGAACTTCTGTCGGTGTAACGCCGATATTGCAACACCTAGCTTACGAGCTAGGTGTTTGTTTTTTGATATACTACTTCCATGAAACTCATCTCATGGAACGTAAACGGTATTCGCGCATCACACAAAAAGGGAGCACTTGATGAAGTCTTTAAACTAAATGCAGATATTATTGGGATTCAAGAGACAAAGTCGACCCCCGACCAACTGGTCTCAGAGATTACAGATCGTCCTGGATACGTTTCATACTTTGACTCAGCTAAGGAGCGTAAAGGGTATTCTGGTGTTGCGGTGTATACAAAAGTACAACCAGAAAAGATTCACTATGGGTTAGGGAATGATGAGTACGATACTGAGGGTAGATGTCTCACTCTTTGTTTTAAAGAGTTTGCTTTTGTAACTGCATATTTCCCAAACGGTGGTCGTGATGCCGACCACTTCCAGTTTAAGTTGCGATACTACGACATGTTTCTTAAGCATGTTGAGAAACTCAAGAAACAGCATAAGAACGTTATTTTTTGCGGAGACTTAAACGTGGCACACAATGAAATCGACCTCGCTCGTCCAAAAGAGAATAGTAACCAGATTGGCTTTTTACCAATTGAACGCGCTTGGGTTGATCGGGTCATTGATGCGGGGTTTATAGATACATTTCGCGCACTTCACAAAGAAGAAGTGAAATATAGTTGGTGGGACCAAAAAACCAGATCACGAGAGAGAAACGTCGGGTGGCGTATTGATTATTTTTTCGTTAACAAAGAGTTGTTTCCTAAGGTTTCACACGCAGATATTTTAGACGATGTACTTGGGAGTGATCACGCGCCTGTGGTGCTTGAGGTGAAGGTGTAATCTAAAAGCGCGGCCGAAGGCCGCGCTTTTTCCTGGTGTGAACGCAGGCCATATAAGAGGCCTAATTTCTCAAATTACTGAGAAACGCCTGTTACCTCTGCTTGTCCTCCAAAGAATACTTTAATAGATGAAATTTTTTCTCGAAGCGTTTGGCTAAATGTTTTCCCATCTGCTTGTTTTTGGTTTATTTCAGTAGAAGCCATTAAGCTTACTGCTTCCTTTTTTACTTCTGACTTTACCGCCGCTTTCTTTGCATTTGCTGGCTGAACTGCTTCTTTTTTATAGTTCTGACATTCTTTAGCGTTTGCTTCAAAGGCTTCCCATGATTCCTTGCGTGCAGCAGTTAGTGTTTCCTGTGCTTCAGTTACTGCTTTTTTGTAAGCGTCAGCAGTTACTTGTATTGCAGCTTTTTTCTCATCTTCATCTTCAATTGCAACCGCCGCTTTCTCCCCGTCTGTACGAGCAGTGAGCGCTGCTGTCATCGCTGCGTTGTATGCGATACGGGCTTTAGTGATAGCCGCGTCCCTTACTTCAATCGTTGTTTGTGAGCATGATGTAAAAATCTGCGCAGCCGTAGGGATGGCAACGCTTGCGCTTACAGCAGTTTTTGTGTCTGTAACCACGCTTACCTGAGCGCTTGCATATAAAGGCACCATAAGCGCTATTCCGAGAAAGCTAGAGATAAAAAGTTTGTTCATAATATGTAGTGTGTTTATAGAGTATAGTCTACCAGCATGTGCGCGTAGTCTTCTTCGTTTATCCCCCGTTCAAATTGTTCAACTTGAGCGTCAATTGTATAAAAAGGATCGTTTGTGTGTAGTGTCTGTAACATATCCTCTGTGCTTGGGACAGTGAAAATGATTACAACAGCTACTAATGCGGCCATTTGAGATACCGCAAGCCATATATAGGGGGAGCGTATCGCGCGCCTATCTTCTTGTGTTTTTTCTTTTATCTCTGGTATTTGATTAAGAATCTTTACAAGGATATCTTGTGACGGCGACCCGCTCTCCTTATACATAGCCAAAGCTTTTTCAATTGTGGGGATGTTTGTGTTACTCATAGAGATGATTGGTCAGCGCACGAAGTTTTTTGAGTGCCCTTGATTTGATTTGACGAATATAAGCCTCCTCTTTTTCTAAAATAGCAGCAATCTCTTTATGTTCAAGCTCGCTATAGTAGTGGAGACGGATGACCTCCTGCTCATCTTTGGTTAGATGCTCAAGATAGGAGTCAATTCGTTCTGCAAGAAATGCCACATGGGTCTCTTCTACAATGTCAGTGTCGTCATGTTCTTGTTCAAGGTCCTCATTTTCGTAAGGCACTGATGTCATCTTAAGCGCCTGGTTTATCATTCTGCGCTTAGCTATGGTGAAGAGGTATGCCAGAGGAGATGTGGTCATCTCGTAGCGTGGAAGTGCTTGGTAAAACTGTAAAAAGGTCGTTTGGCAGATATCTTCTGCCTCAGGCACATCTTTTGTTCGAGACAAAACGTAACGGTAAAGTGGGGTTATAAAAGTGTTATAAAGCACTTCAAACGACTCTTTATCGCCCTGTTTTGCCTGTAGAACTAGTTTTTGTAGAGTTTGGTAGTCCTCCACATCTATATTAACCGTTGACTTTGGATTCTGTGACAGCATCTATACCAGGGAGTGTACCAGATGCGAGGAAATCAAGCATGGCCCCACCCCCAAGTGAGACGAAGTATATCTTAGAAAGTGCGTGTATAGAGGCCGCAACAGCAACAGTGTCCCCTCCTCCGAGGTACGTATGTACGGTCTTTGCTTCGCCAAGTGTGGTAAGTAAGTGCTCCGTTCCATTCATCCATCCCTTTTCATAAAGTCCAAGCGGTCCGTTCATGATAACTGTCCCCGCTTTCTGTATGTGGGTATCTAGTGTTGCTAGTGTTTTCTTGCCACAGTCTACGATGACGTCCCCTTTTGCTATGTTCTCAAGCGTAACTTCTTTTCCTGTTTCTAGGATGACATCGGTTGGAGTAATAAGTAGCGGATGATTGCATACAGAGTCAAGTACTGTGTATGTTGGGTCGTAGAGGCTGTCCCCTATCTCGTACCCTCGTTGTTTTAAACTATTATGCACCATTGCTCCACCGACAAATACATGTACCCCTAAGTCTAAGTATCTTTGTATGAGTGTTAGTTTTGTTTTTATTTTTGCGCCACCTACGATAAGTAGTGCTGGTGGTTTTGGGGTGAGCGCTAGAAGAAGGTGTTCCACTTCACGTGTACATGTAGGTCCCAGATAAGAAAGTATGTACTTTGGTACACCTGTTACACTTGCGTGATTTCGGTGCGATACAGAAAAAGCATCGTTTACAAACACGTCTGCAAGTGAAGCAAAAGCCTGCGCACATGAAGGCGTATTGTCTTCTTCACCAGGAAACATGCGGCTGTTTTCAAGAAGGAGCATGCTCCCAAGCGGCATCTCTGCTATCTTGTTACGTATCTCGTCGATGTTAGTTGTCGGCACAAAAGAAACCCCTTGAAGTTTTTGGGTGAGCAGTTCCGCTACCGGTCCAATACTTTTTCCTTCCTCACCAAAGTGAGAAAGCAGTATTACTTTTGCTCCCACAAAAGAAAACTGACGAAGAAAAGGTAGCAGTATATCTAGGCGTGTAGTGTCGAGTATTTTCCCATTACTTTCAGGTAGGTTAAGGTCCACACGTATCAGTATCCGCTTACCCTGTAAGCTTTTTATGTCAGGTAGCACGTGGGATTTCCAAGTTGGTGAAATCATATCCTTATGCATATCACGATGAAAGTATTTTACTAAAACTAGAAACCTCTTGAGATGATCTTCCAAGCTGTAGTCCGTCCACCCCACCTTCTTCTTGAAATTCGCGAGCGTTTTCTTCAGACACGGCCCCTCCGTAAATGATAGAAACTTTTTTTGCGTACTCAATTCCCACAAGCGATGCAAGTGCGCGCCTGAGCGCTATCACTACTTCAAAACATTCGTGTACTGTCGCAGGATTTTTTGCTCCTATTGCCCACACTGGTTCGTATGCAATGACGAGGTTTGCAAAAAGTGATCTGTCTACTTGAGCCAAGGTGTTTTTTAGTTCGTCTTCTAGTTCCGCTAAGTACTTACCTTCTTTGTCTCGTGTAGTTTCTCCGACACAGAGAACAGTAAGGAGTTTAGATTGTAGAGAAAGCGCGACTTTTTTCGCGAGTAAGTCAGTACTTTCACCGCGGGTGCGTACTTCGCTGTGTCCAAGTAGTGTAAATGCACCTCCCCCGCTTACGATTTGTGATGGAGTTGTGAGCCCGGTTGCCTGCCCAAGAATAGTTCCTGAAATATTTTGAGAGCCAATCTCGCCGTGAGATGCAAGTGCGCTTAGTGGTGGAATAAAAATATCTGCAACCGCGAGATAATAATGCACCTTCTGCTTCATTGCACCACATTTTTTCTCCAGACTTTTTACAAAAGTGAGCGCTTCTTTTAGTGTTGCAGGAGTTGTTTTCCAGTTGCCAATGATCAGCGGTTTGACAATTTTTTTCATGAGATAAAGTATATCAAATATATTCCAGCTTCGTTGTGTGTCTTAACGCAAAATGAAAATAAATTTTCATTAAAAAACGCCCTGCATGGTTGCAGGGGCGTTTTGGGGTAATGACCCCGACCGAAATTATTTCGGCAGTATCTGGCTCAGGGCGCCGACGATGCTGAAGCCGTCGCAGCCGTCGCCCAGGAGCTTTTCCACCAGCTTTTGCTGCTGCTCTTGGGTAAGGTTGACGAAGCGGTTGTACTTGTCGTTCCCTTCTTCAGGGAAAAACCGGCGGGCCGCCGCGTCGAGGGCGGAAGCGCTCTGTTTGACCAGGATGTTGGGGGTCTTCGGGTAGAAGATAACCGCGAAGTCCTGCTCAGCGCTGCTCAGCCTGTTCTGGAAGTGAGCCAGCGCGACGACTAGGAAGCAGGTGTTCCGGTCGCTCAGCCCCTGGCCGATTCCGTACATCGGAGTTGCCACGTTTCGGAGCTCTTCTTCTGCGAGGTCGCGAATGGCCTTGGGGACCAACCGCTTGTACAGGCGGTTGTTGAGGGTTGAATTGGCGACTGCGACGAGTGCGGGGGTTACGGTAATCAAGTCTTTCTCCTTGTCAAATAAGCACTTCTCAACATGACAGCAAGTAATCTTGTAGGCACTGAGACCTATATATTATATACTGTAAATCACTATTTGTCAATAGTGATTTACTTAGCTTATCTTAGAAATTGATTAAAAAGCTTGCTTTTTTGGGGTAATGTTGTATACTAAAGGAGTTAGTTTGGATGTGTTTAAGAGTTTCTTGTGTAACCGGCCCGAAAGGCCGGTCAAATTTTTATAAAATCTCTAAAAGTAATTAGAAATAAAGCGTATGTTAGATATTAAAGCGTTAAAAATCGCCCTAGAACAGCTCGAAGCTGAAAAGAAAATCGCACACGAGAAAGTCGTGGATGCGGTAGAAAAGTCCCTTGCTGCGGCTTACCAGAAGGAATACGGAAAGCGCGGACAAGTCGTGCGTTGTGCTATTAACTTTGAAACAGGTGAAACTCATTTCGAACAGGTAAAAACAGTTGTTGATGAAACGACTGTTCGTATGCCGGTTGAAGGAGAAGACGAAAACGCTCCAGAGCCAATTGCGGCTGAAGGTGAAGAGCTTCTTCCACGATTCAACGAAGAACGCCACATGTTCCTAAAAGACGCTCGTCTTTTCAAGAAAAACGCTGAACTTGGTGAGGAAATTATTTTCCCACTTGATGATCAGGATGATTTCGGGCGTATTGCTGCACAAACTGCAAAGCAGGTTATCGTTCAGAAGCTTCGTGAGGCAGAACGTGAGTCTATTGTTGGTGAGTTTACAGACAAAGAAGGTACGGTTGTATCTGGTATTGTTCAGCGTGTTGAACGTGGCACAGCGTTTATCGACCTTGGACGCACAACAGCAATTCTTCCGTTTGAGGAACAGATTCCATCAGAGCGTCTTCGTCCTGGAGAGCGTATTAAAGCGTACCTCTTCTCTATTGAAGAAGGTTTCCGTGGGCTTTCGATTCGTCTCTCACGAACACATCCAAAATTCTTGATTGAACTCTTTAAAAATGAAAGTGCCGAAATCGCACAAGGAACTGTAGAAATCGTAACCGTTGCTCGTGAACCAGGTTCACGTTCAAAGATAGGCGTGAAATCAAATGACGAACGTGTTGACCCAATTGGTGCGTGCGTTGGTCAGCGTGGTGTTCGAGTGTCAGCTATTACAGATGAACTTTCAGGTGAGAAAATTGACGTGATTGAGTGGTCGGGAGATTCTCGCCGCTTTATCGCTACAGCGCTTTCACCGGCAAAAGTTATTTCTATTGAGCTTAATGAAGATGAAAAGAAAGCGACAGTAACCGTATCTCCAGAAGAGCAGTCTCTCGCAATCGGTAAAGGAGGACAGAACGTTCGCCTCGCGGCTAAGCTTACAGGTTGGAAAATTGATATCGTGTCAGGTGGTGAAATGATTGCAGAAGCTGACGAAGAAGGAACAATTACTTCAAATCAGGTTGTAAACGAAACAGTTACTGAGGAAGTAACTGAAGTCCTTGAAGCACTAAACGTTGCTGAAGAAACAGTGTCAGAAGTTGCTGTAGAAGCAGAACCTACTACAGGCGTAGTGGAAGAAGCGCTTGTAACTGAAGAAGCTACATCAGAAAAGAGTGCGTAGTGTTAGCTTGGTGAGTAACTATTAATCATTACCCTACCCCTATGAATTTACTTCACGACATCTCTGCTGGAGACAACATTCCAAACGAGATTAACGTTATCGTAGAAATTAATAAAGGTTCACTTAACAAGTATGAACTTGATAAAGAGACCGGGCTTATTATGCTTGACCGTGTGTCACACACTGCGCAGACATTTCCGTTTGATTATGGATTTGTACCACAGACACATTGGCACGATGGTGACCCGCTTGATGTGGTGCTCATTACAACAAGTCCGCTTATTCCAGGTATCCTCGTAAAAGCTCGCCCTGTTGGAGTGCTCGACATGATTGATAGTGGAGAAAGTGATGCAAAGATTCTCGCTGTTCCAGTTGGTGATCCACGGTTTGCACATGTTAACGACCTAAAAGATGTAAACCCTCACTTTATAAAAGAGGCTGTGCACTTTTATGAGAACTACAAGAAGCTTCAGAATAAAGAAGTTACTATTCCATCAGTTCGTGATGCGGAAAGTGCTAAGGCGGTTATAAGCGAAGCGGTGGAACTCTACAAGAAAGAATTTAACAAGTAACTAGCGTACAGATTGGACATGAAAATTAAACTTACAAAACTCCCGAAATCAGAAGTAGAACTACAGGTTGTCGTTGATGAAAAGGCTTTTGCCGCGTATCACGATAAAGGATTTAAGGCAGTTCAGAACATGGTGGAAATTGACGGTTTTAGAAAAGGTAATGCATCAGAAGATGCTATCGTAAAAAAATACGGTGAGATGATTATCTTAGAAGAGATGGCAAACATCGCACTTCGTGACGCGTACGTAGAAGCTGTTAAAGAACACAAGCTTGTTCCTGTTGCTGACCCAAAAATAACTATCACAAAGCTTGCAAAAGACAACCCTCTCGAACTTACAATGGTTGTTCCTGTGATGCCAGAAGTTGAACTTCCAAAGTACAAGAAGTTAGCCGAGGCAAAAGCAAAAGAGCACGTTGTTGAGGAGGTTACAGACAAAGACATCGATGACGTGGTGGAAGAGTTGCGTAAAGGGCGCGTTGCTCAGCATTCACATGATCACGATCACTCACATGAAGGCCATGATCACGACGGGCATGACCACGAGGCGCATGAACATCACGAGCATGAAACCCCTGAAGGTAAGTCCCCTACTCTGCCTGAAGTAAATGACGAGTTCGCGCAGAGTTTTGGTGGAGATTTTAAAACAGTTGTGGAACTTAAGGCGAAAATTGCAGAAAATCTTAAGCTTGAAAAAGAGCAGAAGACTCGTGAGAAGCGTCGTATGGCAATCATGGAAGAGCTGATTAAAGAAACAAAGGCAGACCTCCCAGAAGCCATGGTAGAAATGGAGCTTGATCGTATGCTTATGCAGATGAAGTCAGATGTTACACGTTTTGGTGGTACATGGGATGACTATCTTAAGCATTCAAATAAAACAGAAGCAGAACTAAAGACTACATGGCGAGATGATGCTCACAAGCGTTCAATGAGTCAGCTTATTTTGGCTGAGATTGCACGAGCGGAGAAGATTGTTCCGACTGACGAAGAGATTGAAACAGAGCTTGTTCGTCTCTTGGCAACCGTTCAGGATGCTGATGAGGAGCGTGCACGTGCGTACCTCTATCAGGCGCTTAGCAATGAGAAAGTTTTAGCTTTTCTTGAAGCAGAGACTAAGTAAAGATTTCATCTACTAAGATAGATACGAAAAGCGCGGCCTACGGCCGCGCTTTTCGTATCTAAAACTATTTTCTACCTATTACCCAACGTGCTTTTCATCGCAACGAATAGCAAGCATGATACCTCCGATGATACCTACATTCTTAAGTGCCATAATCATGTTAGCTCCAGCCGCAAAGTCGCGGTGAGCGAGGATAGTAGCAAGTGCTGTAAATGCTACAAGTGTCCAACCAGCTTCTTTTATTTTGTATCCGTAGGCAAATGCGAGTGCTACTGGAATTTCAATGATAATTACAAGCAGCGTAGCAAAAGTTGCTGCAGGTACTCCAAGAGATGCTACGTATCCCGCAGTTGACTCGAAGTTCATAAGTTTCTGAACACCTGCTACTACGAAAAGTAGTGCGATAAGTGAACGAGAAATAGTTGCGTAGTGTTTTGTCATAAAAATCTAATATAGTATTAATGTATTTGTAACCAGCTGACAGGGCAGCCTTCCTTTCTAAGTATAGCTGATTTACCATATAAAGGTAGAACGAAATCAAGAAGAGTTGCGAATAACTACAATAAACATTTGATCTCTCTCATTACGGCGTTCACCCTTCGCATTTCTTCGCCAAACCACTCCCTACCCTCAGAAATGCTTGAGGCCCTCTTCTGGTATGCAAGAGGTTTGATGCGCGCCGTCTATCTAAGTATTACTTGTGTAAGGGAAGCGACAGCCCCTGTGTCTGCTTTAAGTACAGTAGGTGTAAGGGAAATAAGTATAAAACCACTCTCTTTAAATAGATGTTCTTCCTCATCGGTCCATCCACCTTCAGGTCCCACCCATACAGCTGCTCGTCCTACGGGTATAAAGTCTTGCTTTAGCACGGCAAGTGGTTTCCCATACAGGCTTGCACAAAAGTGAGCGCCCCCGTGTTGTTGCCCATCAGATAAAGCATCTTGTATTGTTAATATCGGCGATAATTCCGGCACTGCCCCCCTCCCTGATTGCTCAGAAGCCTCTATTACGATTCGCTCAAGTCTTTCTAGGTCTAGGTTTTTCTTCTCAGAGCGCGCAGAAATAAAAGGAACTATTCTCTTTACACCAAGCTCTGTTGCTTGGCGCGCTATAGTTTCAAAGGTGTCTTTCTTTACGAGTGCCATGTAGAGAGTCGTGTCAGACACTTCTCTACTTTTTTCAGACGAAACTAAAGAAAGCGTAACAACTGCTTTAGTTACACTAGTAATTGTGTAGGTGTAGTCTATATTCGGACTCTCAGGAGAGAATAGTACGACCGCGTCTCCGTGTGTATAACGGAAGACGGATGTCCACTGATGGATTAACGCACGATTCTCTACGACAAGCTCTTCACCAAGGGGTTGTTTCACGTAGAAGCGATGTAATCGCATTACTTCGTACTCTACAAATAGCAAAGAGACATTGCAAGCATAATGAAAAGACAACTTTTTCAAAGACACAGTAGAGAGATAGATATCTAAAAGACAGTTATCCACAGGTGAGCACTTGTGTATAAGAGACATCGTAGTATTATTAAGGACAGGGTAAGGACATCGTAAACACGCTTCCCTGCGCGTCGCAGGTTCCAATGGTTTAGATGCTTCACACCGCCCTGCTCTTTATTAAGCGGACCCATTTCATTACTCGGCTCCGCTCCTACAAATCAATATGTTTTAAAGGTTGAATTTAGTAACACTTCAGAGGTTGTGAAACCCATGTAGTCATCACTCTTTCTAAATCCCCTGCAATGTGTGCACGATACGAATCGCGCTTACATTGCAGGGGATTTTTATTTTTCGTACCCAGATTTCTTACCCAGTCCTCGTTCACCCCTGACATTTCTTCGCCAAACCACTCCCTACCCTCAGAAATGTCAGGGGCTCTCTTCTTGACTGTCTGCACAAATTATAGGTTATATGTATAAGTCGTGTTTAAACCAAAACAAAAGGCGGTGTTCTAGGTTTCCCTGAACACCGCCCCTCTTTACTAAGCAGCCTAAGCCAACTTAGCTTTTTGCTGGTTTTGCTTTTCCGCCTTTTTCCCAGGCGTCAGCAAGTTTTTTGGCTGCTGCGTCGCCGTCTTCCCCAGCGTGAGCAACGACAAAGCAGACGACCCCTACCAGCACAATAAGCCAAAGGCCTTGGCGGTGGTAGTTGCTCCACAGCCACCAGGTAGCTGCAGGCGTGCCGAGCAGGGAAATCCAGTACAGCGCTTTCCATCCTCCAGCGATGCCGTTGTAATGGGCACGGTACGCGCCCGCAACGACCCCAATGCCTTCGCCTGTAAGCTCGAAGAGCTTTTTACGAAGGTCGGGCAGCCAGAACAGAGTGCCCACTACAGCCGCGGTGAGGGATGCTATCCACCACCAGGACTGCCGCCAGACCTCGTACCACTCCCCCTTGCGAGGGTTGTACAACTCGTAGGCCAGGTAGGCACCGCCGATAGCCAGTACGGCCCATTTGTACTCCCAGAGGAGTCCAAAGAACCACTTGAAGGCTTTTTCGATCCACGGCAGTGCCGTTGTCGTGAACCAGGTGTAGACCCTGGTACGCGCGGCCGAGAGCCATGGTTTGGCGTCGTTCCGCCACCATCGTGCGATGTTCCGGCCGGAGCGCTTCAGATTCACTTTCATGAACCTGAAACTCTCCTTGATACCGGGCCACACCTTGGCTTGCAGAATACGCCTTCCCCGCCGGCAAAATCCCGGGTAGATTTGGCAGACTGCCTGCGCCAGCAGAATGGTGCCTGCTACCAACATCCCCAGTACCAGCCATCCTGACAAGTTGTCGTATAGGATTGGTACGCTGGCAACCGTAAAGACGGCCAGGTACCCAGCCACCAAGAGGATTACACTCAGGGTGTCCTTCTGGTAAGCGGCGACAATCGCTGCTGTGAAAAAGCCCCCACCGATGACTGAGAGTATCGCCCAGGTGATCCAGGACACCGATGTGACTCCCAGGAGTTGCAGAATGGCGGTCACCATGCCGGCCAAGCTACTGCCGGTGGTGAATATTGCCATCAGCGCAATACCAAACACCAGGTTATCGCTGGCGTTGGGCATGACTGCAATGATTGCAGTCATGAGCTTGTCGCTCGTTCTGGAAATGAGAGTTTGTCTCATGTTAATTACCTCCAAAAAGTTGAATTGAAAAGAAGATTTGTACGGTATTGTGCTGCAAAAGCAACACTCCCCGCTTCGGAATGTATTTTATCATATTTATAGCTAAATGTCAATAGTTTCAGCCTTATAAAACCGTGGTATAGTGCGCATATCCTGCATTGAAAGAATCGCCAGATATTGCTTGATGTATATTGTTTTTCTACCTTATTTTATTTATTTGACTTAATCTTCTATGTTAATTCCTACTGTTATTGAAAAAAGCCAGTTTGGTGAGCGTGCGTACGACATTTACTCTCGTTTGCTTCGAGAGCGTATCGTGTTTTTATCAGGCCCAATCGATGATTCTGTTGCAAATATTGTCATTGCGCAGCTCCTTTTCCTTGAGGCAGAAGACCCAAAGAAGGATATTACTTTGTATATCAATTCCCCTGGTGGGCAGATTCAGTCTGGTCTCGCTATTGTGGACGCAATGCATCACATCAAGCCAGATGTCGCTACAGTGTGTGTCGGTATGGCCGCATCTATGGGTGCAACAATTCTCTCACAAGGTACAAAAGGAAAGCGTTTCGCGCTCCCAAATGCTGAAGTGATGATTCACCAGCCGCTTACTGGAGTAGAAGGGCAGGCCTCAGATATTGTGATTACTGCAAACCACATCATTCGTCTTAAAGAGAAACTTACAAAGATGATGGCAGATGCAACAGGCCAAGACTATAAGAAAGTAGAAAAGGATAAGGATCGTGACTACTGGATGACCGCGGATGAGTCAAAGAAGTATGGCGTTGTAGATGCAATCTTGAAGCCAAAAGTAAGTAAATAACACCATGCCCCCTATTCTTCTTATAGAAGGAGCGGTAGCCCTTGCAGTAGGAATGTTGTTTGGGTACGTGATTCGTCATTTTGTGGCGGTGTCTCGTCGTGGGTCTATTGAATCTCAACTTGAAGAAAAAGTATTAGAAGCAAGACGCCAAGCAAACACAATAGAACAGGATGCACTTAAAAAAGCTGCAGAGATTCGTGAGGAGCTTAAAAAAACAGAAGACAGAATTCAAAAACAAGAAGAGCGTCTCGACAGACGAGAGTCTGAGCTTGCAGAAGAAGTGGAACGCATTCGAACAAAAGTAAAAGACCTTGAAGCGGTGAGAAATGCCATCGACTCAAAAGAAAAACAAGTTGCACGTGAGTATGAACGCATCGCAGGGCTCTCTGCCGACGAAGCGCGTGAAATACTTCTCCAAAAAGTTACACGTGAGTCAGCTGATGATATCCAGTCTCGTGCGCTTAAGCTTGCTCGAGATGGAGAAGCTGAGCTTATGAGTAAAGCAAGAGATATTTTGGTTAACTGTGTCTACCGTATCGCAAACGCTAACGTCTCTTCATTTACTTCAAGCACCGTTGAAATTGCAGATGAAGAAGTAAAAGGGAAAATCATTGGCAAGGAAGGTCGCAACATAAAGACCTTTGAGCGACTTGCTGGGGTGGAACTTCTTGTAGATGAGGTACCAAATGGAATTGTGGTGTCTTGTTTTGATGCGGTAAGGCGTGCGATTGCAGTAAACGCACTTGAAATGCTTATTAAGGATGGGCGTATTCAACCAGCAAAAATAGAAGAGTGTATCGAAAAAGCAAAGAAAGACATCGGACTATTTATTCGAAAGAAAGGAGAAGAGGCCGTGCTTGAGTGTCGTCTGATTTCAATCCCAGATCAGCTGATTCCTCTCATTGGGCGTTTGTATTTCCGTACGAGCTATGGACAGAATGTGCTTGACCACTCAGTTGAGATGGCACACATCGCAGGAATGCTCGCAAGCGAACTAGGTGGTGATGTGCAAGTTGCAAAAGCCGGAGCTTTACTACATGACATAGGAAAAGCGGTTGATCATGAAATACAAGGAACACATGTTGAAATCGGAAGAAAGATTTTAGCTAAGTATGGAGTAGATGAACGAGTTATTCTCGCGATGCAGTCTCACCATGAAGAATATCCGTATGAGACGATTGAATCTGTGCTTGTGCAAGTTGCAGACGCAGTAAGCGGTGGGCGCCCCGGAGCGCGTCGTGATACAGTGGATCGTTACATTACTCGACTTCAAGATTTGGAAGCCATTGCGCTTGCGTTTTCGGGCATTGAGCGTGTGTATGCACTACAAGCTGGACGTGAGGTGCGTGTCTTCGTAACCCCTACCCTCATTGATGATATGCAGGCTCGGGATCTTGCTCGTAATATTGCGATTAGAATCGAACAGGAGCTAAGATACCCAGGAGAAATTAAAATTAGTGTGATACGTGAGTCTCGCGTGATTGAATTCGCGCGATAGAAAAAGTATTTCTATCAAAAACCGGAGGTTTTGACAAAAAGAATAACTGTTGTTATATGACTTGCTAAAAAACCTATGCGGTATATACTTTTTATAGCCATCACAAAGCCTTAAAACTTTGCGGTGCGGATTACTAACTATCTTATCGATGATGCGGTCCTAGGAAAACACATCATCATACTCAACATCTATGAACAAAGCAGGACTTGTTGAAGCGGTTAACGCAACACTCGGTACTACAAAAGTACAGGCAGAAGCTGTTGTTGACACTGTCGTAGACACAATTGTTAAGACTCTTACAAAAGGAGACGAAGTAGCGATTGCCGGTTTCGGTAAATTCGTTGTTAAATTGCGTAAGGCTCGTGAAGCTCGTAACCCAAAGACTGGTGAAACAGTTAAGGTTCCAGCTACAAAGGTTCCAAAGTTCACCGCCGCAAAGGCTCTTAAGGACGCAGTTAAGTAATTAACTTCTCCCTAGAAATAATAAACCGCCCTTACGGGCGGTTTATTATTTAGCTGGGGTTCTCTATCTTATTTCTTATAATTAAGTAGTGCTCAAGGATTTCATCAAGTGCTTCCCTTAGCTCCATTTTTCTTCCTACAGAAGTACTTTCTGCTTCCATTTCATCAGATAGTTTTCTCATGTAGTCAACCATTTCAATAAGTGCTATACGCATCTCTTCCACCGTGAATGACTTCTCAGGTGTTTTAGGTTCTGTGTGGGCAGGTGGTTTTGGTGATCCGAACATGGTAGTGATTAGTGTTGGATTTCTAGGTTCTTGACTCGCTCTTCTGAGCGCTCTTGTGCCGCACCTAGCCTTGTGTCATCAATAGTGTTGGCAGGATCTATGTCTTCGCTCGAGGTAGCAGGTTCAAATCTTTGGTTTAGAGATGCTGTACGAATAGCTTCTACTTTCTTTACGTCTGCCTCGAATCCTCGAATCTCTTCCATGAGTTTCATTTTTAGTTTCTGGCCCGTTTCATATCGAACCATCTTATCTTGAATTGCCCGAAGCCGAGCAGCGTGCTCCTCAGGCGTTACTCCGAAGTTCTCTTTGGACGCCTTAAAGTCGGTGTCAATTTCCATCTGAAGCTCTCGCTGCTTTTCAATTAGTAAGTTAAGTGTCTTTTGTTTAAGGGTTAGAGGAGTTTCTTGTTGGGCCTCCCCTGGCGCTTGATTTGGTGTTTCTTTGAACATGCAATAAGTGTAGCATTTTGTAAAACAAAAGAACTGGACTATTCCCAGTTCTTTTGTTTTCTTTGTGCGGCGTAAGAGAATCTCCGACAAATCTTTTCTCGTCGCCACTCGAAAAGTTCGCCGGCCACTCCTCGCTATTTCGCCTGCTGGCTCAATAAAGCTGCGGCTTTCGATTCCTTACGCAAGCCAAGCAGTTGGCTTGCTACGCCTTCAGAAATTGAAAAGCCCCTCAGGAGTTACCTGAAGGACTTTTCAATTTTGTGCGGCGTAAGAGAATCGAACTCTTGTCTCCTGCTTGGAAGGCAGGCATTCTA
>CAYVMF010000008.1:0-11583 GCA_964452605.1 uncultured Candidatus Saccharibacteria bacterium
AGAACAACGGCCTCCAAATCCGTTGGTCGAGGTTCGATTCCTCGTGGGCCCGCAATGTAAAAATCCCCGATAAGGGGATTTTTACATTGCGGGCCCACAGAAAGCAAAGAGTTTTGGTATACTTGGCATAATATGGAAAATATAAAAGAGGTTAACCCTCTCACAAAAAGAGAAAAGATGCTGCTTAAGTTAAAGAATTTTCTTAGATTGAAAACAATCTCGTATTCTATTGGGGCCGCTGTTGGTGTAGTGGGTGGACAAGTGGCACAAAATACCTACCGTGATACCACAGGCTATGACCCAGTTAAGCATGGGCAGTTAGAAAAAGAGCTTAGGAAAGATGTTGGTAATTTTGAAGACTTCAAAAAAGAAAAACAAGAAGAGCGTGAAAAGGGGCTTGGGGACTGGTATAAAATCTTAAAAGAAAAGATTGAAAAGAACGGAATGAATCCGATGGAGTACATTAAAGACTCTAAAACCTACAAAGAAATCTTACTTAATTTTTACAAGATGCAGGAAGTTGGAGATAAGGTTTCCTTTTACGCTCCGGCACTTCTTATCTTTATCATGCTTGGTGGGTATATTAATCGTAAACTCACCACATTAAGCGGTGATCCAGTGAGAAAAGAAGAGCTCCGACAAATTACAGAAAAAATAAATGAGCTTGTTGGAGAGGCAAATAGGATGCGAGAACTTATTGAAAGTAAAGGTGTCGAGTCTCTAACTCCTGAGGAATTTACTCAGATACGAGCGCTGCTTAGTGGTGCACACAAGTTTCTACCTGCACCTGATGAAATTCCTGATGATACTATTGTTTCTAAACAGAAACTTGACCTTGAGCTATAGCATTAATTAAAGCTTTCCACTATCTAAAACACAAGCATCTTATATACTGAATGCATGGATAAAAAACTTCGTGTTGGGATAAATGGTTTTGGGCGTATAGGGCGCGCCTTTTTTAAGGTTGCTTCACAGCGTAGCGATATGGAAGTGGTTGCAGTGAACGATCTTGGAGATATTCACAACCTTGCGTATCTCCTGCAGTATGACACTGTCTATAAAGTTGCACCGTATGACGTACATGCAGAAATTCACGAAGACGAACAGTATCTTGTTACAAGCGGTGCCCTAGGTTCAAGTATACGAGTCTTTCAAGAAAAGGATCCGGCTGTGATCCCTTGGGCGAGTGTGGAAGTAGATGTAGTTGTTGAATCAACTGGTCTTTTTACTGCGTACGATAAAGCCTCTCTTCACTTACAAGGTGGGGCAAAAGCGGTTGTGATTTCAGCCCCGGCTAAAGCAGGAGAAGATGCAAGTATTAAAGGTGAGACAATTCTACTTGGTGTTAACGAAGAAAAGTTTGGTACATGCCAAGTTACTTCCAATGCTTCGTGTACCACTAATGCATCAAGCCCAGTCATAGCTATTTTAGATGAGGCGCTTGGAATTGAAAAAGCAATTCTAAATACAGTGCATTCGTACACAGCCTCTCAATCTATTGTGGACGGTCCAAATAAAAAAGATTTTCGTGAAGGTCGTGCAGCTGCACAAAACATCGTACCGTCATCTACTGGAGCAGCTATTGCAGTTACGAAGGCATTTACTTCACTTGAGGGTCTCTTTGATGGAATCTCTATTCGTGTACCAACTCCAGCTGGATCAATTGCGGACATTACATTTATTTCTAAACGCGCAACAACTGTGGAAGAGGTAAATCAAATTTTGAAGGATGCTTCACTTACAGAAAGGTGGTCAACTATCTTTCAAGCAACAGAAGAAGAGCTTGTCTCAAGTGATATTATCGGGCTTCCTTATGCATCTATTGCAGACCTTAAAATGACGCGTGTAGTAGGAGGTAATTTAGTAAAAGTCCTCGCGTGGTATGACAACGAGATGGGGTATACACATACACTTGTTGAACACGTCTCACGGGTTGGAAAGTCTATGCAGAACTAAATGATATACTTGTAAATATGATACTTTATTTAGCTACAGACCACGCAGGATTTGAATTGAAAGAAACGATTAAACAACTACTTGAAGACAAGCGAGAAGAGTTGAACATTGAACTGTTCGACTGTGGAGCCCTTACATACGAAGAGGGGGATGACTACCCAATGTATATGTCTCGCACTGCAGAAAAAGTGAGAGAAGATGCTATGCATGCGCCGTCTATGGCGGTACTCTTTGGTGGTTCAGGGCAAGGCGAAGCAATTGTTGCGAACCGTGTGAAGCACGTGCGAGCGATTGTGTATGCTGGAGGTAATTTGGAATTAGTAAAACTAGGTCGTGAGCATAACGACGCAAACATTCTTTCAATTGGGGCACGTTTTGTAACTTCATCTGAAGCGATGCAGGCAATCGAGCTGTTTCTCAAGACTCCTTTCTCTCACGACGAAAGACATGCTGACCGCGTCATTCAGATTGACGAAGTTACTCACTAACTATGGAACGAGCACCCTTTTCTCAGGCGGGCTTACAACCAGAAGAAATAGACAGAGAAACTAACCTAGTAGTTAAGTCGTTAGATGCTGTACAAGAAGTCGTTAAAGAGATTGACTTTCAGGCGATAGACAACATCTTTTTTGATGTGTACAAGAAAATATATCCAGAGATTTCGCCTAAGGATTTAAGGCATATTTTTGCACTGGAGGGGACATATCCTGTACAGGTTAGTTATTCTGGGGAAGTTGACCTCAGTCACTACGGCACAGCATTCATTGCCCACCAGGGAAGAGTTCTTGGATATAGTTACTCAAAAACACTAAAAGTAAACGCTCGTGAGGTTGTAAACGAAGAGGGGGATGTAGACCAAGATATGAGAGGATCTTTATTGAAGATGTTAATCCACGAGATTGTACACAGGAGGAGTACTACGTCTTTTAGGGGGTTGTCGCCCAACATTCTTCATAAGAGTACAGGTATTCAAAAGGTGTCAGTGAACTTGGATTCTAATATAACAAGTGTTGCTTCTTTTTCGGTACTAAATGAAGCTCTTACGGAAATCATTGCAGATGGAATTTACTCAGAGTATTTTGCACGTACAGGAAAGATGGCAGAATACGATGCTGCAAGTTCCGGGTCAGACTTTGATAATAGATATTTGGGGTATATTCCAGAGAGGTTGGTACTTCAAAATCTCGTAGATAAAATAGCAAGAGACCTTGGTGTTACAGAACGGAAAGTGTACGAAGCCTTTATAGTAGAGTATTTTAAGAACGGAGATCTTATGAGAAGTGAAATACTTAACGATGATAGTTTGAGTGATGAAGTAAAACAATTCTTAGAAAAGTTATATAGAAATGACCCTACTTTATTTCCTGAATTGCGTGGACACCACGAGTCAAAAGTTTCTACATTTTTACGTACAAAAGAACTTGCAGCTGTTCGAGCTTTAATAGGGCGGGACTATATTGGAGAAGTAAACAAAGCGCGCCTCGTTAGGTCTGGTGTGAAGTAATGTGCTACGCTTAGTGATATGAATATCACTCCCGCAATTTTGCCCCATAGTTTTGAAGAGGTTATAGAGAAGTGTGCTCGTGTAGAGGGTGTTGCTCAAAAAGTTCAAATTGATATCTGTGATGGTGTGTTTGGACGTGAAAAAACCTGGATCCCAGAAGGTGTAGAAGTCCTACCAACTGGGTTCTCATACGAGTTTGACGTGATGCTTGATGATTGGAGGTTACCGACACTACATGCGCTTACACTTGGCGCGACAGCTGTCGTCTCCCATGTCGATATGTTTAACGACGGGGACATGGAAGCGCTCATCGCAATGATTTCCCCTCACGAAGCGATGCTTGGTATCGCAGTTTCAAATGATAAGAGTATTGATTTTCATGCAGATATGATTCGTAAAGCGCGCGCATTGTATCCGAACGTGTACATTCAAGTGATGGGTATCAAGCATATTGGTGAACAAGGACAAGAATTTGACCAAGAAACGCCTGCGCGTATTATTGCGCTTAAACAGTCCTTTGGAGATGTACTTATTCAGGTAGACGGAGCAATGATTCCAGAAACTGCGAAACTTGTTATTGAAGCAGGAGCTGAAACTGTGGTAGTCGGCTCATATATTTTTGGTGGTGAAGATGCAGGCGGCGCAATGGAGAGGCTGATGGCAGTAGAAGATAAAGTATAACTACGTTGGATGTGTACTGTGCTCCTTTGTAGTGTGTTTGCTGCTGTATACTGTACACATGCATTCGATTACTGATGTAGAAGTTAAAGCGCTCATGTTACGTGCAGAAGATGTTCGTGAGAGCGTTATCAAAATGCTGCTTGAAGCAAAAAGTGGACACACAGCAGGTCCTCTTGGTATGGCAGATATTTTCACCTGTCTTTATTTTAGAATTCTTAATCACAACCCAGAGCATCCGGGGTGGAAGGAACGAGATAGGGTTGTGCTTTCAAATGGCCATATCGTGCCAGTGCTCTACGCGACGATGGCTCATGCTGGCTATTTTTCAGTATCCGAACTTAAGACATTGCGACGTTTTGGTTCACGGTTGCAAGGGCATCCTCATCGTGAGGCGCTCCCTGGGCTTGAGACTACTTCTGGGCCACTTGGGTGCGGCCTTTCTCAGGCTATCGGCATGGCGCTCGCTGATAAGGTAGATAAACATAAACCAGAGAGATACATTTATTGTCTGATGGGTGACGGGGAAATGAACGAGGGCCAAGTGTGGGAGTCACTTCTTTTACTTGGAAAATATAAACTTAGAAATATTGTTTCTATTATTGACAGAAATACTATTCAGATTGATGGGTTTACTGAGGATGTGCTACCTCTTGAGTCGCTGAAAGATAAATTAGAAAGTTTTAACCTTCATGTGATTGAAATAGACGGGCATGATATTAGAGATATCATTCGTGGTATTGGTACAGCGAAAAGCTCAATTGATAAACCGACGGTGATTATTGCTCACACTATTCCAGGAAAAGGTGTGCCAGCTTTCGAGGGGGATTATAAATGGCATGGTGTTCCACCAAATGAAGAGCAGGCAAAACAGGCGCTTCACGACTTACGAACAATGCGTGGAAAAATAACTCACGGAGAAATGTAGTATGTTAAGAGATACATTATTTACAGTTAAAGAAGAAGAACGAGCGACACGCGATGGTTTTGGCGAAGGGTTGGTACTTGCCGCACAGGTAGACTCAAGAGTTGTGGCACTGTGTGCTGACCTAACGGATAGTGTGAAGATGGGTGCTTTTAAAGAGTCCTTTCCAGACAGATTTTTTGAAATGGGAATTACTGAGCAAGCAATGTCCGGTGTTGCTTCCGGTCTTGCGTCAATGGGAAAAATTCCTTTCATGGCGTCATATGCAATGTTTTCACCCGGAAGAAATTGGGAGCAGATACGTACAACAATTTGTTATAACAATCAACCAGTTAAAATTGTTGGAGCCCATGCTGGAATTTCAGTTGGACCAGATGGTGCGACCCATCAAGCCCTCGAAGACATAGCCCTTATGAGACTTATTCCTAACATGCAGGTATTTGTACCGTGTGATGCAATTGAAGCACGAGAAATTACAAAATATATTGCGACTACAAATCACCCAAGTTATTTGCGTATAGGTAGAGAAAAGACGCCTGTGATAGTAGATGATTCGTATACCTTTACACCCGGGAAGGCAAATATTATTTTTTTACCAAAGAAGAAAGACGGAGATTTTGGGATTACTGTAGGTGTTATAGCATGTGGTCCAATTATCTACGAGGCATTAAAAGCTGCTCGCATTCTTGAAAAGGAGGGAATCGGAGTAACCGTGGTTAACATGCCAACAGTTAAACCGCTTGATGAAGGTTTCTTGCTTCGTTTTGCGAAAGGAGTAAAAGCTATTGTCACTGTGGAAGAGCATCAAGTTACAGGTGGGCTTGGAAGTGCGATCTCAGATTATCTCTCCGAACACCATCCACTCCGTGTGCTACATGTTGGAGTTACTGATAGATTTGGCCAAAGTGGTAAACCTTCGGAATTATACGAGGAGTATGGACTCACTGCGCTTCACATCGTTGAGAAGATAAGGCTTTCTACACGCTAGTCCAAAATAGTGAGAGCGTAGTTCGCAGGTGCTTTCTTTAAATATTCTTCAATTTCTTGCTCAGAGAGTAGGCCTTCTTGTGCGCCAATGTGCTGTACTACGTTCATGCTGTTAATTGGGGCACGTTTAATCGCGTACGCAGGGTCATATCCTTTAACGAGAAATGAAACAAAAGTGGAGAAGAATGCATCTCCGGCACCTGTTCTTTCAAGTGGTGGTGCGATATCGGGGTAAATCGGCATACTAAAATAGGTTTTTTCATACTTCATATGCGCTCCGAGATTTCCGTCAGTAATGATGCTTATTTTTGGTCCGAGAGATTCTATTCCATCAAGTAATTTTTTAATGTCGTGTTCGTCCTCAATCGCGTGGTCTTTTAGTAAGTCCTGCGCTTCTTCTTTGTTAAGACAAACAACCTCCGTGTGTGCATACAGTTCCGCAAGCTTCATCCCCATTTTAAGCTGGAAAGTCCCAGGTTGAAATGCAAGTTTTACTTCTGGGTGATTTTGTACATAACGTATTATTTCGTCGTGAAATGTTTCAGTCCCAGCACCAAGAGAAGATAGATATATCCACTTCGGTGGAACAAGGTTCTCTGGAAGTTTTTCATAGAAGTCAGAGTGTTTGATGAGTATTGTTCTATCGTCTTCGTACCAAAGCACATAATGGTAGTTTGTCGGCTTCCCATCTTCTTGTGTTATGAATTCAGTGCTAACCTTTTCTTTTTGTAGCCTGGTGAGACATTGCGCCCCATGCTCGTCATGTCCTAAAAAAGAAATAAGCGCAGAAGATAAGCCTAAGCGAGAAGCTGAAACCGATGCATTTGCACTGTTGCCTACTGCCGGGACGAGCGTTGCATTGTCGTAGGGGATTTTGCTTCCATAGGGAATACAAAATTCTGGACCTACCGCAGACTCTTGTACGTGCCCTACGGATAATTTGATGAATACATCCATTACCGTATCCCCAATTGCTATGAAATCATAAGACTTTTCCATGCACTTATGGTATCACGATGAGTGCGTTATACTATGTTGATATGATGAAACTCACTCCTCAGTCAGACCACTATCTCGATACTGTTCTCTCGTATAAGCAATCAGGTAAAGCGATTGCTCACTTTAATATTTCAAATTTAGATCAAGCGCGCGCAATATGTGAAGTTGCGGAAGAGCTTGGTCAGCCTGTGATTATTGGAGTATCTGAAGGTGAACGTGAATATATGGGGGTGCACATGGTGAGAAAAGTTATTGATGAGTTGAATGAAGAATACACTGTTCCTATTTTCTTAAACGCTGACCATACCTACACATTAGAAAAAGTTATGGAAGCAGTTGAAGCAGGATATGACAGTGTTATTGTAGACGGAGCAAAACTTCCATATGAAGAGAATGTTGCTCTTGTTCGTAGTTGTGTTGATGCAGTACGCGCATACGAAGAAAAAACAGGGAAACGCGTACTAGTAGAGGCGGAGCTCGGATATATTGGGCAGTCTTCATCTCTTAATGCGAGTCTTCCTGAAGGAGTGAGTGACGCAAACCTCACAACTGTAACCCAGGCAAAAGATTTTGTGATTCGTACTGGTGTGGATATATTTGCTCCCGCGATTGGTAACGTGCATGGCATGCTTATCGACGCAGAAGAGCCGAAGCTTCACATTGACCGCTTACGTGATATTACTTCTGAAATTGATGTACCGCTTGTGCTTCATGGCGCGAGCGGTAATACCGACGAAGACTTACATGCGGCAATTGATGCCGGTATTAGTATTGTTCACATAAATACCGAAATACGAAAAGCGTTCAGAGACGGCGAGAAAGCATTTATGGAAGAGCATCCAAATGAAATCGCTCCGTATAAGATTAGTAAAGAAGGCCAAGAAGAGATGAAAAAAGTAGTCCGAGCGAAGATGCAATTATACGCACAATAACACACTATGCAGATTATTACGCTTTACGTAACACATAAAAACCAAGAAGAAGCTGACAAGGTAGTGAATGCCTTGTTGGAAAAGAAATTAATTGCATGCGCAAATTTTTCCCAAGTGAACAGTGTCTACAGATGGGAAGGAAAGATTGAACATCAGCCGGAAGTCGTTTCGTTTATTAAAACCAGAAAAGAAAACTTTGAAATTGTGCGAGATGAAATCCTAAAAATCCACTCCTACGAAACTCCGTGCATTTTAAAACTAGACGCGGAAGTAAACGACTCATATGGAAATTGGATTTTAAGTGAAACAAACAACGGGTAACTATTAACAATAAACTGTATATACTATGACACACGATTACAACAAAGAATCACTAGAGTTACATAAAGCTCATCACGGTAAGATCGGACTTGCAACAAAAGTCCCAATGAATGACAGAGACGACCTGTCGCGCGCATACACTCCAGGTGTAGCCGAAGTGTGTCGTGAAATCGCTCGAGACCCTTCACTTGCTCGTGAATATACATTGAAAAGAAATACGGTTGCTATTATCTCCGACGGGTCGGCAATTTTAGGACTTGGTAACTTAGGTCCACTTGCTGCGATTCCAGTTATGGAAGGAAAGGCTGCAATACTTAAGTCGTTTGCAGATGTTGATGCATTTCCGATTTGTTTAGATACTCAGGACACCGAAGAAATCATTAAAGCCGTGAAGCAGTTAGCTCCAGTATTTGGTGCTGTTAACTTAGAAGATATCGCAGGACCAAAATGTTTTGAAATAGAAGAACGACTACGTAACGAACTTCCAATTCCTGTAATGCATGATGACCAGTGGGGGACTGCAACGGTTGTGCTCGCGGGTCTTATTAATGCGCTTAAAGTTACAGGACGAGAAGGTAAAGAGCATAAAATTGTTATAAACGGTGTGGGTGCGGCGGGGGTTGCGACTGCACGCCTTTTACTTTCATACGGATTTACGAATATGCTTTTCTGCGACAGTAAGGGGATTATTTACGCATCACGTACAGACCTTACAAAAGAAAAGAAAGAACTTCTCGCGGCTTCATCTTTAGGTGGTCATGAGTGTAGTCATTCTGATGCGGTAGTCGGAGCGGATGTGATTATTGGAGTTTCAAAGCCAGGAAGTCTGACGAAAGATATGGTCCGTTCAATGAATAAAGATGCGATTGTATTTGCGCTTGCGAACCCGACACCTGAAATTATGCCGGACGAAGCTAAAGAAGCAGGGGTGGCGGTTATCGCAACGGGCCGTAGTGATTTTCCTAACCAGCTAAATAATTCACTTATTTTCCCTGGGCTATTCAAAGGAGTTCTTCGAGGAAACGTGAAGCAGTTTGAAATTGGAATGTTTACTCGAGCAGCTCTTGCTCTTGCTGGTCATGTAAAAGAGCCAACAAGAGAGTCTATTCTACCTACAATGTTTGATACAGAATTGGTAGAAGTAATTGCAAAGTCAGTTACTGAGTAAGTGCTAATGAAAATGAGGCGCCGCACTCCGTGCGACGCCTCATTTTTTCCATACGGCCTTGCCGTAGGTGCGAGTTATCCTCATCCTCTCACGTCTAAGGACTTGTTCCAAATGACGCTTAAGGAGAGAACTTAGGTGCAGCCACTCTTTTGGTAAGCGCTTACACTCTACGTGGGTTTTGATGACCGCATGTAGACGGTGTATGAACCGCTCGTAGTACTTCGCCACGAAGAGGATCTTTGCGACTTGTTGGTCACGCGGTCGCTCAGTCATCGTGGATAAGTTATCCGCCCAGTCCTCTGGCTTCACCCACAGAGCTCTGAAGTCATCACAACGAAGCATCCGTAAGGCGTACCCGTCGTCAGTCTCTTTCCTTTTTCCATGTTTTCTATGTGTGAGCACAGACACGGAAAAGAAAAGTGGAGACGTAGGGCTGATGCGGTGAAGGCTGTGCTCGAGTTCATCAAGCTCCTTACGTTTCACTTTGTTGGATCTGAGCTCATGGTCAAGCAGGATCTCAAGCGAGTCGTGGTTCAGCCCGACGGCAAGTGCGAGTGCATCAAAGATCCGAAGTCGACGCATCTTTGAGACCATTGACTCATATATCGCTATCGGGTGGACCTCGTACGGGTCACCGTTGTCTCTTGGTTTTTCTTCTTGGCAGATTCTACGGGCGACTACAAAAGAGTTGGTTATGATCTTGCGTTCACCGGTAGATGGCTGATGGGGCTCCAAGGAGCCCAGCAGTGCATTAAGCATGTGCGGCTCCTAAGGTTAAAAGGTTATCCCAGTTTGCACTGAGGTATCCTAGTTCTGTAAAGATCTAGTTGCCCCAAGACTACCTGTTTTTAAGGAATTTGTCGAATCAGTACTTGACTGTTAGTATTGTCATATGTCATTTTCATTTGAAATTATAAGTAAATCCAAAGAAGCTCCTCTTGCACGAGTTGGTACCATTCATACTCCTCATGGGGACATACAAACCCCAGCATTTATAACTGTTGGGACAAAAGCTACTGTAAAAGCGCTTACTCCTGAACAGGTTCGTGATGCTGTGGGGGCACAAGCTGTGCTTGCTAATACCTATCATTTATACCTTGAGCCAGGGGACGAAATAGTTGCGGCTCACGGAGGATTTATCAAAATGATGGGTTGGCACGGACCTTCTTTTACCGACTCCGGAGGGTTTCAGGTGTTCTCACTTGGGCAAGCGCTTGGGCATGGGGTGAGTAAAATTGCGACGTCGGAAGAAATTAGTAAGCGCGAGTCCGAAGGACTCGCGCTTGAGAGCGTTCATGAAAAGCTCGCTGTGATTGATGAAGAAGGGGTTACATTTAAATCTGTGGTTGATGGAAGTACACACCGTTTTACTCCGGAGAGAAGTATGCAGATACAGCATAACCTCGGAGCGGATATCTTTTTTGCGTTTGACGAATGCACCTCTCCGCTTGCGCCTGTTGCTTATCAAAGAGAAGCGATGGATAGAACTCATAGGTGGGCCAAGCGTTCACTCGATGAGCATAAGCGTCTAGGGGTATCAGAAGCTACAGGAAAACAACAAGCACTCTTTGGGGTCGTGCAGGGTGGTGCGTATGAAGAGCTTCGCCGCGAATCAGCGCGTACACTTGGTCAGATGGATTTCGATGGGTATGGAATTGGAGGAAGTTTTACAAAAGACGATATGGCAACTGCTGTGCGATGGGTGTGTCAAGAACTTCCAGAAAATAAACCTCGACACTTACTTGGAATCGGTGAGCCGCTTGATATGTTGCTTGCTATTGAAAATGGAATCGATACGTTTGATTGTGTGGCACCAACGCGTATTGGTAGAAATGGAACACTATATACCTACGACGGACGTATTAATATTACAAACGCAAAATACAAAGCTGATCTTACACCGGTGAGTGATGATGCAGATTGGTACACACATCAGTTCACTAAAAGTTACCTATCGCACTTATTCCGCGCAGATGAAATGCTTGCAGGAACGCTCGCATCAATTCACAATTTGAAATTTCTTACCAAGCTTGTTGATGACGCACGACAAGCATTACTTAACGGAACATTTATCGAATTTAAAAATACATTCATCAACCGTTACTACAAGACT
>CAYVMF010000008.1:11683-15146 GCA_964452605.1 uncultured Candidatus Saccharibacteria bacterium
GGTGGTAGGTACTAACGATTTTATGCTATAATCATAAGTCAACTATGTCAAGCTCACGCAAAGAAGGACAATTTATCTTAAAAGGGTTTACTCCAGCAGGTGATCAGCCAAAAGCCATCAAGGAGCTTGTGGAGGGTCTTTCACGTGGGGATGTTCGTCAGACACTACTTGGTGCTACAGGAACAGGAAAAACATTTACTATTGCAAATGTGATTAATCAGGTTCAAAAACCTACGCTTGTAATTGCCCATAATAAAACACTTGCCGCACAGCTTGCGCAAGAGTTCAGGACATTTTTCCCAGACGCTGCCGTACACTATTTCGTTTCGTATTACGACTACTATCAGCCTGAGGCATATATGCCGGTTACTGATACCTATATTGAAAAAGATGCACAGATAAACGAAGAGATTGACCGTTTGCGACATGCGTCTACCCAAGCACTTCTTACTCGTAATGATGTGATTATTGTCGCGTCAGTTTCTTGTATTTATGGTTTGGGTTCACCAGTTGACTATGAAAGGGAAAATATGCGACTCACTATTGGCGACCCTGTTACAAAGGTCGGACTTATGCAGAAGTTTGTAAATATTTACTATGAACGCACGAATGCCGACCTTTCTCCTGGAACATTTCGTGCACTTGGAAATCGTATAGATATCATGCCTATATCTGAAACAGTAATGCTTCAAATAGAGATTGCAGCGGGACGTATTAGTCACTTACAAATCGTCGACCCTGTCTCTATGTCTGTTATTAAACAAGTTGAAGACTACTTTATTTTCCCAGCAAAGCACTTTATTTCAGATGTTCCAACTCGTGAGCGAGCTGTAAAAACCATTGAAGCAGAACTCAAAGAGCAGTTAGAGGTGTTTGACAAAGAAGGAAAAATTCTCGAAGCTGAACGCTTGAAGCGTCGAACTCGTTACGACGTGGCCATGATTCGTGAGGTTGGTTTTTGTCAGGGTGTTGAAAACTATTCTCGACACCTTTCTGGTAAAAAGCCAGGAGTTGCTCCGGACACCCTCCTTGAGTATTTCCCTCGAGACGAAAAAGGTGAACCAGCATTTCTCACGATTATTGATGAATCACACGTTACACTTCCTCAGCTGCATGGTATGTACGCAGGGGACCAGTCTCGTAAGCAAACACTTGTGGAATACGGTTTTCGTCTTCCTTCTGCTAAAGACAACCGCCCACTTCGTTACGAAGAATTTGAAAAACGTGTAGCACAGACGATTTATGTGTCCGCAACTCCTGGTACGTATGAACGTACAGAAAGTCAGCAAGTGGTACAGCAGATTATTCGTCCGACTGGACTACTTGATCCAGTACTTGATATGAGAAAAGTGGGAGAAGTTGGTACGTATCCTGGTCAAGTAAAAGATTTTATCGCAGAAGCAGTTAAAGATATTAAACAAGGTGGCCGAGTGCTTGCGACCACACTCACTAAAAAAATGGCGGAAAACCTGTCGGAGTATTTGAAAGAACAAGGAGTGAAAGCAGAGTATCTACATAGTGATATTAAAACAATTGAACGCATTCAAATATTAACTAGTTTCCGAAAAGGGGAGTTCGACTGTTTGGTAGGAGTTAACCTTCTTCGAGAGGGGCTTGATCTTCCTGAGGTTACGCTTATTGGTATTTTAGATGCGGATAAAGAAGGGTTCCTTAGATCAGAAACATCACTTATTCAGACAATTGGCCGTGCAGCTCGAAATGTACGAGGGCGTGTAATTTTGTATGCGGATGTGATGACTGGATCGCTTGAACGTGCGATTGCTGAAACAAATCGTCGTCGATCAATTCAGGAAGCGTATAACAAAGAGCACAATATCACTCCTACAACAATTAAAAAGAACATTGAAGATATCACTGAGCAGTTACAAAGTAACCACGCAAAAGCAGTAAACGCTGAACTTGCGGTTGATGCGAAACTCTTTGCAAAGAATCCAGATAAGCTAATTAAACTTAAAGAAAAAGCGATGAAAGAAGCGGTAAAGATTTTAGACTTTGAAACCGCAGCTATTTTACGTGACGAAATCGAGGTGCTTAGAAATAGGTTAAGCGATAAAACTGATAAGTAAGAGGAAGTGGACAGCCTCTATAAATTGACGTAGGCTAGTAACATCCCGAAAAGGGTATGTGTAACTTGTCGATCTTTTTATATAGAGGAGATTTCAATGCCATTGCCATTTGCTCTCTTTTTGATGCCAGCGACCTCGTGGGCCGCTGGTCACCTCTCTGGGCCAGCTATGCCAGTAGCGTGTGTTCCTTGTCGGTTCCCGTTGAGCGAAGCTCGCGCACTTGCCGAACTTTTCTTCGATGAAGATGAGCCGGAAGAGAAGCACGTTTTCGTGAATGCTTTTGGAGATGTCTCGGCATACCTGGTCGTTATCGCGCTCCGGGATGGGATTGAAAGCCAAGATGTCCTGGACGCGCTCACGACACCAGGAATGGACTCAGGTGCCCTGTTTCTCAGTAGCGAGCTGGGTCAGTTCGGTGGGGAATCCCCGGCGGTTGAAGACATGGTGTGCCCCGTTGAAGGGGAGGCCGATCACATCCAGAATGTGATCAACTTCGTCGCTGCCAACATGGATGACAGCCACATCTCAAGCCAGGCGCTCTGCCTGCTTCTTGAAGCCATTGAGCAGATGTTGGCGCCACAACCCAAGGACGTCGCCTGTCCAAGAGGTGACGGCATCGTATGGCGCCATGTTTGAGGGTGGCTCCGCCGTAGAAAACCCGTCGTTGTCTCTTCGGAGCGCGGCGGTTTTTTCATTGTCTTTTTGTGTCTTTGCATACTATTTTCTGGAAGCGTATACTGCGAGCATGAAAACGTATATAGCTATATTAATAGGGGTTGTGGTTCTTGCCGGGGTTGTATTTGTTGGATATAAGTACAGGACGACTAACCATCCAAAGATTGATAAGGTGGTTAGTGAAGAATATAAAATAGTAACGGGAAGCGTGTCTCGATTTTTTGAGGGTACAAGTACTATTGATTATAGTTTTGAAGTGCCTACAGTCGCGACAAGTACAAGTGAGATGGACGGCTCACTTGTAAAAGTTGCAAACGCTACAGGAACTATTGCAACACTTTATTTTAGCTATGAAGGTGGGCGTGGGTATACACCAACAGAATACGTGAACTATGTAATGAAACCTCGTGTAAGCGGATTAGTTATTGCTGAAACAGAAGAGTCTTCTAATCCAGACTGGTTACGTATCGCTTCGTCAGCAAGCGAATGGTATATTTCACCGATTAACGATGGAGAGTGGTTGGTGGTAATTGAAGCAAAGAAGACGATGAATGTGGAGTTAGAAAAAATAATTGCTACGTTTAAAGCAAGTAGACTAGAGTAGGGAGATATGAAAAAAGCGCGTCCGAAGACGCGTTTTTTTGTTTTCGGCAGTTACATGCCGGTTGCCCGAAACCAGAGGTCAGACAAGCGCCACCGTG
>CAYVMF010000008.1:15246-17377 GCA_964452605.1 uncultured Candidatus Saccharibacteria bacterium
TTATGCCCACTAAAAAACCTGAAAAAATTGAACACGTAGAAAGTATTATCGTAAAGGGGGCGCGTACGCATAATCTCAAAAATATTACCGTAGAAATGCCACGACATAAAATGATCGTGTTTACTGGATTATCTGGCTCGGGTAAATCATCTCTTGCGTTTGATACTATTTTCGCCGAAGGGCAGCGTCGTTACGTGGAGTCTCTTTCTGCATACGCTCGTCAGTTTTTGAATCAGATGCAAAAGCCTGACGTAGATGAAATTATAGGGCTATCTCCGGCTATTTCTATTGACCAGAAATCTGCAGGAAGAAACCCGCGTTCAACGGTTGCGACAATCACTGAAATTTATGACTACCTACGCGTACTGTATGCACGTGTTGGAAAGCCTTACTGTGTGGAGTGTGGTTCAAAAATTCAAAAACTTTCAAACGAAGAAATCATGCACTTTATCTTAGATAAGATAAAGCACGCAGATGACGCTCATAAGAAAAAAGAAATCATGGGTGTTGAGTTCTCACACGCTGAAATTCATATCTTGGCTCCGCTTGTACGTGGGCGAAAAGGAGAATACTACCAAATGCTGTATGACATGCTTGGTAAGGGGTATACAGAAGCGGTTGTTGATGGCGAGCGTAAAAGTCTTCGTCAGCAGATTGTGCTTTCAAAGAATAAAAAACATGAAATTTCTATTGTAGTGGATTCAATTGCAATTGATGACTTCAGACATAAAACCACTGAGAAAGATGCACTTGTTCGTCTTTCAGAGGCAATTGAACGCGCAGTAACTGAAGCTGAAGGCCTACTTGAGGTTGAGATTCTCGGCGAGAAAACAATCATGAGTAATAAGTTTTCGTGCGCTAGCTGTGGTTTTTCATTCCCTGAAATCGAGCCGAGGCTCTTTTCTTTTAACTCACCGTACGGTGCCTGTGCAGCATGTAACGGGCTTGGTACCAAATATTTTGGCGGACTAGATGAATGTGATGTGTGCCAGGGAAAGCGTCTTCGTCCTGAGGCACTTAATGTATTCTTAGACGACAAAGAAAAAATAAACATCGTAGATATTACTTCGCTTTCTATTAAAGATGCAGAAGCGTACTTCGCTCGTCTTCCACTTACAAAAAAAGAACAGGAGATCGCATCTGTGGTGATAAAAGAAATCGAGTCCCGTCTTGTGTTTATGTTAAACGTCGGTCTTAATTATCTTTCACTTAACCGTAAAGCAGACACGCTTTCAGGTGGCGAAGCTCAGCGTATACGTCTGGCGTCTCAACTTGGTAGTCAGCTTGTGGGCGCGCTGTATGTACTTGATGAACCAACAATTGGTCTTCACCAGCGAGACAACGACCGCCTCATTAAGACACTGCTTCATCTTCGTGATATTGGAAACACTATCATTGTGGTAGAACACGACGAGGATACTATTTTTGCATCTGATTTTTTGGTAGACATCGGTCCAAAAGCTGGGGTACACGGTGGCGAAGTGGTTGTGTCTGGTTACCTAGAAGAGCTTCTAACCGCTCCTCGCAATAAGTCAGGTAGTGTTACGCTTGCGTACCTTCGTGGCGAAAAAGAAATTCCAATCCCAGAAGTGCGTCGTCAGACTGATAAAGGAACTATACGAGTAAAGAATGGAAACGTTTTCAACATTGTGAACATGAACGCACAAGTCCTTCTTGGTCGATTTAACGTAATCACTGGCGTATCTGGTTCCGGTAAAAGCTCATTCATGTATGAAATTTTATACAAGAACCTTCTCGCACGACTCGAACGCCGTAGTCGCAGTGCGAAGATAATTAACTGTGAAGAATTTACGGGAACTGAATATCTTTCACGTGTGGTGATGATTGACCAGTCTCCGATTGGACGTACTCCACGGTCTAATCCTGCGACGTACACAGGTGCATGGACACACATTCGTGACCTATTTGCTGAGAGTGAAGAGGCTCGTATTCGTGGGTGGAAGGCTAGCCGTTTTTCTTTTAACGTTAAAGGTGGACGCTGTGAAGCGTGTCAGGGGAATGGTGAGATAGCAGTAGAAATGCACTTCCTGCCGACTGTGTACGTGGAATGTGATGTGTGTCAGGGAAAGCGCTTCATGAAAGAAACGCTTGAAGTAAAGTGGAAGGGAAA
>CAYVMF010000009.1:0-11439 GCA_964452605.1 uncultured Candidatus Saccharibacteria bacterium
CACTTTTATATACCCGTGAGTACTTCTATTTTTGCGCCGATTTTGTTTAGTCTTTCTGCGATGTCTGCGTAGCCACGTTTAATAGAATAGACGTTGCGAAGATATGAAGTGCCTTCAGCTCCAAGCATTGCAATTAAAATAATAGCCGTTGGGCGAAGCGCGGGAGGGGAGACGATTTGAGCGCCGCGTAACTTCCCTCCCCCTGTTACAAGTGCTCGGTGCGGGTCAAGGAGTTTAATGTCGGCTCCAAGGCGATTTAGTTCAGTAAAGTAGATAGCGCGATTCTCCCATGTCCAGTCGTGAATAAGGGTGGTGCCTTCTACCATTGCTGCGATAGGGACGAAGAAAGGAAGGTTATCCTGGTTGATGCCCGGGAATGGCTGAGAGTGTAGTTTTTCTGTAGGTGCTACAAGTTTCGAAGGTAAGATAGTGATATCTACGAGTTTTGTGCGGCCATTTTTCGCTACGTAGGCTTTAGAGATTTTATATTTCTGACCCATGCGTTTGAGCTTTTCCAGTTCTAGCTCCAAAAAATCTATTGGACAGCGAGTGATGGTAAGTCGAGACTTGGTAACGATTCCTGCAGTGATAAAAAACATGCTTTCTATAGGGTCTTCACTGTTATAGTGCTCCACCTCTAGGTGGACGTTTTCTTTTCCGTGAATAACAAGAGTAGTGGTCCCAATGCCGTCAATTTTGATACCAAATTTTTCTAAAAGAAAACATACGTCTTGTACCTGGTAGTTTGGTGGTGCAAATTTAATTGTAGTGATGCCTGGAACGCGTGCTGCTGCAATGATTGCTGTTATTGCCCCCGTATCTGAAGATTCATAAAGCGGGATGGTCGTTCCCGGAATGAGTTTTGTATGTGTAATAGCGTAGTGGTTTTCTTTTGTGTCGATAGAAATACCTAAGTATTCAAGGGCGTACTTGTGTGAAGCGACTGTGCGTTCGCCCATTTTACATCCGCCAGAATGGGGGAGTGAAAAAGAATTACTGTAGTGTATAAATGCTCCAGCAAATGTAAATGATCTAATACGTGCTGCGACGTCTTTGTTTATCTTTGAAAGAGAGAGTTTTTTGCCTGGAGTGATTTCAAGTGCGGTGTCATCGTGTGTCCAGCGAATTTTTACTCCAACACTTTCGAGAAGTTCTTTGTAGCGGTTAACTTCCTCAATATGAGGGATGTCGCGTAGTACAGTAGTGCCTGTGTTTACAAGGGCCGCTACCATCATGTTTACTGCGCCGTTTTTTGAGGGGTTAGTTTCTATGGTGCCTGAAAGTTTTCTACCTCCTTCAATTTTAAAATCCATAGTATCGCTTAGGGAGATGACAGAACGGTCAAGAACTTTACCCATTTTTTCAAGGTGTTCAATGGTCAGGTTTTGGTTACCTGATTCAATACGTGCAACAGCGGACTGAGATGTTTTAAGTGCATCAGCAAACTCCTCTTGGGTCATGCCTTTTTCTTCACGCAGTTTTTTAATAAAAGCTCCTAGTTTAAGTTGATCGTTCGGCGACATAATAAGCAGTATATCACATGTGATATATCCAATGAAATCCACAGATAGGCATAAGCCCAGTAAGGACTTTTTCAATGCTATACTATACATACTCTATGCATCGGTATAAATACAGTATCATTCTCGTGCTTACATTCATCGCAGCGTTTGCAATTGCTCGGCTCGGTATTATTGACGAGTTCGCAGCAAAAGCGCAGGCGAGTAATCAGATTTTGTATACGTTTATCACAGGTGCGTTGTATTCTTTTTCTTTCACTGCAGGAATTTCAGTGATTATGTTTTCAGAGCTTTCTATTACGCGTGAGATGGTGCTTCCTCTCGCGCTTTTGGCGGCATTTGGGGGACTGCTTGCAGATTTACTTATCTTTCGTTTTATTAAAGATGTTATTTTACACGAGCTTGGCGCTAACGCTAAAAAGATGATTGCCAAAGCTACAAAGACTAAAGTTGCTAAAGTCGGGCTTGGGGTACTTGGGGCTGCGATAATTGCTTCACCATTTCCAGATGAAATTGGTCTTACATTTATGGGGGTATCCAAGATCGCTTTCTGGGAACTTGTGGTGCTTACGTATATCTTAGATGCTCTCGGCGCGTACGTAATTATTTCAGCAGTTGCGAATATTATATAGTTGTATTTGTTGACAAAGTAAGGTGGTTTGATAGAGTTTCGAAGTGAGAACCTTTTAACCCTCACCACCAAGGAGAGATCAGATGGCGAAGCAGAAACGCTCTAGCAAGAAGCCGAATTTCAAATCGATGAACGAAGGGACGGCTGCAAAGCCTGGTTCCGGCAAGTCGGCCAACGCAAAACGCATGCAGCAGTTCAACAAAGCTGCAAAAAAACACAAGCCCACAGACTCTCTGTCGGGGTCGGGTTTTTCGACGGGGTGCCGCACGCATTGCGGTACTTGTGTCAGTTGCTTGATTGCTCGCGGTGATGCCGCGAACCAGCAGCGTATCAACGGACATCAACCCCAACGTCGGGGTTTCTACTTCTAAGCCGCCCTTAAGCGGTGTGCGAAAAAAGCCGGCCCATGGCCGGCTTTTTCTATGGTTACTTTTTATGCGTGTAAATGAAGATAAATATCTTCCAGCGCTCGCACAGCATCTCCTGCTGCAATGTTATTTTGGTGATAGAGTACATCTGTACAGTCTCCTGCTGCCCAGATTCCTTTAGTCGAGGTTTCTTGTGTGCGTGGGTTAATTTCAATAGTGTTAACCGCTGTTCGCTTCACGATATCTTTCGCAAAGTCTGTTGCAGGGATTTGTCCAATTTCCACAAACACCGCAGCAACTGGTAATGTTACATCTTCATTTGTGTCCGTTTTAGTGTAGGTAATAGATTCAACGAATACAGAACCTTGCACACTTTTTGGCACTGCGTTTGTAACAAGTGTAAAGTGTTCTTTTTGCTTCAGTTTTTCTACGGTGATTGCGTCAGCACGTGGTTCGCTACGAGAAAGAAGTGTTACTGATTTACAGTACGCAAGAAGTTGTGCTGCAGATTCAAACCCAGCATTACCTCCACCCACTACGACTACATCCATACCAGAAAATAGCGGGCCGTCGCATGAAGCACAGTAGGTGATGCCTTTGTTTTCATATTCCTCAGCACCAGGGATGTCTAGCTTTCGACGTGATGAGCCGGTGGCAATGAGCACTGTTTTACTGTTATAACTGTTCTTGTCTGTCGTAACAGTGAAATCACCCTCAGTTCCAGTGATATTGGCTACATGTTCTCCCTCTGCAAAGCTAAGCACATCGCCTTTGTACTCCATGGCGTGAGCTTTTAGTGATTCAGCTAGTTTTGCACCTGAAATATGTGGTGTGCCAATCCAGTTTTGGATATCGTCAGACACAATAGATTGCCCACCCCATTCCTTTAGAATGAGAAGTGTCTTTAACTGCTTGCGTGCAGCATATACGGCTGCTGCGGTCCCAGCAGGGCCTCCACCGATGATAATAAGGTCGTAACGTGTATTCATAGAGGGTCATTATAACATAATGGACTTGAAGATAAATAAAAGCCCCAACAGGGGCTTTTATTGTCTACAACGTCTGATTCTGAATTTGTCGTAGATGGCGCAATGTGAAGTAAATTTCTACTTCTTTCGGCGAAGGAATGGCGGCAATGCTTCCCACTCATCATCTTCGTCCTCATCATCAAATTTAAAAGCAGGTTTCTTCACAGGAGCTTTATCTTTCTTGTCAGTGTCTTCACCTTCGGGTGTCGTAACTGCCTCGTGATCAATACGTCCTTCTTCCTTTGCTTCTTTTATTGCTTCACGAATTGTTTCTTTCTTTTCGATACGTGGTTCTGGCTGTACATCAGCTTCCTGTTTTGCCTCAGGGGTAGACATAGGGGATCCATGTCCTCGTGTGCCAAATCCTGCAGGGAAGCCAGTAGCTATCACGGTTACCTTCACTTCATCTTTCTTAAGTGTTGGGTCTTGTGCGATACCAAAAATAATTTTCGCATCTTTATCAACTGACTCTGTGATGATTTTCGCAGCTTCTTGAACTTCAAGCATTCCTAGGTCTTCAGCTCCGTAAATTGCAAAGAGTACACCTTTTGCCCCGTGTATTGATACATCCAAGAGGGGTGAGTTAACTGCAGCTGAAGCCGCTTCACGCGCACGGTTTTCTCCCATACCACGCCCAACCCCCATAAGCGCTGTACCAGAATCCTTTAGGATGCGCTTGATGTCTGCAAAGTCGAGGTTAATCGTTCCGGCGGTACGGATAATATCTGAAATACCTTCAACGGCTTGTTTAAGTACTTCGTCACACATTTCAAACGCTTGTTTTACTGTTGTGTTTTTGTCGATCACAGAAAGCAGACGGTCGTTTGGAATAACGATAAGTGCGTCTACTTCTTTTTCAAGTTCTTCAAGTCCGCGTTCTGCGAGCTTCATGCGAGAAGCTCCTTCAAAGAAGAATGGCTTAGTAACCACCCCGACAGTTAAGATGCCTTCGTTCTTTGCGATAGATGCAATTACTGGTGCGGCTCCAGTTCCAGTTCCTCCTCCCATACCACTTGCGATAAACACCATGTCAGCTCCCTTGATTACATCTTGGACTTCTTCGCGAGTTTCTTCCGCTGAACGCTTTCCAATTTCTGGGTCCATACCAGCACCGAGACCTTTGGTGAGATTCTTACCAATGTGAATTTTCTTTTCTGCGAGAGAGTGGTGTAGGTCTTGTGTGTCTGTGTTCATCGCGATGAACTCAACTCCTTGGAGCTTTGAGTTGATCATATGATTAAGCGCACCTTTTCCTGATCCACCGATACCGATGACTTTAATACGAGCGAAGCTTTCGATTTCTGGGTTTACTTTTGCCATGGGAATAAATGGTTATAGCTGTTAGATGTATACAGTTAACTATATCACTTTTATGTGTGCATTTGCAAAGGCGCGTATTTTGGCAAACTTTTCAAAAAAGCCTTATTTTTTAAGGTAAAAACTGGACTACAAATCTCTTGACGCGATTAATAAAAGATGTCAGAAGCTCTTTTAAAATGTCTTTTTCACTATCGTTGGGAGCAAGGAAAGTAAGTCCATAACTTCTCGCCCATGAACTATCTCGCAGTGCATCGTTACTTATACGTACGAGTTCGTGTGTGGTGAGTTTAATCGGTAGTTTAAGTTCGTTACGCAGTACATGTTCAAGACGTGGAACGTTCGTGCTTCCCCCGCATACAATGACACCGCCAGGGAGTAGCTCACGACGATAGATACGGTCTAGTTCTTTATTTATTTTTACACACAAGTCTTCGATACGAGCTTCAACAATTTCTTCTACACGTCGCACGGAGTGGGGGAGTTTGGATTTTCCACATTTGATATCTTCTGCTTCTTCAAGTGTTATTTTAAGTCCAAGCGCGAGGTCTTTTGTGATGTCATCACCTCCAACTGGAATCGTTGAAACAAGAAGTGGTGTGTTGTTTTCGTATACCAAAAGAGAGGTAACACCTGCACCTATGTTAAGGAGAAGAACTCCGGCAACTTTTTGTTTTTTTGTAAGTAAAGGAATGCTTTCTGCAATTGGCCCTGCCACAATATCAGTTACACGGATATGTGCTTCATCAAGTGTCTTCTTGAGAATCTCCATGCACTGAAGGGGGTAGGTAACAAAAAGTGTTTTTACTTCTAGTCTGTTGCCGCGCACGCCAATGATATTTCCAGGAATGTCGTTCCCGTCTAATTTATATTTCATTGGAATCGTGTGGACGATCGCTTTATTTCGTATATCTGGTATTCCACGAGTGGCGTCTTTTATGGCGTTATCAATATCTAAATCTGTAACAGATGCATCACCTCTTGATACTTGAGTGTGTCCGCTTGCGTGATGTGAAGAAAGGTCTACCGCGCCAAGTGAAACAAGTATATGAGCAGGGGCTCTACCGGTTTCTTCCTGAAGTGTAAGTACTGCGTCTTCTATTGCGCTTGCGACCTCTGCTTGGTCTGTAATAGTGCCACGAGTAATTCCATCAATCGCGTGCTTGTAGGTGCCCACAACTACCGGGAACCGTGCGCCTTCTTCTTGAATACACCCAACAGCTCGCAAGCTTCCGCTTCCGATGTCGACTCCTATTATCATGTCTTGCTGTTTGTTTGCCACGAGTGTCGTTTGAGTAGAAGAGGTTCTTTAGGTGTGTGAATCTTATTTTTCTTTGTAGAATTTTTTAAGATTACGTTCTTCTAACTCTTCCATTGTACTACCATGGTCATGGCCTTCCAAATGAAGACATCCGTGAATAAAAAGAAGGTGAAGAAACTGGATGTATGACATTTCAAATTTCTTTGCGTCGCGTCTCGCTGTTGAGAGTGAGATGTATATTTCACCTTCATCTTTTGAAAGTGGAAAGGAGAGAATGTTTGTCGGGTAGTCTTTGTCGCGGTATGTTTTGTTACGTAGTCTCGACTCTTCAGGTGTGCAGAATACAACGGTGAGGTCGTATGTTTTGCCAAGTATTTTTTCCTTAATAGGTAAAAATGGCACATTTGGTAATGTGCCATTTTTACGGATAACAGTGAGATGTGTTGTCTCAAGTATCGACATAGATTGATTATCTGCGACCCTTTTTCTTTTCGATTACCTTACCCATTCTCTTCGCAAGTTCGTATTTTTCTTTACTTGCAAGTTTCTTTAGTTTAGCTCGCTTTGTTTTAAGTTCTGAGAGTGCGCGGTCGCTGTAACGAAGAGATCGTACACGAGGAAGAACTCCTGATTCCTGTACACGCTTCTGGAAGCGGCGAACAAGCGAAAGAGCGTTCTCGTTTGGGTTCTTCTTTACTTCTACATTTACGTTTGACATAGTGGGCTCTATTTTACTACAAAACCAAAGAAAAGACAAGAATGCCATATGAAAAGGGCGCCAGCATGCTGGCGCCCTTCCTTGGTCCCTCATCAGGGATGATTGTCTGCAATTTCTCGCAGCACATCTTTCCACCCGAAAACCCGGATGATATTTGGTTGCAAGGGTGCTGTCTTGTTCCATGATGTGTCCATCAAAAGAACTGTGGTGACTTCGGCGACCGCGGTAGCGTGATGCGTGGCGTCCTCAACGTGAAAGAGGGCATTAATTCTTCTGCATCTTGCCGCCTTACTTTCAAGCATCCCTCCGCCTGCTTTACCAAGGAAATGGGTATCCTTGATGGCGTTTCCAAACAGCATCAGACTTTGGTGTGTGATGTCGGCGTAGCGCTCTTGCCGAGCTGTCACCAGGTGTACGTTGTACCGCTCCGCTAGTTTTGCGACGCTTTCAACAGCGTGGGGAAGGGGTCCTGGCTGGTTGTATCTAGATGCGTAGAACTCCTCAAGTCGTCTGTGCATTTCTGCAAGATCACACTCCCATAAAGCGTTGACGTCGTACTCGATCACGTCTTCAACACGGTGGGTGGTGCGGTACAGTTCATTGTGGAACCTAATGAGGTTCTGCATTGTTTGCCAGAGTACATCATCGCCGTCCACGGCTATCACAGGTTTAGTGTCTGTGCTCACTTTTTTCTCCAAGTGGTTGGTTTAGACAAACTCTACCACAAATACATACCTGGCGCGACTGAAGGTCGCGCCAGGTATGTATTTGTGGTGGTTATTTAAGATGTTTAATGTAATCTGACAAAGCATCTATTTTTACGGTGTCTTGTGAGTGGGTACTCATGTTTCGCACAATTACCGTGTTGTCCATGGCTTCTTTCTGTCCGAAGATAATACAATATGGAATCTGCATTTTTTCAGCGATTGCTAGTTGTGCACCAAGTGAATCTTTGGCAACAGACTGATGTACTGGAATTCGCGCTTTACGTAGCACCTCTACGATACAGAGGCTCTTTAGTTTTGCTTCAAAACCAAGTTGTATGAAATACACTTTCGGCGGCTTCATGATACGAGGCATAAGTGTCTTACACTCTGGAAACATTTTGATGCGTTCCATACTAAGTCCTGTGCCTACAGCTGGTACGTCCTTTTTGCTTCCCATCATTTTCGCAAGGTTGTCGTAACGCCCTCCACCTGTAATAGTGATTTCTTTTTCTTTCCCATCTTCTGAGACGTCTATTTTAACTACTTCAAATACTGTGCGAGTGTAGTAACTTTGTCCTCGAACAAGAGAGTTATTTACACGGTAAGGGATACCCATTTCTTCGAGGTACTGAAGCACTTCTTTAAAGTGGTGACGAGCGTCGTTAGATAAGAAAGAAAGTGAAGACGGTGCATTTTCTTTTAGTGGCTGACATCCTGGCTCCTTACAGTCAAGAAGACGAAGGGGGTTTGTCTTTATACGTTCATGACAGTCCTTACAGAGTGCGTCTAAGTGTTTCTTGTAATAATTTACAAGTTCTTTCACAAAGGCTGGACGTGTTTCTTTATCGCCCATTGAGTTGATATCAATAATCAAGTCTTTGAAACCATATTCCTCAAGAATAGTGATGAGTGTACGAATAATGAGCGCGTCCGCAATTGATTTTGAAGTACCTAAAATCTCGAGGTTAAATTGTCTAAACTGTCGCCATCGTCCACGCTGCGGTTTGTCGTGGCGAAAGGTTTGTCCGTATGAGTATAGAAGCACTGGCTGTGAAAGGTTTTGCATGCCGTGTTCAAGGTACGCTCGCATTACTCCTGCAGTGTACTCTGGGCGTACTGCAAGTTTGTCCCCACCTTTAGTGCGGAAAGTGTACATTTCTTTGTCTATGATATCTGTACCTTCACCGATTGCAGATACAAACACTTCTTCGTGCTCAAGTACAGGTGTTTCTATTGGCTTAAAACCATAGTAGACAGCAATTTCCTGCGCCTTTTCAAAGAGTCCCTGAAACGCGTAGTATTCCTCATCGAAAAGATCGTCCATCCCTTTCAGTGATGTAGGTGCTTCTTTCTTTGTTTCTTTTTTGAGTTCGTCGTTCATAGTGTGTGGCTGTAAATGTAATAACGGTTATTGTGAGTATGTATGTCCTCCTGGTGTGTAGGAGATTTCAGAGAGAGGGTAGATTCGAAGCAGGGCTCTTCCTCGTATATTTATTTCTTCAAGTGGACCCCAGTCGCGACTGTCGTAACTTTGCGCGCGGTTGTCTCCCATTACGAAGTAGTGGTCTTCGTCTAAAATAATGTTTGCGTTTTTACTTGTATCTTTTTCTTTGACGTACGTTTCGTCTAGTATAAACCCTTCAGGATGCTCAGCATTGTAGATGGTTGTGATTCCTTGCTGGATTACAACACGTTCACCAGGGAGTCCGATGATTCGCTTGATGAGATGTTTACCTGTATATGCATTTGGATTGCCTTCGTAGAGTTTAAACACAGTTACATCACCACGCTTTGGTGTTTCAAACTTGTAGCTTAGTTTGTCTACAAGGAGAAATTCTCTATTATGAAATGTAGGAAGCATAGACCCGCCGTCTACAATAAATGGTTGAATAATAAAGGCCTGAATACACTTTACAATGATGATGACAATAAGTATCCAGTAAAAAAGAGAAGAAGGTTTTTCGTCTTCTTCAAGAATGCGCCCACGAACCAAGAGCTCTCGACATGATGGGAAGATCATGGCGAGTAGAAGCGATACAAGTAAAAGGGAGATGATGACAATGATAGAGATTGAAATCGGATTTTGTGCAACATCTGTAAACGAATCAAGTATCGGTTGCATAATTGTAGATAGCATTGTGTGCTCAGTATATAGATTCGTTTGTTGCTCCGCAACAAACGAATCATATCTTTTATAAATTGCTGATTATAGTACGAATGATACACTCATACACAATGATATACACGATAGTTCCACTTGGAAATCCTGGTAATGAATATGCCTATACGCGTCATAATGCCGCGCGTATTGTTGTTTCTTTAATAGAAGAAGATGTGATGAACATAGAAGGTGTAGAGCTTTTTGTACCTGATACGTTTATGAACGAAAGTGGTAAAGCAGTTGCGCACTACCTGAAGTACCACAGCGACCGCGAGCTTGTCGTGGTGTATGATGATAAGGATTTACCGATAGGTGCTATTCGTATTTCTCATGACAGGGGGGACGGTGGACATAATGGAGTTAAAAGTATTATTGAACATCTAGGGACTCGAGAATTTGTGCGTATTCGAGTTGGTATTGCACCTGTAAAAGAAGATGGTAAGGCAGACGCTCCTCACGGAGAAGCGGTGCAAGGGTATGTGATGGGAAAGTTCAGAGATGAAGAGCTGACACTTTTGCGTGCTGTCGCTACAAACGTGCTTGCTTCGATTAAAGATATCGCGACTCTGGGTTACCAGAAGGCGATGGAACGACACAACTAATAAAAGAGCGACGCCGTAGGCGTCGCTCTTTTATTAGTTGTGTCGTGTGATGCTCACCTTTACTTACTTCGCGTATGAAAGCGTCATGCGCTCTTCATTTGCGTCAAAGAATGTAATCGTAAACGATGCGCTCTTTCCAAGTGAAAGTGCTGCACGTAGCTTCTCTTCGTCTCCGAAATCAGATACGTGTACAAGCCCTGCAACTCCTTCTTCAATAGAAACAAGTGCTCCGTGCTTGTTGAACTTAATCACAACACCCTGAACTTGGTCGCCCTTCTTGTATTTAGCGGCAGCCTCCTTCCATGGGTTTTGCTTAAGCGCCTTGATAGAAAGTGAAATCTTTCCATCCTTCACTTCAATAATCTTAGCTTTTACCTTGTCTCCAACACGAGCGTGAGCCTTTGTGTCTTCAACAAGTCCCCAGTCAATTTCTGACTTGTGAACAAGCCCCTCAACGCCATCTTCTAGTTTTACGAAGATTCCGAATTCTACGACACCTGTAACAGTACCTTCAACCTCATCTCCAACGAGGAAGTTACCAGCGATAACTTCTTTTGATTCCTTAACACCACCGTCTTTTTCAGAGAAGATAAGCTTACCTTCTTTTGGAAGTGCGTTAATGATAGTAACTGAAATACGCTTTCCGATAAGCTTCTTAAGCTCACGGAGGATTTTATCCTTATCGCCGTCTTCTACACGAGGATAGTTTTCTTCCTTAAGCTGAGATGCCGGAAGGAATCCAGCGATTCCTTGCCATTCGATGATAAGTCCACCTTTGTTGGCGTCCTTGATAACGAGATCCATAACTCGTTTTTCTTTGATGGCCTGTTCTGCATCAGACCACATAAGTGCCTGACGAGCTTCCTTAAGAGAAAGTTCTACATATCCTTCTTTGTTTTCACGAAGAATAACTTTTGCAGAAATCATGTCGCCGATGTTGATGCGTTTAATCACATCACGAGCGTTCATGAACTCAGCACCATAAATAATACCTGTCCCTGAAAGGCCGAGGTCTACATAGAGCGCTGCCTTTTGGATAGCGACTACGGTACCTTCTACGATGTCGTCTTGCTTTACAAGTACTACATCCGCTCCTTCAATTGTTGATTCGTTTGTTGTCATAAAA
>CAYVMF010000009.1:11539-16533 GCA_964452605.1 uncultured Candidatus Saccharibacteria bacterium
ATAAAAAAATAAATTCCCACACAAAAGGTGGGATTCACACCTTCGGTCTAGTGGTCTACTCCTCAAATGTCTGCAGAAGTAGGGGTTACGCTAGAACGTTATCTATTAATAGATTATCCACAATACTACAACAAAAAGCTCTAATTTGCAATAAGAAAGGCCGCCTCTGCACCTAAGTGCGTTGGCGGCCGGTCTGATCAAGTTTGCCCATTGGGGGCACCCTCCGCTGCTGAGGGTTGAGAGCCTTGATCTCGTGGATGGCTTAGGTCCACTGCTCTTTACTCAGTCGTCATCTCATGGGTGTCTCCTTTGTTGTTGCCAGTTGTCTAGCCGGGAATGATGTCCTTGCGCGCCAGACGACGCCAGCGCAGGGTCAGTTCGACCACGATGGTGATCAGGCAAAGCGCGAAGGCGGCGAGAACCATGACGACCAGGCCGATAAGCGAGTTTGAGAGAGGGTCATTACTTCTCGGCACGACGACGTTTCCGACGATTGCCGCCATGAAGGCAAACAGCGTCAGCACCATGACGTAGCGGGCCAGTCTCAATGGCCTCGGCCAGGTGATGTCGACCGAGAAGCTTGTCTCGGCCGGTTGGGATTCCTTTGGGGGCATAGAGAAGCCTTTCTTGGGTTGAATGAACAGAATATTATTATATCATTTATATGTATTTTGTCAAGTCTAAGATTGATTGTTTTTAGAGTTTGATTTGAGTGCTCCTCAAATAAAAAAGCTATGTTAGAATAGTGAGCATGATAATCACTCACTACGGACGTCAGCATTTCAAGTTACAAGTTGGAGAAACTACGTTTGCAATAAACCCTGTTTCAAAAGACGGAAAAGGGAAAGTTGCGAAATATGGTGCAGACGTATGTCTCGTCACAACAAATCACCCAGACTATAATGGTGTAGAACAAGTAACGCATGGTTCAAAGGAGCCTTTCGTGATTAGTGGTGCTGGTGAGTACGAAGTCGCTGGAATTTTTATTAAAGGTTTTGGAACTGAAGTAGAGTTACAAGAAGGGAAAACAAAAAAAACATACCAGAATACAAGTTATTGTTTTACGTTTGATGGGATTAAAGTTACTTTTCTAGGCGCTCTCTCACAAATGCTTGAGCCACATCACAAAGAGGTCATTGACGAAACAGATGTATTATTTATCCCTGTTGGTAATGATGGTTTCTTGCTTAATGCGTATGACGCTCATAAAACTGCAGTCTCTCTTGAGTCGCACCTTATTATTCCAATGGACTACGACGAGAAGTCCATTCCAATTTTCCTAAAAGAAGCAGGTGCTGAAAAAATTGAGCCCGTAGAGAAGCTCACTATTAAAAAGAAAGATATCGAGTCGAAGTTAGGAGAGGTGGTGTTGTTCCACGAGATGTAATAAACACAAAGCGCGGCCGAAGGCCGCGCTTTGTGTTGTATACTTTTATTATTAGACGTTATGAAACTTTCTCTACGCGGATATGTCCGTCATGTGCGCCGACAAAATAAACATATACAACACATGCACGCTTTTGTGTTTGCTTCGGTTATAACAGGGATTGTTGTGGGGCTTATTCTTTATTATGATTACGGCTTTTGGCACGATGTATACGTCAATACAGAAAACACAACACCAATAGCAGGGGATACGTTAAACGACAAAGGAGAATCTCCGCTCGAGTCCTTTTCAAGGCTGTTTCAAGAAGCCAAACTTCGTCTAGGTGAAGTTGGTAATTCCGGGCAAATGCTACTTGAAGGCACAGAAGTGTATCGTAATGAGTAGGGTTAATTAGCGGCTTTTTATCAAAAGTCTGTGTAGTTTCTTAGTCGGATTTATGCTATACTATATAGATATTCGTTTGACATTTTTCTATGGCAAAAAAGACAACTAACCCTGAAGAATCTCCTGTTCCAGTAGAGCGATCTGGTATTTTGGCAGTTAACATTTCGGAAGAAATGCGTACTGCATATCTCGACTATGCGATGAGTGTGATCACTTCACGCGCACTTCCTGACGCAAGAGATGGTCTTAAACCAGTACATCGTCGCATTTTATATTCGATGAACAATATGGGGCTCACTCCAGGTGCTAAGTTTCGTAAGTCTGCGACAATTGTAGGAGACGTACTTGGTAACTATCACCCACATGGAGACGCTTCTGTGTATGACGCGATGGTGAAATCTGCTCAAGACTTTTCATATCGTTATCCGCTTGTGATGGGTCAGGGGAACTTTGGATCAATCGATGGTGATGGAGCTGCTGCATATCGTTATACCGAAGCGAAGATGTCAAAAGTCTCAATGGAGATGATGCGTGATATCGAAAAAGATACTGTGGAAATGGTTCCTAACTATGACGGCACAAAAAAAGAACCCCGTGTGCTTCCTACGGCTGTTCCTAATCTTCTTTTAAACGGTACTCTTGGTATCGCGGTGGGAATGGCTACTAACATTCCTCCGCATAACTTAGGCGAAGTGGTTGATGCGACTGTGCATTTGATAGACAATCCACATGCAACGACTGAAGAACTTTGTGAGCATGTGAAAGGGCCTGACTTTCCAGTTGGAGGTATTGCATTTGGTCAGTCAGATATCAGACAAGCCTACGCAACAGGGCGTGGTGGTGTAGTGGTACGAGGCGAAGCAGAAATTACAGAAACAAAAAACGGACAGTTCCAAATCATCATTACCTCACTTCCTTTCCGTGTAGTGAAGAGTAACTTAATTGAAAATATTGCAGACCTCGTGCGTGAGAAAAAAATTGAAGGAATCAAAGGTCTTCGTGATGAATCAACTAAAGACATTCGTGTGGTGATTGACCTTAAATCCGGAGCACAGCCACAGAAAGTGTTGAATTATTTATACAAACACACAGAACTCGAAAGCACGTTCCACTATAACGTGGTTGCACTTGTGGACGGCATTCCGCAGACGCTTTCACTTAAAGGTGCGCTTGAGTCGTTCATCGGGCACCGAAAAGAAGTCGTGCGTCGTCGTACTGAGTTTGACCTTAAACGTGCCCTTGAGCGTGAACATATTCTGCTCGGTCTAAAGAAGGCGCTGGACCATATCGACGAGATTATTCAGACGATCAAGAAATCAAAGGACACACCGGACGCCCATGCGCAGTTGGTGAAGAAATTTAAATTCTCTGATATTCAAGCGACAGCGATTCTTGAAATGAAACTCCAGCGATTGGCTGGTCTTGAGCGAAAGAAGATAGAGGACGACCTGAAAGCTGTGCAGTTACTTATTGCAGAGCTCAAAGCAATTCTTTCATCAGAAAAGAAAATGCTCGCGATTATTAAATCAGAACTTGCAGACATTCGCGCGCGCTATGGAGATGAACGTCGTACAAAAATCGTAAAGCACAGAGCTAAAGAATTCAACCCAGAGGACTTGATTGCAGATAAAGAAGAAGTGCTTGTATATACCTCAGGAGGATATGTAAAACGTACTGACCCATCTGAGTTCCGTACACAAAAACGTGGTGGTGTGGGAGTTGTCGACATGAACACTAAAGAAGAAGACTTTGTAACAATGTCGCTCACGACTTCAAGTCATAGTGACCTACTATTCTTTACTGACAAAGGGAAAGCATATCAGATGAAGATGTATGACCTTCCAGAAGGGAAGCGTGCCACACGAGGTAAATCAATTATGAACTTCCTCCAGCTTGTTGATGGAGAAAAAGTAACAAGTATTCTCGCGATGCCAAAGGATGTAAAAGCAATGGCAGGTATTTCTCTTATGATGATTACCAAAGAAGGTACCGTGAAGAAATCTTCTGCAGATAGTTTCAAAGACGTTCGCCGTAACGGGCTTATTGCGATTCGCCTAGAAGAAAAAGATGAACTTCTTGCGGCATTATTTGTGTCAGATGAGGATAACGTAATGCTTACGACTCAAAATGGTCAGTCAATTCGTTTTAACCATACTGATGTGCGAGAGATGGGGCGCACTGCCGCAGGAGTGATTGGAATGAAACTTGATAAAGGGGATGTAATTGTAGCGGCAGATAAAGTGGTTACCGGTGTGAAGGGTGCAGAGCTACTTATCATGACTGCGAACGGATACGGAAAGAAAACTAAACTCTCTGAGTACAAAACACAGAAGCGTGGTGGTTCCGGTATCAAGACAGTAAAAGTAACTGAGAAGACTGGGAAACTTATGGTTGCTCGTGTGGTTACGGGAGATATTGAGGAGCTCCTTGCGGTATCTAAAGATTCTCAAGTGATTCGCACAGAAATTTCTTCTATTCCAACACTTGGGCGAGATACTCAGGGTGTGAGAATTATGAAATTGCGGGAAGGGGATTCGCTCGCGTCATTTAACCTCTTGTAATTTTAAAGTAGTGCAGCATTAATAAAACCGGCCATGGGCCGGTTTTATGCATCTGCTGACCCAAGGAAGAGGCAGTAGCACGTGTCCTCGAAATCAAGGTCCCATATTTCCCTGATTGGGATCTGGCGAACACTGCTTATTTCGATGATGTCTCTTTCTAAGTATGTAAGCTCAAAGCAGACGATACAGGGTTCGTGCTGTTGGTCGCTCTCTTCGAGAGCGAGGTTGATGGTGTGGTAACTATCATGTACTCCAGAAATCCAAATGCTCGCCGCACCAACAGTGCGCGCGACTTGCATAAGTATTTGCGGAAGCGTCTCCTCTCCGAGGTTTTCGGGGAGTTCTTGAAGCCCAAGTTGCTGCGCTGTCTTCTGCAGTTTTTCGTAACACCGTAGCGGCGCCGGCAGGACTTCAAGGGAGAGTAGGGTGCATATCCCAAAGGGACTTATGTGCACTTCATGTGCTTCAATCTCAGGTGTGTCCATAGGTAACCTCCTGTCTGTGTACGACACTACACTAAATAAGTGTCTCTTTCAATGGTGCACTAATTCTTTTCCCTTGACCGCTTTCTACCTATAGGGATACACTTTGCGTATGTCAAAGAAACTAAGTCTTACGTTCTTTTTATTAGCCGCTCTTTCTGTTCCTCTTTTCGCCTCCGC
>CAYVMF010000010.1:0-15323 GCA_964452605.1 uncultured Candidatus Saccharibacteria bacterium
GAGTAATCCTCTTGTACTCATACTTGGAATAGACCCTGTGTTTTATCGACTAGGTGTATGTATTTTGGACAAAGAAGGATCTAAAGAGGTGCTTGTACACTCCCTTTGTATCATCACATCAAGGACGGACTCTTTTGAAAAACGCCTCGGAGCTATTGGGTCTCAACTAGAAGCGCTTATAAAAGAATATGGCCCACAGGAGCTTGCTATTGAAAAACTTTTTTTCGCAAAGAACCAGACAACAGCTATTAACGTCGCAGAAGTACGAGGGGTGGTACTGTACCTCGCACATATACACGCACTTAGTATTCACGAGTACTCACCACCTCAAATAAAACTTGCTGTGGCTGGACACGGTAACGCAACTAAAAAAGATATCGCTCACATGGTTCCAAAAATCCTTAAAATCCCTTTATCTGTAAGCCTTTTGGACGATGAATTAGATGCAATCGCAATTGCGTTAACCCATAGCGCACACAGAAAAATGACCCTGTGGAAATAAATCACTCGGGCAGACTTGCGTAGAAGGACGTAAGGTGATATCTTTTCTTCATTAAAGACATATGTTAATAGAAGAAGAGGAACCAAAAGGAGGAGAAATCAACCCAGACGCACTCGAGGCAGTCTTTGAGGAGGACGTGCTTGTTGAGGAAGAAGTTGCTATTTTCGGAGAAGACGACGAGGAGGCAGATGAAATAGATATCGCCTTTCAGGCAAACGACGAGGGGTACTGGTAGAGAGAAGCGGGTGGATGGAAAAGAGCGACGCCGTAGGCGTCGCTCTTTTCCATTTCCTTTAACCCTGCACCACGATTTTCACAAATCGTTTTTTACCTATTTTAAATGTCGCATTCCTTACTTTTTCTTTTGGGTCAGTTACTGCAACACCTTCTGTATCTGAAACAGCCCCATCCTCTACAAGACGTCTCCAATCTGTTTTTGAAGACACAACCTCATTTGCAATAAGCACATCAACAAGCTCTGTATCTAAGGTAGCCGTAATCTCAGGAACAGAATCAGGTACACCCCCTTTTGAAAAGGTTTCAATCCAAGAATTTTTAGCACGTGCTGCTTCTTTTTCAGAGTGATACATTGTTACCACTTCAGACGCGAGGCGCATTTTAATATCTCTAGGGTTTTCACCAGAGGTAAGAGATTTTTCAATGGTAGCAATTTCATCAAGCGACAAGTCAGTACACAGTGTGAAGTACTTAATAATAAGCTCGTCTCTTACAGACATTAGTTTCCCAAACATATCGAAAGGTTCATCAACAATAGTGATAACGTTCCCCCAACTTGAAGACATTTTTCTTCCATCCGTCCCTTCAAGCATTGTCCCTACCATGATGTGCTGCTTTGGCATTCCGTAATACTCTTGTACGGTGCGACCGGCTTTTACGTTAAACAGCTGATCAAACCCTCCAAGCTCAACATCTGCTTTAACCGCTACTGAGTCATACCCTTGCATCATTGGGTACAAAAACTCACGTAGAGATATCTCAACCCCCTGCTCATAACGATCTTTGAAATTGCGGCGCGCAAGCATTTGCTGTACAGAAAAACATTCTGCGAGTTTCGTTACTTCTTCAAAAGAAAGTTTTGAAAGCCAATCACTGTTGTACACAAACTCTGTTTTTGAGATATCAATAATTTTTGAAATCTGGCTCTTGTAATCTTTTAGGTTCTCATCTATCTGAGCTCTAGTAAGCATTGGACGCTTATCACTTTTATCGGACGCGTCCCCTACTTGAGCGGTAAAGTCTCCGACGATCAATACGACTTGATGCCCAAGATTTTGTAGTTCACGAAGTTTACGAAGTGGAATTGCTCGTCCCAGGTGAATCTTAGGACCTGTTGGGTCAATACCTAACTTAACTCTTAACTGGCGCCCAGAAAGAAGGTCTTTTTTAAATTCTTCTTTTATAAAAATATCCTCTACCCCGCGAGTGAGAATTTCTTCGATTTTTTGCTCTTCAGTAATTACCTTATCCATAGCTACAATACTACCATATTGTAAACCTCTGTGGCGAACCAGCTCATGGTATGATTATTACTATGTCAACGGGCCACCATACGCGTAAACACAAGACACGCAACACTATTATTCGTGAATTTATTTTTATTGTACTTGCAGCAGGTATTATCTGTTTTGCGATTTTCATTGGGTGGATAGCAACACTTCAGCTGCCTGACTTTGACAACTTTGAAAATAGAAATGTCGCCAACTCTACAAAGATTTACGACCGCACAGGAGCAACAGTGCTCTACAACATTCACGACAATATTAGACGAACGGAAGTGCCGATAAGTGAAATGAGTTTATACATACAGCAAGCAACGATTGCCATCGAAGACGCACACTTCTATGAACATAACGGGTTCCGTCCAACGTCATTTGTTCGTGCGGCGCTTGCAAACATTACCACAGGAGCTTTCTCTCAAGGTGGGTCAACCATTAACCAACAGGTAATAAAAAATACGCTTCTTACCCGAGAGAAAACGATCTCAAGAAAACTAAAAGAGATTATTCTTTCGCTTAAACTAGACGCGCAACTACCAAAAGACGCCATCCTTCAAATCTATCTCAACGAAAGCCCGTACGGAGGAACACTCTACGGGGTTGAAGAAGCATCTCTTTCTTTTTTTGATAAGCACGCAAAAGACGTTACGCTCGCAGAAGCAGCGTACCTCGCAGCATTACCGCAATCACCGACATACTACTCACCTTACGGGAAAAACCGTAGCGCACTAGAGGCAAGAAAAAACCTTGTACTGCGAAGAATGCTTGAGCTTGGGTACATCACCGAGGAAGAAAAAAACATAGCAGCTGCTGAAGTGGTTAACTTTGATAAAGACGTTTCTGACAGTGGCCGCGCACTTCACTTCATTATGTACCTCCGAGAGTATCTTGAAGAAAAATATGGTAAAGAAGTTGTACAAAGTGGCGGACTAAAAGTAATCTCAACTATCGACTACCCTCTTCAGCAACAACTTGAGACGATTGTAAAAGAAGGCGCCCTAGAAAACGAAAGAAAATTTAAAGCTACAAACGCAGCGCTTGTAGCGATTGACCCACGTACGGGGCAAATAATTTCAATGGTTGGGTCTCGAGACTTCTTTGATACAAAAATCGAAGGGCAGTACAACATCGCAACCGCACTTCGCCAACCAGGTTCGTCTTTTAAACCTATTGTCTACGCAGCGGCTTTTGCACTTGGCTATACCCCAGAAACAGTACTCTTCGACGTGCCTACACAGTTCAGTTCGCTCTGCGATGCATATGGAAACCCAAAAGCAGGAGTAAACAAAAGTGCATGTTACATGCCAGAAAACTATGACGGACTCTTTAGAGGTCCTATCTCTCTTCGAGACGCGCTTGCGCAATCGCTTAACGTCCCTGCAGTAAAACTGCTTTACCTTACCGGAATTAACAACGCCATCGAACTCGCTCAAAAAATGGGGCTCTCAACAATTAAAGACCCTGCACGTTACGGACTTTCTTTGGTACTTGGAGGTGGTGAAATAACACTACTAGAACTTACAAACGCATACGGTGTATTCGCAAATAACGGTATCTACAGTAAGCCTCAGGGAATTCTCGAAGTGCGTGATGCATCTGGCACTCTTCTTGAAAAATACAGCCCTGCCCAAACTCAAGTCCTTCCTGACACTGTAACTTCACTTATTTCAAGTGTCCTCGCTGATCAAGCAGCAAAAATCCCTGCGTACGGAAGTAACTCACCTCTCTTTTTTGGTGAGCGCCCCGTAGCTGCTAAAACAGGTACCACAAACGACTACCGCGACGTGTGGGTTGTTGGTTACACACCTTCTGTTGTAATAGGTATGTGGGGAGGAAATAACAACAATACTCCTATTGATAAATCTGTGGCGGGTCTTGTACTTGCTCCTATTTGGCACAAAGCAATGATTGCAGCGATTGGAACAAGCTCAATTGAGTATTTCCCTGAACCACTACCAAACACCTCTGATAAGCCAATTCTACGCGGACAGTACTGCGGCTCAAACGGTGTACACGAAATATTAGACTCGGTTATAAAAAATGACCCGAACGGTTCATATCCAGCAAACCCAACAAATGACTCACAATACTACCTCTGGGAAACATCTCTACAAAACTGGTTAGCGACGCACAGTATCAACTGTCCTTCAGGTGAGCAATTTATGGGCACCACCTCTGTAGAGATTCCAACGACGGTCGTTCAGTAAGAAAGTGTGTAACCGTGTTCTTTTAGAAACTCGTTTAACTTGCGAGTGTGTAGTATAGTTTTTTTCGCTGAGGACACATGTAATATAATTTTTTTACCTGAAAGAGTGAATTCACTTTCGGTGAGCGTTATACCAAGCTGCTTAACCAGGGTGCTTACATGCTCCTTGTTTTCATTCTGTCGGATAAGCGTCTTTGCATGTTTTGAAAAAAGTGAGCTATCCATATATGTGCCCCCTAGCGGTTAAGAGGCATGAGCAGGTACGTAAAACTGATATCTTCGGTGCTTTGAATAATGACCGGTCTTATTGGGGAAGTAAACGATGCCTTTAGGGTGTTGCCTGTAATGTGTGAGAGCGCATCGAGAAAATACCGATTGTTGTAACTAACCTCTATGTCGTCCCCTGTTTTTGAAATAGCGACTGTGTTTGTTACCTGTCCCACGGTTTCGTTTTTACTGTGAAGAGTGAGGCTTGTGTCAGTAAACACACACTTAACTTGAGAGTACTGCTCAGTAAAATATGTCGTAAGGGTTAACGCACTTTGAATTTCTGCTTTTGAAAGTGTAGCCGTTGTAGTAAACGCAGAAGGAAAAAGTTGTCTGTAGTCAGGGAACTGACCAGTTGTAGTATGGATACAGAGTGTTAAGTTATCTGTGCTTATGGTCAAAATACTTTCGTACATTGAAAGAGAGAGTGGGGAGGTCTCCTCACTTATTATAAATACAATATCTGCGATGTGTTTTTGAGGAATGAGCACGCTTAGTGAAAGCCCCTCTGGAGCCTCTACAACCTTCTCTGCGAGGCGATAAGAGTCGGTTGCGACAGATATCAAAGATCCCTCTTTTGTATAGAGATACACCGAAGCAATCTCAGGCTTAATTTCTGTTGTTGCTGCACAAAAAGCAACATCCTTCAAAAGCTCAACAAGAACTTCTTTTGAAACAGCCCCAAGGGATTCACCCTGACTTGGCAACACAGGAAAGTCTTCGTATGGGGTTGTTTTTATTTCTATAACTTCTTTTTCACTTGTAATAGAAAAAACACCATCGACAAGCTCACAAGAAAATACTGTGTCGTTTTTCTGAAGGAATGAAATAATTTTTACAAGCGTCTCACCCTTAAGAATACACGAACCATTTTGTATACCTTTAACTGAAAGACTTTTCTCACAAAAGAGTTCTAGGTCGGTTGCACGAACAGTAAGCTGATGAGCATCAAGCGCAATATGAATGTCTTGTAGGTAGCTTTGGTCTGTGTGGGTACTTCTTGCTTTAGCTACTTGCTGTACCGCTGTAACAAGCGCACCACCTCTGCATTCGAATTTCATAGTGTTTAGTATATATAAAATATAATACTAAGTATAGACCTGTTGATGCGGTGAATAGCCTCGTATTTCTTTTATTTATAAGGATTTTTTGGATTTTTAGTAAAGCAAAACAGACTAGCTTCAGGGTTGTGTTTGTGGGTATCTAGACTCAATTTTTTGAGAGGTGTGGAGAAGTGGGGTTGGTATACACGAGTTGTTCCTTCGTTATACACAGAGTTATTCACAGAAGAGCTTTTGATGAAGTTTTTACACTAACATTGCTCGAATGTCTTCGATTTCTCGCTTCAAGTGAGGGTCATCCTTTAGATTTCCTTTTATTTTTTCGTATGAGTGAATTACTGTTGTGTGGTCTCGCCCCCCTAGCCTGTCCCCGATCATTGGATAAGAAATATCAAAGTCTTCACGAAGGATGTACATGACAATTTGGCGCGGCTTTACGACATCTTTTCGACGTGTTTTGTTATAGATGTACACGTCTGGTATGTGGTAGTAGTCAGCAATAAGTTTAACGATTTCCGGTATAGAAATACTTTTCTTTGCGCGTACGTTATTTTTTAAAAGGGTTTTTGCATCAGCGAGAGTAAGCACTTGTTGCTTCGCTTGAATATACCCTAAGAGAGACGTCATGACACCTTCAAGTTCTCGAATGTTCCCCTGCACTGTTTCAGCTACGAATTCTAGTACTTCGTTAGGGATTTTGTCGCGGTACTCTTTTGTCTTTGATTGAAGGATGGCTAAACGTGATTCAAGTGAAGGCACGTTCACGTCAACAATCATTCCTTGGTTAAATCGAGACCTGAGGCGGTCTTCAAGTCCTGTAATAAAGTTTGGGTGTTTATCTGATGAAAAGATAATCTGCTTATTCATCTCGTACAAGGCGTTAAAGAGGTGGAAGAGTTCGTCTTGGGTTTTTTCCTTTCCATTAATAAACTGTACGTCGTCCATAATAAGTACGTCATATTTACGATACTTTTCTTTAAATGAGTTTATTTTATTTAAGTTGATGGAACTTACAAGGTCCATATAAAACTTCTCAAGTGATGTGTAAAACACTTTTCGCTCTGGGTACTTTCTTTTAATGGTGTTTCCAACTGCTTGCATGAGGTGGGTTTTACCAAGCCCTGTATTTCCATAGAGGAAGAGAGGGTTATAGACAATACCCGGACTTGCAATTACTGCTTGCCCACACGCAAAAGCCACTTCGTTAAACGGTCCGACGATAAAAGTGTCAAATGTGTAGCGAGGGTTTAGTCCGTCATCTTTATTGATGTAGAGATCTTGTAGAGGAAGTGGTTGTCCTGTGATTGCGATATGCTGCGCCTTCTTTTGAAGTGCTTCAGGCTTAACTACGGTGAAGGTAAGTGAACGCACGCCCTCGTGAATTGTTCGTAAGATTCGAAGGATAAATTTGTGGTATTTCTGGTTGAGCCAGTCCTTCACGAACTCATTTGGAACGCCAACGGTAACGTCACCATCCTTGTAGTCAACGATTCGGGTGTTCTTAAACCAGGTGTTGAAGTTAACACGAGACAACTCAATTTCTATCTGCGATAAAACGCTGCTCCAGAGCTGTTGGTAGTCCATAGTTCTGTAGTATACACGCGTAGGCCAGCTATTCAATAGACCCCTTGCCTAGCCCCACTCACACCAAGGATTTCTGTGTGCGGGGAAAGGTTTGGCACAGAAATCCTTGGTGTGAGTGGGGCCTTGGTAAAACCGGGAGAGAAAGAGTTCCTTGGGTTGATTTTAAGCCTTTCTTCGTGTAGAATGGCGCCATGTCTATCACATATAACCCAAAGAGAAAGAAGCGAGGAACAACACACGGCTTTCTCGTACGTATGTCAACTAAAGGAGGTAAAAAGGTAATTGCACGTCGCCGTAGCCAGGGCCGCAAGAAGCTTTCAGTTTAATCCCCTCTCATGCTTTCAAAAAAAGCACGTGTAACAAAAAGTGATTTTACAACATTAAGTAAGCGCTCTCTTCTGCGGGCGCCACTTTTTGATATTGCATATGTTTCAGCAGAAACGTGTAAAGTCGCATGTGTCATCTCAAAGAAACGAGTTAAACGCTCTGTAGATCGTAATCGTATCAGACGTAAAATATATGAAGCCTTTGTAAAAACAGGTTATAACAAACCTTACGTACTTATTATCTACCCTCAAGCCAAAGTGCTGCGCGAGTCGCAGGCCGCCATTGTGATGCAGCTTGGTTCACTATTTGCTACACTGCCTTAACACTATGTTTCACACACTTTTTTACGAACCCCTCTACAACCTCGTGGTTGTTATGTTGCAAATTGTTCCGCTCCACGACATTGGAGCTGCAATAATCGCAGTAACGCTTATTGTTAAAACACTTTTGTTCCCTCTTAACATGTCGGCGCTTCGCAGCCAGCACATTATGAAGCGTTTGGAGGGAGACATGGCAAAGATTAAAGAGGAATCAAAAAAAGACCCTCGAGAGGCTTCGAAAAAAATGATGGAGCTTTACAAGAAGAATAATGTAAACCCATTTGCGAGTATTGTTACTATTCTTATTCAGTTGCCGGTTGTTATCGCGCTTTATTTTGTGGTTTCAAAAGGGTTGTATGCGGATCCAAACTCACTGTACTCTTTCATTAGTTTTCCAGAAACTCTCCATACAAAAGCATTTGGTATTTTAGATGTAACACAAAAAAGCCTTGTCATTGCTCTGCTTACTGGTATTTCAGCATATATTCTTGCGCGACGACAGACCACGACAATGGTTACAGAAAAACCAGCGCATGAAGAAACATTTCAGGATCACTTTATGAAGTCAATGAAAGTGCAGCTTCTGTATGTGCTTCCGGTGATAATCGGAGTGTCTGCATATCTCTTCCCTGCCGCACTTGGACTCTACTGGTTTACGGGTAACGTCATCAGCATCTTCCAGGACATGTACATGAAGAAGCAGCTTCTCAAAATAAAGCACATCTAGTTTGCGGGGAGGCTTTCTATGCAAGCGGCAATGCTACATGCATAAGACCGCACATCACACATGTTTGAAGGAGGTGTTCCTGGATTTATTGGGCATGCCCATTTAGGTATTGAATACGGAAATCCAGATGCAACGGTGCAGTCATTACTTGAAGCGTTTGGGTTATCTCCTCCTCCACAGCAGTTATATGCTGCCGCGACTAAAGATTCTTTTTTAATGTTTGGATAAATTTGAGATATTGCACCGTACTTTTCTTTAAGTAGAGCGGCGCCGCGCGCAATGTTTGTCTGAGGGTCAAGGTCTTCTGCGGTACAGGTCCCTCGTTTGTTTATTTGCATAAGGCCGCAGTTAATTGTCCCAACCTTGTCTGGTGGGCTCACCGAATCTTTTTTTCCTCGAGACTCTCGGCACATGATTGCTGCTACAAATCTATAGTCTAGCCCCTGTTTTGCGGCTTCTTGTTTAATGATGGGCAAGTATGGTGTCAGGTTACAGTCTGCCAAAACAGTACATGTCGCACCTGCGCATACACCAGAACCTGACGCGAGAGATTTTTTTAGTGTGTCTGGGTTACTGCATGACGCGCTAGGTACATTTTGGCTTGTGGCCCCAGGTCTTGTGGGTGTGTTTGTGGTAACGGCTGCCTTTGACCCATTTAACCTAAACCCACTCAAATCCACATCCCCTGTTACCATATCTGGAGCAACCCACAACATAATCATGACAAGAGAAAAAGAAACCACCGTAAACTTAAATGCATTCGTAATCTTCTTGTGTCCAGATGTAATCTTACTAGAAGAAGCATCTGCTCCAGAAGCTTCAGCTATTCCAAGTAACATCATACCTAACCCTGCTATACCAATAGCAGTAAGCGCAAACCAAAGAGCATACGTAGTAATTGGTAGAAAACTAGCTGCAGCTTCTCCTGAGGTGAAAGAGTATTCTTCTGCACCGAAGCCGGCGAGGAAGCTACCGTTATCAAGAAGTTCGTACGTGTTGCTCATGTGCTTACTCCTCTATAGGTAGTCTTGAGAGGTATAAAAACCAAAGCGACCCATTTCGCTTATTTACAAAAGAAAGAGAGGTGCTGTTTTTGTTAACAACAGGTTTGATGACATCAAAAGGTTGCCCTGCTTGCTCGTTAAGGGCAAAAATAAGCGTGCTGCCACCAACTTCGTCGGCCCCCTGGTCTCCTTCCACCAAGTAGAAGTTGTCCGAGAATGAAACGCTTCCTCTAAACCACTCGTCAGGTAGTCCGTCTTGTGTACTTGGAATTGTTGTGGGTACTCCACAGATAATTTTTGTTTGGTAGCCCCACGCGCACTTAGATGCAAGGGTTCTTTCATCTAAAATAGTTTGCGCTCCGGTTTTTTTAGAGAAGACAAATGCGGCAAGTCCGGCCCTTGACCACATGCTCGCTAAAAAGAGGTCGCCGTCTTTATGTGGAAGCGTCATAAGTCCCGTCTTGTTTCCTAAGGCAAAGTTTTGGTTTGGAAGCGAAAGAGTATTTCCTTCGAGGTACGCAGAAGGTTTGGTTGTGATGTAAGGTGTTTCTCCCCCGTATAGAACAGACCACTCCTTAAATGGTGAGTTACTTACTGAGGTTACACCTTTTGCGTTAGTGCTGTAGATGGAGCTACCAAGACTTGTTGGAACGACGTATGATACGAGGTTGGAAGTTTCACTTACTGCAAAAGAGCTCACATTACTTTGAAGTGACCGTATGTTCGTAAGCGCCTGAGCATCAGCCCCTTTTATGAAAGAAGGAATAGTTGCGACAAGTGTCTGTATTGTTATTTCGTCTTCAGCTAAGCTACGCATGTATACTTCGGTTCCATTTTTGGTGATGTATGCGTCGTATATTCCTGGAGTTGTCGTGTTTGTAATTTGAAATACCGCTCCATCGAGAGGGTCGTATCCATACAGGTAGCCTGTAATACGGTCAACAAAAAGTAGGTATTCAACGGTTTGTTTAACTGCGCGTGAAGTAGTTACTGTGCTTGTGCTCCCTGCGGGAGTGGACGTGCTAAAGACCTCGATAAACACCTCTCGGGTAACAAACGCATGACCTCCAACAGGTTTGTCCCAGACCTCTGCAAACACTCTCTCCGAAGCGGGTATTCGTTCTGAAGTATTTTCACTGCCATCTGGGTTATTTCCTCCGGTAACGAATTCGCTACCGCGCACTACGTCCTCGGCAGATCCGAATGGATCAGTGGGCACAGCTAGTGTAGGGTCTGCTTTATTTGTTGCTTTAAAGAAATACCAACCAATCACAGAAAAACCAAAGACAAGAGTAATGAGGAAGAGTATTAAAAGTTTACGATCGCGCATGGTGTTAGTATATCAGGCAAGTAATATAGCGTGTGGAGATTTGTGGTATTACTAGTTTACGTGCCAGTGTCTATCGCCACCGACTTCATCACAGAATATATAGTTTGACCCGACCCACTTATATTGCTGAACGCAAAGGAGTGTGCCATCTGATCTCTTTTTTGGGCCAAATATAGTTGAATTATTTTTTAGAAATAAATATAACTTATCATCCTTGCTTACCTCACCGTTTCTGTCAGTTATTATACGCAGGTCAACAGGTCTTTTTCCTACCCCGTGGGTTTGGTGTCCAGGTTCTGTCCCCCCTGTTATTACCACACTACAACCACAGATACTTTTTAAACTTAGTAGCATATTTATCGTCTCTTCGGGTAGTCCAGCCACGTTTGTACAGTTAGATGTCTGGCCTACACCGCAGGCGCTCTTGTTTATTTCAATACCTGCTTTTGCAAAACGTTCTCGTATCGTTACTTCTGATGCGGATCCGGTTGGTGTCGTAGTGGCAGGTTTAGGAGTTACAGGAGCTGGAGTGAGGGAAACCGCGGGTTTGCTTGTGTTTAACCTAAACCCACTCAAATCCACATCCCCTGTTACCATATCTGGAGCAACCCACAACATAATCATGACAAGAGAAAAAGAAACCACCGTAAACTTAAATGCATTCGTAATCTTCTTGTGTCCAGATGTAATCTTACTAGAAGAAGCATCTGCTCCAGAAGCTTCAGCTATTCCAAGTAACATCATACCTAACCCTGCTATACCAATAGCAGTAAGCGCAAACCAAAGAGCATACGTAGTAATTGGTAGAAAACTAGCTGCAGCTTCTCCTGAGGTGAAAGAGTATTCTTCTGCACCGAAGCCGGCGAGGAACTTCCCTCCATCAAGTGAAACATGTTCGTTTGGGTTCATAGATACTATTTTATCTTGTATCGAACAAAATAGTAAGTTTACCTACAGCTTTTTGTAGCTTCCGCTTTGAATTGTTTATGTTTACGGTAAGTGTTCGTAGTCCTACAGCACTTTCCTGTGGTCTAAAAGTGAGCGCGGTATTTGTTTCTGGTTCAATTGGGAGTCCATCAAGTGCCCACGCATAGCTTGCGGTTGATCCAAGTCCGTTATTGGTTGAGAAAAAGTATGGGACAAAAGCAAGAGTGAATTCCCCTGTTGTTTCAAAACGACCACCTAGGTTTCTAGAGTAGTCTATACCAAGTGTAGGGTCTCTTAAGTAAAATGAAGGGCGCACTTCTGTAGGGTAAATGGTTACTTCTTTTGCGGCGCTGTTTCCGTTAGTGTCTCGTGCTACCACACGTATTTTTGTGCTATTAGAAAGATATTCTAATGGAATTGTAGCTGAACGCTTTCCTCTGCCTGAAGCGCTTGTAAGTAGCTCCCCGTTACTGTACCAAGAGTATGCAATATCTTCCGGAGGAACGCGCTTACCTTGGGAGCTTATTGTTGGTTCAGCTACGAGGCGAATAGAAGACCCTTCAGCAGGCAAAGAGCGTCCTTCATAGAAAGGGGGTGTGTAACTCTCTGGCGCCTCCCATATCAGGCTAATTCCCTGGGGTGAAAGTAAAGTATCAACTTCTATCTGTTCCCCGTTCACAAGTACTATCCGTGCTTTTACGAGCGAAGCCTCCCCCACTCCGCCTGTTGTGATTGAAAACGATCTTTCACCTGGTCCACCAAGCGCAGTTTTACCATTCACAAACCAACTAATTGTTGCCAGGTCAACATCAAATGAGTAACTAGAAAGTGTAAGGGTAACTTTTTCGTATGGTCCTGGGTGTTCTGGCTCAAGTGTGATGGTGGCGTCTGTTTGTGCGTATGCTGTAACACAAGAGAAAACTCCTAACCCAAAAAGGAGACACGCTAATCCGAGTAAGTTGTTACGCTGTTTTTTCTGCATCGAGTTCTTTTTTCATTGCTTTAATCTGAAGTAGTTGTGACGGGTCGCTCGTGATTATCTGGTCTTCCGTGTATGAGGCTACGATTTTAATTGCCACATGTTTTAGTCCGGCGAAGAATATCCCCTCCCCGACACCTGACTCAAGGAGTAGATATTTCTCTTCGTCAGTTAAGTTAAATGTTTTTTGTACAAGGTCAATAGAAGACGGAGACTGTTTAAGGAGAAGCTGAATTGAAGAGTTTGTAATAATAGGAAGTCCGTATGGAGATTTCAAGAAGTCTCCAACGTCTTGAGTAATGGTTGCAAGCCCTAGGTAGTATTTACGTCCACGCTTAGCAAGACCAAACAGGAATGACGCGGTATCATCGTTTTTCATCATGATCCATGCTTCGTCTACTACGAGTAGACGCTTACGAATCTCTTTACGAACAGCGTTCCAAATGTAGTGTGTGATGATATACATCGCAACCGGCTTAAGTTCGTCCTCCATATCTCGAATTGAGAAACATACGAGTTTTTTGTTGATGTCTACGTTTGAAGGTTGGTTAATGAAGCCCGCCCATGTTCCTTTTGTGTATTTAGAAAGTCTTGCAAGAAGGTTTTCTGATCCGTCGATACCTGCAAGCACCATTTCAAAGTCAGAAAGAAGCGGTGGTTCGAGTTTTGTGAAGTCGGCATCACCTGAAATATCTTTAAGTGCATATGTCTCACTTATCGCTTGGTCGATAATCGCATCTTCCTCAGGGCTAAGCCCTCCAAGCATTACACGGAAAAGTCCTACAAGGTTTACAATGTTTGATCTAAGTACTTCAGATGGAGACTCGTCCTCACCAGGAACAGGTAGGTCAAAAGGATTAATGTGGTGGCTACTTGTCAGTGAGATGTCAAAGTATCTTCCCCCTACTGACTCCGCAAGGTATTCATATTCACGTTCAGGATCGATGATAATAACCTCTGTATCAAACATAAGTGTACGCAGAATTTCAAGCTTGGTCGCATAACTCTTTCCAGAACCAGATTTCGCAAAGATAATTGAGTTGTAGTTCTCAAGTGAGAAACGATCAAAAAGAATAAGTGAACCGTTGTGGCGGTTAAGTCCGTAGAGAATTCCCTTATCAGAAGAGAGGTCAAAAGACACAAATGGGAAAAATGAAGAAAGTGGAGATGTGTTTAGTTTGTTGGTGATACCCAGACGGTCATCCCCTAACGGGAGCGTAGAAAGGAACGCGTCGTCTTGTTGGAAGAGCGCTGGTTTTACATATACGAGACGACTTTCAAGAATCGTTTTTATTTCATTTTCTGTTTTACTCACTTCCGCTTCATCTGCGCCGTAAATCGAAATGTATAAAGAAACATCAAACATTTTTTCTTGAGACTGGATCAGTCCATCACGTAAGTCTTCAAGGTCTTTGTACGCCACATCAAGTGAAGGGTCTCGCACAAGCCCCTTGTCTTCTCGTGTCATGATTTGGCTTTCCACTTCGGCAACTTTTCTTTGGAAACCTTTCATCACCTCCCCTGTGTCTAGTGGGGTGATATGAATAGCAACGTCAAACACTTTGTCGAGGTTTATGATTGGGCTTAACCAGTTATCACTTAAAAAGTGAGGGTAAGAGATTACAAAGAAAGAGCGAACAACGTTTGTGCCCAGGTTAAGTATTTTAGGTTGTACGCCAAGCGCACTTGGTGCGATGATGTCTTTAAGTTGCATTTCAGCAACTTTATATACTTGCCCAGGCAGAATTGGCGAGACTGGAGATTTTTTTTGTGGAGAAAGAAAGTCAAAGATGCTCATGGTGTTTATGCTTGCGCTATTTTAGGTGCAGACCTGTCCTGCTCACCTGGGTTAAAGAGTTTATAAAAAAGTTCGACAGCCTCTTCTGTTCCAAGTTTTTGTGCGCGAACTCCAAAGCGCACAAGCCCTTGCATCACAGTTGCTACACGCTGCTCGAGCTGAATACGTGCTGATTCAAAATCTTTTTCTTCTGCTTTGGATACTGTTGATGAGGATCCACCAAATCCAAGAAGTGAACTCACTCCCGAAACCGAAGAAGAAGCAGAAATTGGGAGATATGGAATGACAATGAAGAAGTGTTTGGTCATGATGTTTGTTTCTTCGGCGAATTTCCTAATAAATCCAATGTATTCGTGGATTTGTATTTTAAGGAGGTCTTCTTTTACTTCCCCACTTCGCTCTTCCAGGAGGTCAAGGTATGGTTTTATATTTAAACGTCTGGATTGTGCAAAGAATTGTACCGGGAATTCAAGTGAGTTAAGTAAATTTTGAAACTGTAAGAGGATAGCTTGCTGCTCATCTTCGCTTTTAAGGGCAAGGTTAAGTGAACTTGTGATGAGTATCGCGCGTAACTCACCATTTTTAAGTGTAATGATGCCATCTCGAATACGGTCAATTGGTACGAATTGTTGAGTAGCGGAGCCCTTTGCCATATGTATATAGAGTATAGCAAGGATGGTGCTTGCGTTAAATGGATAGCAAGACTTTTCGAGGACCCTCCCTTACTGTCGCGCTATTTGCTCCTCGGTTAGCTCTTTGTTTTTATCAAGCACA
>CAYVMF010000011.1:0-1819 GCA_964452605.1 uncultured Candidatus Saccharibacteria bacterium
GGCTGTTACCCCTATATCTGCTATACTTTTTTTATGTTCACAAAGATGAGCCATATATTTACACGGCAGTTCGTAAAAGATCTGATTATAAGTACGCTTTTTATCTTTTGTGTCTACGCAGTAACTCATAACAAATTTACCTATCCACAGCCAGAACCCGTTGTAGGAAAATGGAACATCGAACAAGTGCAGCACCCGCTCTTTCTTGGTTTTGCTGGACACAACTACTTAGTGCTACGTGACGGACTAGGTGATGTAGAAAGTGAACTACATGGGCTCGCCACAGACCCAATATCCGGAACTTGGAAATACATTGGCTATACACCTACTGACGAACTACGCGTATGGGAATTTAGAGACTTACGCTACGGTCTCACAAGTCATGGATTTCCTGGTACTACTATTATTTCTGGAAGCGCAGAAGAGATGCGAGCACTTTGGACAAAAGCAAAAGAGTGCGGTGAAGCAATTAACGCTAAACACATCTCATACCCACGATTTGGAGTAGACCTTCGTGGCTCTACAGAAAACTCAAACTCAGTTACGTATACTCTTTTACGCTGTATGGAATTACCACAAAAACATATCGGACTAATAACCCCAGGATCTAGGACAAACCTTTTAGAAGAAAACTAGACTTACTTAGAAAGCACTTTAATCAAAAAGTCTCCAAATGCTTTTACTTTAGTCTCGTCAAAAAGTGATAGGACAAGTACTTCTTTTCCTGTTGCTTTTTCAAGTTCTTTTTTCTTTGACACAAGCTCTTCATCTGTTACCATGTCGCTTTTTGAAAGCACAACAATTTCATGACGAACCAAAAGCTCTTCATCGTATTTACCGAGTTCGTTACGAATAACCGTATATGTTTCTGCGACGTTTTCATTCTCAGCAGAAACTAAGTGCACTAGTGTGGAAGTACGTTTAATGTGTCGAAGGAACTTATGTCCAAGACCCTTACCATCGCTAGCTCCTTCAATAAGACCAGGAATATCTGCGAGCACGTACCCGAAGTACGCACCTAGGTTTGGTTCAAGCGTTGTAAAAGGATAGTCTCCTATCTTTGCCCCAGCACGAGTGAGCGCATTTAAGAGTGATGACTTTCCAGCATTTGGAAGCCCAATGAGACCCACGTCTGCAATAAGTTTTAATTCGATTTCAAATGTAGCGAACTCTCCTCGTTCACCTTTTGTAAATTCTTCAGGCGTACGGTTTGTCGATGATTTAAATTGTTCGTTTCCAAGACCACCTTTTCCACCACGCAACACAATAAAGTCTCCCTCCTCGAGACATTCGTATTTTTTATCGTACTCTCGGTTATAAATAACTGCACCGATTGGAACAGGAAGATATAAGTCTTCTGCATTACTTCCATGCATACTACGCTTCTGACCCGCTTCTCCAACTTGTGCCTCCCACTCTTTTTTGTGTTTATACACTGAAAGCGCCTGAATATCACGAACAACGCGGAAATATACATCGCCACCTTTACCACCATCTCCACCAGCAGGACCACCAAAAGGAATCCCTTTCTCACGGCGCCATCTAACAACCCCGGTTCCACCGGTTCCTGCTTTTACTGTGAGCGTTACGTGATCGATTAACATAAATTTTATGATACCACATTTTTCTATATTTTGCAAGGCTTTTTGGGGCGTCGTCTTCTATAACGGCCGTGCTACACTTTTTATATGGCACATATTCACACACTTCCTGGGCAAGTCGATAACACTGCTGATGTATTTATTGTAGACACAACCTCAAAGACAGTACTCCTTCGTATTCACGACAAGCACAAAATATGGCTGCACGTAGGAGGACA
>CAYVMF010000011.1:1919-15187 GCA_964452605.1 uncultured Candidatus Saccharibacteria bacterium
AAGTGGTGGACAAAAGCAGAACTAGAACAAACAACGGAAGTACGAAAAGAAACAAAATGGTACGCATTGGATGCGTTAGATAAACTCTGCAACTAAAAGAAAACCGCCCCCGAAGGGGGCGGTTTTCTTTTGAACTAAATAAAGTTTAACTTTACGAGAAGCAACTTGCGGAGCGCGACGGTGCGAGCAGAAGCAACTTTTTAGCAAAAAAGTATGCTGTTTGCTTCGACAAAGTTAGATTTTCTTTAGTAATTACGTAACCTCTCAGCTTTGTCGTGGGACCGAATCTTCTCATGCACTTTCGCTTCAATCTGACGGATACGTTCACGTGTTACCCCAAACTCAGCTCCCACCTCTTCTAGTGTGTGCATTACGCCGTCATACTCACCTAGCCCGTTACGCATTTCTACAATCTTACGTTCCTTTGGAGAAAGATCGTCAAGAATTTCGTTAATCTGGTCTGAGAGAATTCTATGTGAAGCTTCAGCATCTGGAGATAGAATCTTGTCGTCAGCAATAAATTCACCAAGCGTTGATTTATCATCATCATCCCCAATCGGCTTCTCAAGAGAGACAGTGTCTTGGTTAATATTTTCAATAATGTGAATTTTTTCCACATCAACCCCCATTTCAACAGCAATTTCTTCTGCAAGCGGATCACGACCCAGGTCCTGAGACAGACGTCGAACCACCTGTTTATATTTAGCAATTGTTTCTACCATGTGCACAGGGATACGAATTGTACGAGACTGGTCTGCAAGCGCTCGCGTGATAGCCTGACGAATCCACCATGTAGCATACGTAGAAAACTTAAATCCTTTAGAGTAGTCGAATTTCTCAACTGCTTTAAAGAGACCAAGGTTTCCTTCTTGGATAAGGTCAAGGAGCGTTAAATCTGATGAGCGCCCAACATATTTCTTTGCAATAGAAACCACGAGACGAAGGTTTGCTTTTGCAAGGAGCGAACCGGCTTCCATGTCCCCCTTCTCAATACGCTTGGCGAGTTCTCGCTCATCATCTCCAGAAATAAGAGGATACTGACCAATTTCACGTAGGTACATTTGTATACTGTCGTGAGTGCTGTCGCTTCCTAGTGCTTTGAGGTCATCGTCCATATCAAGAAGATTTCCACCTTCGAGTACGTCGATATTCGCTTGAGACATTTTCTCATAAAGCTCTTCGAGATAGAGAATATCTGTTTCGATTGTCGGGAAGTAACGAATAATTTCGTCGTACGTGATGAAACCACGCTCCTTACCTTTTGTAAGCAACTCTAGCTCATTTTGCTCACGAGTAGTTATCTTCTTTGGTTTCTCAGCTATCTTTGGTCTTGACGGACCAGTCTTAATAGTAAAAGCTTTTGGCTTATACTTTGGCTTTACTTCAACTTTAGAAACGGCTTTTACCGCCTTTTTTGCTGGCGTTTTCTCTGATATCTTCTTTTGAGTTACTTTCTTTACTACTTTCTTCGGAGATTTTGTTATGACTTTTTTCGGAACTTTCTTCGCAGATACCTTTTTGGTAGGTGTGGTCTTTTTCTTGATCACAACCTTACTAGCTTTTGCTTTTTTTGCTACGGTTTTTGACGTAGGTTTTTTCTGTACACTTTTCTTTTCAATTTTTACCTTCTGAGATCCTTTTTTCGCCATAGAGCGTGTTCCGCGATTATATCACAAAAACACCAAATAGTCGACACTGATTCACGGTAAACCTGGGGACACCACTCTATGTGCGACTTACATCGTGAAGTTCCTTCATAATAGCCTCGTGGTCGGTTCCAGCTTCTTTTAGTTTCAATTGTAAATCTCTCACCTTTTCTTGTTTTATTTCTCGTTTATATGTGCTGATTAAGTCCTTTAAGTACACATCAGGGTTTCCATGTAAGCGTTCTTCGAGCTTAAACATCTCTTCCCCAACTATTGCTTCCGGAAATTGTTCCATATCTAAACTAAGCGAAAGCACTTCTGGGTCATTTTCTTTTGCTTTCAGTTTTATAAACGCCACAAGCTCACGAGTGATTCTTTCTTTTGTAGGGACCACGATGCGTGTATTTGTTTCAACAGTTTCTGGCTCATAGACAATCCCACGAACAAGTTCTTCTTGAAGAGCCTGTTCTGTGATACCTGTTCTCTCTGCAATCTTCTTTAGGAAGAAAACTCTATCAACTGATGACTGCACAGCTCGCACAAAAGGCAATACTTCAAGCACGACACGTCTTCCCCGCTCTCGTTCGTCTTGTTCTTGAAGTACCACTTCAAGAACTGCTTCAATAACATGTCGCCTCTTAGTAACTGCAGTAACCCATGCGTCTTTATTTTCTAAAATAAGATCAGCTGGATCTTTGGTCCCCAACTGTTCAACTACGTACACGTCCAAACCACCGTGAAGACACAGCATTGCGGTTTTCTTAAATGCATTCTGCCCAGCATTATCTGTATCAAAAGAAAGAATCACTCGATCACAAAAACGTTTAATGAGATGTATATGCTCGTCAGTAAACGCAGTACCAGATACTGCAACGGTATTGTGTACTCCAGCCTGGTAACTCATACACAGGTCCATCTGCCCTTCAACCACTACCACCTCTTTAGTTTCTTGCATCATTTTCTTTGCGGTATCGTAGCCAAATAAAATTTTTGACTTATGGTACAAAGGGGTTTCTGGTGTATTTACATACTTTCCTTCGGTCCCAACAGCCACAGATGGCAGGATTCGCCCAGAATAGCCCACAGTCACCCCTGATACGTTTCGGATGGGAAACATCACCCTTCCACGGAAACGGTCATAGTAGCCCTTAGTTTTGCCGTTATCATCTTTTGCTTCAATCACAAGCCCCGCTTCAATCATCTGCTCTGGCGTATATCCTTTTTGTGAGAGCGCAATAAAAAGGTCTCGCCACTCATTCTTTGCATATCCAACATGAAAGGTTGTTAGCGTCTCACGAGTGAGTCCTCTATCGTCAACATATTGCTTCGCCTCTGCGCTCTTGTCTAACGTATTCTCAAAGTGGACTGTTGCATCTTTTAGAAGCGATACAAGCTGTGATTCTTCTTTATTCTTTTGAGCATCTTTAAGAGAGACACCTGCTCTATCTGCTAAGATTTTTAGCGCATCATAAAAAGGAATGTTTTCAATTTTTTCTACAAACGTAAAAATATCACCATGCTCCTGACAGCCAAAACAGTGAAAAGATTTTCGTTCAGGTGAGACATAAAATGATGGAGTCTTTTCATTATGAAATGGGCAACGCGCGCGAAACTGACCTCCTGATTTTTCAAGACGCACATATGTCGAAACCACATCAGTGATGGACAGATTTTCTTTAATCTGGTCTTTAGGATTCATTGACTCTATTTTATCACGAATCAAAGAATGATTTTTGGCAACAAAAAATCGCCTTATGGGGCGAATTGACTGGGAGTGCCACCCGTGCCGTTACTTGCTAGGGTAACGAATCACGGGTGGTAGCCGCACAACCAGGATGTTTAGCTTATCAAGCAAAACGCTGACACCGCGATGTTTTTTACAGGCAGCGCAAGGGTGTGGCGGAGCGGGTGAACCCAAGGTTGGAACCTCAGACGGCCAAGAACTCCTTCCCTATCAAACATCCGCCATCAATACTATACGGACCGCCAATAAAAAGCAAGTTGACGTTTTATGTAAAAGGAGTAAGATATCATCTAAGATTATCTTGTGGATATTGGCCAGGCATCACGCACCATCGGGCAACTATCGCCCACGGGTGCAAAACCGTTCCGCCAAACCAAAGAAGCAGGTGATCCCACCCAGGCCTTGTGCCTGGGTTTTTTCATACAAACAAAAAACAAAGCGGCGCCGTAGGCGCCGCTTTGTTTTTATCAGTTCTCTAGAAGGTTTAGAATTACTTTTTTCCCTCTTCCCCACGAAGACCAGTTCCCGCTGGAATAAGTCGTCCAATGATTACGTTTTCCTTAAGACCACGTAGTTCATCCATTTGTCCACGAGTAGACGCCGTGATAAGTACACGAGTCGTATTCTGGAATGACGCTGATGATAGCCATGAGTCAGTAGAGAGTGCCACATCTGTGATACCAAGTATCAAGTAGCGTCCCTTCGCCTCTGTACCACCATTTGCCTTCACACGCATATTCTCTGCACGGAAGTTAGATACTTCCACCACATCAGACTGCGTAAAGTGTGTATCCCCTGGATTTGTAAGCTTGATACGACCAAACATCTGCTTGATGATTACTTCAACGTGCTTACGTGAAATAGCAGCTCCTTGAAGTTCGTATACTTTGTTGATTTCAGCAACGATGTATTCTTCTGTAACTTCCTTACCAGCATGTGTAAAGAGTTCTTCGATATCAGCAGAACCGTCAGTAAGGAACTGACCCTTCTTAATTTTATCTCCAACTTTTACAATCGGCTGACGACGGAACGGAACAGTGTACTCACCTTGCTTACCTTTCTTGTTACCCTTTGCAGTTTCTGGTTCGTCGAGAATCATTACAATTACTTTCTCTTTTCCTTCTTCACGAATCGCTACCACTTCACCTGCATCCTGAGCAATAATCGCAGGATTCTTTGGCATACGTCGTTCAAAGATTTCTTCTACACGAGGAAGACCTTGTGTGATGTCAGCTCCCGCCACACCTCCAGAGTGGAAGGTACGCATAGTAAGCTGAGTTCCCGGTTCACCAATCGCTTGCGCAGCTACAATACCAACTGCTTCTCCAAGGTCCACCTTCTTGTTACGACCCATATCGAGTCCGTAACACTTCTGACAGATACCGTGAAGTGATTCACATGTAAGTGGTGAGAAAACCTTCACTTCAGCAACTCCAGCATTTTCAATTGTAAGCGCATCGTCTTTGTTAACGAGATGATTCTTCTTAAAGAGTGGAGCTCCGTCTACCATCACATCTTCAGCGAGCACGCGTCCACGAATTGTCTTTGAGATAGGCACTACAATTCCAAGAGCATTTTCTACACGTACAATTTTATATTCTTTTGTACCACAGTCGATTTCAGTGATGATGGCATCCTGCGCCACATCCACAAGACGTCGAGTAAGGTATCCGGCCTGCGCTGTCTTAAGCGCGGTGTCAGAGTTACCTTTACGCGCACCGTAGGTTGTAATGAAGTACTCAAGTGGAGTAAGACCTTCCTTGTATGATGAGATAACTGGGAAGTCGATGTTACGTCCAGAGTTGTTCACGATGATACCCTTCATACCTGACATTTGAATTACCTGCGCCACAGATCCTCGGGCACCAGAAGTAATCAAGTCATACACTGATCCGTGTTTTACGAATGAGTCTGGAATAAGTTTTTCGATCTTTGAACGAACCCCTTGCCATACTTCAATAGTACGCTCGTAACGTTCTTCTTCTGAAAGGAATCCTTCTTCGAAGTCCGCAACTACACGCGCAGACTGTTCCCAACCCTCCTTCACCAAACCTTCCTTCTCCTTTGGCACTTTAATAGCGTCAATGTTCCATGTTGTTCCTGAAACAGTTGCATACTTGTACCCGAATGACTTAATCTTGTCGATTACAGTAGGAGCAGTCTCAAGACCGTAAGTAAGAATAACCTGGTCGACAATCGTGTTCATTTTCTTTCCTGTAACTTCATCATTCATGTATGGGAAGTCTGACGGGAATACAGAGTTAAAGAGAAGACGTCCAACAGTTGTTTCGAATCGTTTACCTTCAAACTGTGCATACTTTTCTTTTTCTGATGGCATCACCCAAATCTTTGCTCGGAATGAAAGCACACCGAAGTCGTACGCAGTAATAGCTTCGTTTGGTGAAGCAAAATACTTACCTTCACCTTTCTCCCCTGGAATTTCTTTAGTCATCCAATACGCACCAAGCACCATATCCATACGAGGATTCACGATTGAATCTCCAGATCCTGGCTTAAGCAAGTTACGATTAGCGGCCATAAGCGTACGCGCTTCCTCCTGTGCTTTCACAGATAGTGGAAGGTGCACCGCCATTTGGTCTCCGTCGAAGTCAGCGTTAAAGGCAGAACACACAAGCGGGTGAAGTGAGATAGCATTACCTTCGATAAGACGAGGGTTAAACGCCTGAATACCAAGTCGGTGAAGTGTAGGCGCACGGTTAAGAAGTACATACTTTCCTTGGATACATTCTTCAAGAATTGCCCATACTTCTGGAATTCCATCTTCGATTAGCTTGTTAGCTCCACGAATGTTAAACGCGAGTTCTCGTTCGAGCAGTTTTGAAATAACAAACGGCTTAAAGAGCTCAAGCGCCATGTGCTTTGGAAGACCACATTCGTTAAGTGCAAGTGTAGGACCAACCACAATTACAGAACGAGCAGAATAGTCCACACGCTTTCCAAGAAGGTTTCCACGAAGAAGACCTTGTTTACCTTTAAGGTTGTCAGAAAGTGATTTAAGCTGACGCTTCTGTGATTGACTCATTACCGCATCCTGCCCATGACGAGCAGAGTTATCGATAAGTGCGTCACACGCCTCCTGGAGAATACGCTTTTCGTTACGCAAAATAACATCTGGCGCACCGATTTCCATCAACTTCTTAAGACGGTTGTTTCGGTTAATCACACGACGGTAAAGGTCGTTCACATCAGATGCAGCGTAGCGTCCACCTTCAAGCGCAACCATAGGACGAATACCTGGAGGAATAACTGGAATCACTGTCATAAACATCCACTCAGGACGAATACCTGAACGAATAAATGCACGCACAAGTGAAAGACGCTTCTCAGCTTTTTCACGTTCGAGAGCTCCGGCTTTTTCAAGCTGAACTACGATTTTTCCTTCAAGGTCCTTAAGGTCAATTGTCTTAAAGATTTCATAAATTGCTTCTGCACCAATTCCTGCTTCGAAACATGTACCATACTTCATCGCAAAACGATGGTAAGTAAGTTCGTCAAAGATTTTCCAAGGCTTAATTTCCTCGATTTCTTTCTTTGTTGCAGTTAAGAGTTCACGAAGTTTATCTTGAGTTTTCTCGTCGTTTGCAGATTTTACTTTTGCTTTAAATTCTGAATCAAGGTTTGCAAGAATTTCTTCTTTCGCAGCCTGATTTACAGACTTCACAACATATCCTGCGAAGTACACCACCTTTTCTACATCAGATACTGGCTGAGCCAAAATAAGTGAAATACGAGATGGAACAGTACGAAGGAACCAGATGTGAGCAACAGGTGAAGCAAGCTCAATGTGTCCCATTCGTTCACGACGAACAATAGACTTTGTTACTTCTACTCCACATTTCTCACAGATAATATCCTTAAAACGAATACGGCGGTATTTACCACAGTAACATTCGTAATCCTTTTCAGGACCGAAGATACGCTCATCGAAGAGTCCGTAACGTTCAGAACGTCCAGTACGGTAGTTGATTGTCTCAGGCTTGGTTACCTCACCGAATGACCATGCACGGATTGCTTCCGGAGATGCAACCTTGATCGAGAGTCCATCGAAATTGTTTGTGTCGATTGTTTTCATAGTTGTTATGTGTAGATAGCCAATAATTATAGAGACGAATCACCTAGTAATGGAGCTTCACTTCCTTCAATCTTGCGAGGCTCAACATCAAGCGAAAGTCCACGAAGTGTGTTTAACATCACTGTAAATGATGCTGGGGTGTTTGGCTCCTTCACATCTTCACCCTTAATGATACTGTCAAAGGCTGCTGAACGTCCTAAGATATCGTCAGACTTAACCGTAAGCATCTCACGCAAGATGTGCGCAGCACCATACCCTTCAAGAGCCCATACTTCCATTTCTCCAAAACGTTGTCCTCCACCTTGAGCCTTACCTCCAAGCGGCTGCTGAGTGATAAGTGAGTAAGGGCCGATTGATCGCATGTGAATCTTATCTTCAACCATGTGGTGAAGTTTCATGATGTACATCACACCAACGGCAGTTTCCTGATTAAAGGCTTCACCTGTACGACCGTCAAAGAGTTGCATCGTTCCAGTATCCTTAAATCCAGCCTTCACAAGCTCTTCTTTAATTTCAGCGTCTGTCGCTCCCTGGAATGACGGCACAACGGCTTGATAACCAAGCGTTTCTGCAGCGAGACCTAAGTGCATTTCAAGAATTTGCCCTAGGTTCATACGTGACGGTACACCAAGCGGAGTAAGGATGATATCAACTGGCTGGCCATTTGCATCAAACGGCATTTCTTCTACTGGAAGGATAGTTGAGATAACACCCTTGTTACCGTGGCGTCCAGCAAGCTTGTCTCCCACTGAAATGTTACGCACTTGCGCAACCTCAATATGAATACGCTTGATGATACCTGACTCGAGGTTGTCCCCTCGTTCACGAGAGAATACTTTAACCCCAATAACACGTCCACGCTTTCCGTGATCAAGTCTAAGTGATGAGTCTTTTACATCACGTACTTTTTCACCAAAAATAGAACGAAGAAGTCTTTCTTCTGGAGTAAGTTCTGTTTCTCCCTTTGGAGTAATTTTACCTACCAAGATATCTCCTGGGCGGATTTCAGCACCGATACGGATGATTCCGTCTTCGTCTAGATTCTTAAGCTTTCCTTCACCTACGTTTGGAATATCGTGTGTTGTAATTTCAGCTCCAAGCTTTGTATCACGTACGTTACATACAAACTCTTCAATGTGAATTGATGAAAACTTACTGTCCTTCACAAGACGCTCTGAAAGAATAATCGCGTCTTCGTAGTTAGAACCGTTCCATGACATAAACGCAACACGAACGTTGTGTCCAAGCGCGATTTGTCCATGATCTGACGTCGCAGCATCTGCAAGCACCTGACCCTTCTTAACTTTATCTCCAAGAGACACAATTGGTCGCTGGTGGAAAAGGTTAAACGCGTTAGTACGAGCGAAGTTAATGAGTGGATACTCATATTCTTTCTTCTCTGCTTTAATTACAATTTTCTTAGCATCAACATATTTCACCTCACCTGCTTCATCAGCAAGAATCAAACGTCCGATGTGCTTTGCAGCTTCACGCTCCATACCTGTTGCCACAACAGGAGCTTCTGGAGACATAAGTGGCACAGCCTGTTTCTGCATGTTTGAACCCATCAGTGCTCGAGACGCGTCGTCGTGCTCTAGGAACGGGATCATAGAAGTCGCTACAGAGAACGCTTGGTTTGTCGCAACGTCGATAAATTCAATTTCGTTTACATCAACGAGTGCCGGCTGTCCTGCTACACGCGCTTCTACTTTCTTCTTAGTAAACTTTCCTTCTTCGTTTACGTCGTTACCTGAGTGAGCGATGATATGACGCTCTTCTTCAAGCGCGTTCATATAGATAATCTCTTTAGTAATCTTACCCTTCTCTACTTTTACGTATGGTGTTTCGATGATACCGAAATCATTGATACGAGCATAGTTTGAGAGACGCAAAATAAGACCGATGTTTGGACCTTCTGGAGTGTGGATTGGACACACACGACCGTAGTGCGATGTGTGCACGTCACGCACTTCAAAACCTGCTCGTTCACGTGTAAGACCTCCGGGACCAAGGGCAGATAGCGTACGCAAGTGTTCTACTTCCGCAAGCAAGTTTTCCTGGTTCATGAACTGAGAAAGCTGGTTTGTCGTAAAGAATTCCTTGATACGAGCCTGAAGTGGACGCTGGTTGATGATAGCAATAGGAAGTGTCGTATCAGTGTCGATAACTGACATCTTATCCTGAATATTTCGCTTCATCTGCATCATACCTGTACGAATCTTTCCGGCCATCATTTCACCCACGTAACGAACACGTCGAGAACCGAGGTGATCAATGTCGTCCTCTTCTGCGTTTGGGTTATTGTTAAGTTCAACAATGTGATTGATGATATCAACCATGTCTTCCTTAGAGAGAGTGCGGCGAGCAGCTTCTTTATCTTTCGCATCAATTGACTTACCGAAGCGCTTATTGAATCGGAAACGTCCAACTGGTGAAAGGTCGTAACGTTCTGGAGACAAAATAGAGTCAATATATTCTTTAGCGTTCTCAGGAGTTGCTAAATCTCCGTCTCGAAGGCGCTTGTAGATTTCAATGTATGCATCGTGAATTGTTTTAACATCATCACGTTCAACAAGTGAAGCCAGAAGTGGACCCGCAAGTTCGTGGTTCGCAAATGCAGCCTTAATCTGGTCATCAGTTGCAAGACCCATAACACGAAGAAGCGCAATTGCTGAGAATTTACGCTTTTTATCGATACGCACATATACTCCTCCGTCTGATTCAGTTCCAAGCTCAATCCATACACCACGTGAAGGAATGATTTTCGCACCGAAGTAACGCTTTCCTTTTGATTCCTCAGAATCAAAGAAGACACCGAATGAACGAGCAAGCTGTGGAACAACCACACGCTCAACACCGTTAATGATGAATGTTCCGTGAACAGTCATCAAAGGAAAGTCCGCCATGAAGATTTCCTGTTCCTTAACAGTATTAAGGATTTTGTTTGAGAGTTTTACTCGCGCACGAAGTGGTGCTTCGTAGGTAAGCTTATTCTCCTTTGCATACACTTCATCATACTTTGGAGCAGAAAGCTCAAAAGAGATGAACTCAAGGTCAAACTTCTTTTCAGAATAGTCATGAAGCGGAGAAAACTCGCGGAAGATTTCCGCGATTCCACGATCCACAAGATCCTTATATGACAGAAGCTGATTTTCGACGAGGTTAGGGAGTTTTGTAAGAGGTTCTCGATATTTCGAGAATGTTTTCACCGGGAGTTCTGTTCTTGTTTTTTTAGGCATAAAAACGCGTCGAAGTAAGCTTTTGGCTTACTTTTTTTATAAAAAATAAACGAATAAAGATATCACCACTCTCTCTATTGTCCTATCTTTCGCAACTCAGTCGGAGGTCAATGTGTGGGGATTGTAACATGAAAATTAATAAGAGTAAAGGGGAAAACAGCTTATTGCTCTATACCTCTATACGATACGCCACAGACGCTATATACTATCTTTTATGAATATTCTCATTCTGACCGCTCACCCGTCATCTGTCGGACACGCCCATCTAATCGCAAACGCCTATAAAGAAGAAAAAGAAAAGCTTGGAGACACAGTAACCCTTGTCGACCTCTACAAAGAAGAGAACTTTCTACCCTATTTTGCATTTGAAAATATAAAAGAAATTCCTCCAAACGAAACACGTATTCGTATGCAGCAGCTGGTAACAGAAGCAGACGAAATTGTTTTTGTCTTCCCAGTGTGGTGGAGCGGCACACCTGCGATTATGAAAAACTGGTTAGACCATGTACTTGCCGCACGTTTTGCCTACAGATATCAAGAAGGAAAACTGGTTAAAATGCTATCTGGAAAAACTGCAAAAGTATTTGCGACCTGTGGTGGAGCTGGATGGTACTTCAATCATTTCTTTGCACCCTTCTACATACTTTGGAAATACGCGATTCTTGGTTACTGTGGAATTAAGCTAAAAACACTTGAAGTATGTGAGTGGATGTCAAAATCAGACGGACACGACGCTCGGTGTACACAGTTTATAGAAAAGGTTCGAAAAGACGCACGTAATTAAATAAACTCCTGAAGCTTTTTAAAGTCTTCCAACAGAACCACTCGCATATTTGGGTTATAGAGTGCAACGGCTGGATGATACAAAGGTAAAAGCATTACCGGACCGTATCCAAAATCCCCTTCAAATAGCTGCCCATGTATTTTACTGATAGGTTGAAGCGTATTTTCAATGCCCGCCCTTTTGAAAAGGTAATTCATACTATGCCGTCCAAGCATCACCACCACACGTGGTTTAATAATATCTAACTGAGCATCAAGAAAAGGTGCGTACATTGCAATCTCTTCTGGTGTCGGGTCGCGATTATCTTCAGGTCGGTCTTTTACAAGGTTCGCAATATAGACTTTCTCTCGATCTAACTTAATAGACTCCAGCAGCTCATCTAAAAACTTTCCACTACGACCACAAAATGGTCGAGCGGTTTTTGCTTCTTGTTCACCTGGTGCTTCACCGACAAAAACAATATGCGCATCGTGAGAACCTTCACCTATTACAGGAAAATAGTTATTCTCTGTTCTGTATGTATATAATGGAGAAGAAGTAAGGGCAATCACCTCATCTCGTATTATTTTCATTTGTTCTCGTTTATCCATACAGTAAGTATAACAAAAGGCCGCAGGGTTTCCCTGCGGCCTTTTGTAGCGTTGTAAGATAGGCTACTTTGTTGTTGCCTTTGTTGTTTTACTTGCTTCCAACCATTCGTTCATCAGAGAGATTTCAGCAGATTGTGAAGAAATAATACTTTCTGCGAGCTTCTTTACATTCTCTGAGATACCAACAAGACCAAGCACCTGATGAGCCATACGCACAGCGTCTTCATGATGAAGTACCATATCGTTTAGGAACTGTGTTTCGCTCATAACTGGCATAGACATGGTCACACCAGCATGTGAACCTATGCTCTGCACCATACCACTCTTGATAAAGACGACATCTTTACCCGCGTGTACATGTTCCATATTTTTGTTTGCGTAGTGCATACGCATACTTTCAGATGCATTTGGAACAAACCAAGCGAATACATACATACCGATACCAATACCAAGCGCAACACCGATGAAGAGAGTTGCGTTACCGTGCTTTCTCTCAAAATTTTGAATAAATGACATTATTTTCATATATCGTTAGTGTACACCACACTTCATATAATTATGTGAAGTTGTAAACACCTAGAGACATAGAGCAGCGACTACTTTACGTCAATAAGTGGCAAGTCTCCGTTAAAGTCCGCCTTACCAATCTGTACCCCGTAGTGACGCAAAATAGAATATGCGGTTACGTAGTGAAAGAAGAACTGTGGCAACGCGGAATAGAATGTATGATTATACACCGTAAATCCTTTTCCAGGCACATAACGATTCGGCGTTGTCCTTGTCGTTAGAGTAGTCTCATCAATCATATCTGGGGTTACGGTGTTAAGGAAGTCAATAGTCTTAGTAATACGTTCTTTTATTTCTTGTACCGTTGCTTCAGTATCTGGGAATGAGGGCACTGGTAGATTTGCCAGTATCGCAGCAGAACTTTTTGCCTGATCACTCGTAATCTGAATTTGCTTTACAAGTGGAAACTGATCAAGCGTAAGGCGTGCCTGAAGTAACGTCTCATCAGAAATCTTTTTTTCTTTTGCCCAGTTTTCTGCTTTTTCTACAATACTAAGTAAATTCTTTAGGTTCCTTGTGTACGCCCCAATAGTTATTTCGTGTATATTCATATATTTGTTCTTTAAAAATTAATTCTTAGCATGCTAAGTATAACGCACATATCA
>CAYVMF010000012.1:0-15040 GCA_964452605.1 uncultured Candidatus Saccharibacteria bacterium
ATGGCGGTTATTTTTTCTGGATTTTCTATGAGGTCATCATACATCTCCTTTTTACCTGCTCGCCATGATGTAATAGTATTCAGTAAATCTTCTTTTGCTTCCTTATAACCATACCCACCATTTTCAAATTTTACACGAAGTTCTGCCGCATCAGCCTCAGATAAAAATAATTTATGAACGTTATAGATATTATTTTCATATGGATTTTTTTTATCTTCTGGTTTAGCACTGTCGGTTACGATACCCATAACCGCTTTCTTAACTTCTTCCTCGCTCCCAAAAAGCGGAATTACATTTCCTTTACTTTTACTCATCTTCTGCCCATCAGTTCCAGGTACTACTCCAACTTCTTCTAATATAAGTTCCTTTGGAAACGTAAACTGTTCCACATCCCAAGCGCGGTTATAAAAACCTGCAATATCGCGAGCATATTCAATGTGCTGCTTCTGGTCTGCGCCAACTGGTACCACATCTGCTCCATAGATTAAAATATCTGCAGCCATTAATACCGGGTAGTCAAACAGTCCGACGTTTACCTCCTTGTCTTTTGCTTCATGGTCCTTAAATGCATGCGCACGCATAAGATATGGGACAGTAACCACGTTATTCAATATCCAATTAAGTTCGGTATGCTCCGGGACGTCAGACTGCTTAAACAGTGCAACTTTTGAAGTATCAAGCCCACACGCCACATACGCAGCAGCAATCTCATGCACAGTATTTTTAAGTACGTGTTTATCTTTTACTGTGGTAAGCGCATGATAGTCAGCAATAAATACATAACTTTCAAAATCTTCGTCGTTACCTATTTCAATATTTTGTCTCATTGCACCAAAATAGTTACCGAAATGAAGCTTTCCAGTTGCTTGTATACCAGAGACTAATATTTTTTTCTTTGAACTGTTTCCTGAAGATGTTTCTAACATATCCTAGAGTATAGCATTTAGATCATCAGCTTTTCTTCCCTTTGAATAAACCTTCCGATAATCGTTCCGATAATCATTCCGGCTGCAGAAGCACAGAAACCGACAAATGTAGCCGGAATATCTGACACCACAAAGTGTTCCCAATACTGCCACATGCTCATACCAGCAATAATAGAGACAAGCGCTCCGAATGAGTTTGCTTTTTTACTATAGAGCCCAACAGCAAGTGGAATAAACCCTGCTACTAGAGTTACCGAATATGCCCCCGCTACTAGCTCATAGATACGAGCATCATCTTTAAGCGCAAGAATCACACCTCCAACAGCGATCAGCATTACCGCAATACGAATAATATGTAAACGAAACTTGTCTGATATCTCACTAAAGAAAGGTTTGATCACATTTTCCGCAAGAAGCGTTCCCGGGGCAAGTAACGCGCCAGATGCTGTTGAAATAATCGCAGATACAAGCGCGCCAAAGAATAACACCTGGACGAAAAGTGGTGTATGGTCGTTTACTAAAGTAAGCACAAGATTTTGGGGGTCACTTGCAAGTACATCCGGATACAGGATTCGGGCAATACCAGCAATAAACAGCGGTAAAAGTACAATTGAAAAATATAGAAGCCCTCCGATTACAGAAGCCCATACGGAAATAGTTGCAGACTTTGCTGACATGGCACGTTGGTACACATCCTGTTGAGGAATAGACCCAAGCCCAATAGTCATAAGCGCAGTAACAAAAATAATCCACTCAGTAAGTGATTGACTGGACTCGGGAATCACTCTCCAAAATTCTGGTGGGGTCTGAGAGATGAAAGAGTCTAGACCCCCGACTTTAGCAAGTGCGTACCCGAAAATAGTGATAAGTCCTGTAATGATTACAACAACTTGAATGGTATCAAGCGTAGCAACTGAATACATTCCACCAAAAAATGTATAGAAGGTTACGAGCGCTGCCGCAAACAGTATCGCCCACTGAAGTGAAAGTGTAGGAATAACGGTTGAAAGCACAAGCCCAAGCGCGAGGAATTGCGCCGCAACCCACCCAAAATAACTCACAATAATAGCCACCGACAAAAAGACAGCAATAATACTGTTATACCTATTTTTAAAATAGTCACCAATTGTAAGGAAACTTAGATTATATAACTTTCTGTTAAAGAAAAGGCCGGCAATAATAAGACAAAGTGCCGCACCGAATGGGTCTTCAATTACATTCCCAAAACCACCTTCAGCAAATTTAGTTGATGCGCCCAAAATAGATTCCGAACCAAACCAGGTAGCAAACACAGTCGCAAGCGCCATATAAAATGGAAGCGACCGCCCAGCCAATACGTAGTCCCCCGTGCTCTTTACTTTACGACTCGCATACAAACCGATCGGAATCATAATAAGCACGTATGTAATAACTGCGACTGCGAGAATCATATAATGAGAAAAGTCATATTAGGCGGCTAATATGACTACTAGTGTATAGTAAAAAGACCTCTTGTAAAAGTAAAAACGACCCCGGGGGTCGTTTTTACTTTTACAAATGTTATAGCCCTTCTTCCTGCAAACCTTCAACAAGCTTCATTGCTGCTTTTGAAAGTTTTTTAGGCATCGCAATGTCTAGTTTTACGAGTACATCTCCGCGTTTATTCTTATCGTGCACATGAGGAACGCCGCGTGCCCGAACACGTAATGTTTCCCCAGCAGAAACACCCGCAGGAATATCTAAGACAATATCTCCGTCTAGCCCACTAATAGTCTGCTTTACTCCAAGAAGCGCATCAGTAAGCTTAATTGAGTGCTTAATCACCAAATCGTTAGCTTCCCTTTTCCAAAGCTTATCAGCCTGTACATTTATTTTAATGTAGAGATCTCCTGTCGTACCAAATGGAACAGCTTCACCCATTTGGGACATACGCATCATTTCACCGTTTGAGATACCAGCTGGGACTTCAATGTGAATTTCTTCACGTAGTGGCTTAACCCCCGCTCCATGACAATCCTCACACTTTTCTTTAGGTACCTGCCCACGTCCGTGACACATCTCACATGTGCGAACTGTTTGAAAGTTACCCATGAAAGTCTTTTTTACATCGTGTACTTTTCCGCGACCATTACACGAAGAACATGTTACCGTACCAACACCCTTCTTGGCCCCTGACCCTTTACAAGTAGTACATGTACCAACTTTATTGATGAGCACATTACGTTCAGTCCCAAATACCGACTCTTTGAATGTTACATCAATTTCAAGAGAGATATCCCTCCCGCGTTTTACTTTACTTCCTCCACCAAATACATCGCCAAAAATATCTCCAAGGTCACCAAAGTCAAATTGCATCCCAGCAAAATCAGCAGCATCGAACCCACCAAATCCTCCAAAACCTGCACCACTTTGTGGACCTTGACCGTTAAAGGTTTGCCCATAAGTGTCGTACTCCTTACGCTTCTTTTCATCAGAGAGAACTTGATAGGCTTCGTTTACTTCCTTAAACTTCGCCTCATCTCCTCCTTTTTTATCAGGATGATACTTCGCGGCAAGTTTATAAAAGGCCTTTTTTATATCGTCCTTTGCTGCACCCTTTTCGACTCCAAGTACGTCGTAATAATTTTTTGCCATGGATTATGGTAGTGATTGTACTCTAGTACACAGTACTTATGCTTGCCCTTCTTCTTTCTTTTCTTCAGCGGCAGCTTCTGGCTGAGGCTCTGTTGGAGCTGCATTGTCTTGTGCAGTTTTCATTGCTTCACCAATCTTCATCATTGAGGCTGACAACTCTTCGGACGCTTTCTTAATAGCTTCTACATCCTCACCTGCACGAGCAGTTTTAAGAGCTTCAATCTTTGAAGTAACTTCGGTTTTAAGTTCGTCAGTTATTTTACCTTCCGCATCCTTAAGAGATTTTTCTGCTGTGTGCGTAAGTGAATCTGCAACGTTTCTTTCTTCTGCAAGTTCTTTCTTTCTTTTATCTTCATCTGCATGCGCTTCAGCATCTTGTGTCATACGCTTGATATCTTCGTCAGATAGACCGGATGCGTCTTTAATAGTAACTGACTGCTCTTTGCCAGAAGTCTTGTCCTTAGCCTTTACCTGAAGAATACCATTTGCGTCCACATCAAAGGTTACTTCTACTTGTGGCATGCCACGAGGAGCAGGCGGAATACCATCAAGAATGAAGCGTCCAAGAGATTTGTTATCTGAAGCCATTGGGCGTTCACCTTGTGTAATGTGAATTTCTACTGAGGTTTGATTATCTGCAGCAGTTGAGAATACCTGAGATTTTGATGTTGGAATGGTTGTGTTCTTTTCTACAAGTTTTGTAGCTACACCTCCCATAGTTTCAATACCAAGCGAAAGCGGAATCACATCCAAAAGAAGCACATCTTTTACATCGCCCTGAAGCACACCGGCCTGTACGGCAGCACCAAGAGCCACCACTTCGTCTGGGTTGATTGATCGGTTAGGTTCCTTACCAAAGAGCGCCTTAACCGCTTCCACAATCATTGGCATACGAGTTTGACCTCCAACCATAATAATTTCATTAATCTCTTCTTTTTTGAATGGAGAGTTTTCAAGTGCACGCTTTGTGATTTCAATTGAACGATCAACAAACTCTTTTGTAAGTTCTTCAAGCTTCGCTCTAGTTACCTTAACCACGAGATGCTTTGGTCCATCAACACCAGACGTGATAAATGGAAGGTTGATTTCTGTTTCCATTTGCGTAGAAAGTTCATGCTTTGCTTTTTCAGCAGCTTCGTCTAATCGCTGAAGCGCAAGTGGGTCTGTGGTTACATCAATACCCTGGTCTTTCTTAAATTCATCCGCGATAAAACGCACAAACTTCTGGTCAATGTCGCGACCACCCAAGTGTGAGTCTCCATCCACAGACTTAACTTCAACAACGCCATCACCGACTTCTAGGATTGAAATATCAAATGTTCCACCTCCGAAATCGTATACAGCAATCTTTTCATTTTTTGTACTATTAAAACCGTACGCAAGCGCAGCTGCGGTAGGTTCTGGAATAATACGCTTTACATCGAGCCCAGCAATCTTACCAGCTGCTACTGTTGCCTGGCGCTGTGTGTCATTAAAGTATGCCGGAACAGTAATAACTGCTTCTGTGATTGTCTCCCCGAGTTTTGCTTCAACATCTGCTTTAATTTTCTGAAGAATCATTGCAGAAACTTCTTCTGGGCGATACTCTTTTCCGCCAAGAGTAATCAATACTCCATTATTCTCTCCTTCTTTAATCTTATACGGAACACGAGGAACGTCGTTCTGTACTTCTGCATCCTTAAATGAGTGCCCCATGAAGCGCTTCACGCCGTACACGGTGTTTTCTGGATTCGTAACAGCCTGACGCTTTGCAATTTGTCCGACAGAGCGCTCACCGTTTTTGTTAACAGAAACAACCGATGGAGTTGTTCGGTTTCCGTCTAGGTTTTCTATAATCTTTGGCTGTCCCGCTTCAATAATAGCGACAGCTGAGTTTGTTGTTCCAAGGTCAATACCAATAATTTTAGACATAATGTTTCAAAGTAAAATCCAATAATCCTAATATATTTGTCTTACTTATCAAATCTCCCCACATGCACACGAGCAGGCCTTATAACCGTATCGTGCATGCGGTAGCCGTTCTGTAATATACGTACAATTGTATCATGAAGCGATTCGTCTGTAACCTTTACAGATTCCATGCTTTCATGCAGGTTTGGGTCAAATGTATCTCCAATTTTACCAAACTGAACTACCCCCTCTTTCTCAAGAACGCTCTTTAATTGGTTGAAGATATACTCAATACCAACACGCCAATTCTGATCAACTTTCTCCCAAGCTTCCTTGTTACCCTGTGCCATGTCATATGCATCAAGTACAGGCAGAAGCTCTTCTATAAATCGTTTGGTAGCAAACTTACGGTCAGATACGCGCGCACCCTCAACTTCTTTTTTGAAGTTAGCGTAATCAGCTCGCGTACGCTGGCTTAGGTCCAAATATTCTTTCTTTTCTTCTTCTAACTTTTTAAGCTTTTCACGCAACTTTTTAATAGTCGCTTTCTGATCAATCTCACCCTCATCATTTACATCTTCAAATTCTACGTCATCTGTAACCGCCGCATCTGTCGTTTCAGGAATAACCTCTTCATTTATTTCATTTTCATCTTTCATAATATTTCAGGTTACAGTATCTATATAAATTATTTTTTCTCGTATGTCAATAATAGCACAATAAACAAACCACTCCTTAGGAGTGGTTTGTTTATTTGACTAAGCAGCTTCTTTAACCTCTTTTACTGCTTGCTTTGTAGCTTTTTTTGCTGCGCCCGCGGTTGTCTTCACTGCTTTTTTTACCGCTTTTTTGACGAAAGTTGTCTTTTTCTTGGCACCTTGTTCTTTCGCCTTCAAGTCGCGAGAAATGGCTTTCCAGTGTTTCTTAAGGTCAAGCGCAATCTCCGTAACCTCATCTGCGCTGATATTCTTCACTTTCCCGTATTTTGTACTTACCTCATCAATAATAGAGTTGTACACCTCAGGGGTTACTTCCTTGAGCTTTTCAATACGCTCAAGCACCTCGCCTTTCATTTTAAGCGACCAACCTTTAATAGCCTTACGATTGTTTTTACCGTTTGGACCTAATACGAAATATCCTGCTGCAGTTAGCGCCGCTAATCCAGCTGCAACACCTACTATTACTTTAGCATTTGTACTCTGTGTTTTCTTTTGCATATATTCATGTGTAGTTAATTAGTCCCCTTTTGTGATGACGTACGAGACGATCGTTTCTTTCTACCCGTAAAGGACTGAATCCAGTGTAACACGCTAGACTCTTCGATGAAGTTTTCCACATCATCAATCCTCCCCGCGATATGACTAACTTTTTGTTTTACAATTTGAGATGCTTCATGTAATGTCTTAAAGACCTTAATCACATAAAAAAGCGCAACAGCAACAAACACAGTAATTACAATAAGTGCAATCGTTGAGATAAAAAAGAAAATGTCTGCGTGTATAAGTGAATTCATATACTATAAGAATACATCAACAACTTAAAAATAACTATAAAAATATTTGTGCAAAACTTTCAAACCTTAATAACCATATAAAAAACAAATCCGCCTTCTGGCGGATTTGTTTTTTGATTATCGTTTAGACCAGGTAGGTGCCTTACGAGCTTTCTTGAGTCCGAACTTCTTTCGTTCAACCTGTCGTGAGTCACGCTTAAGGAATCCAAGCTTCTTAAGAGTGTTCTTTACCTCTTCATTACGCTCAACAAGCGTACGAGAAAGTCCGTGACGAATAGCCTCAGCTTGAGCATGGATACCTCCACCTAGAACTTTTACCGTTACAGTAAACTTCTCTCCTACTTCTGATTTCGAGATAGCTTCCTGAGCGATAGACTGAAGATCATTTGTTGTAAAATATTCTTTTACGTCTTTATCATTCACGATAAAAGATGCCTTAGTCGAAGGAGTAATACGTACACGTGCAATAGCAGTCTTTCGACGGCCTACAGCTTCAATATAACGATTCTTTGTTGTTGCTTCCATATACGATTATTCTTCTACTACTAAATTCTTCATACGAATATCCTGAAGCTTATTTTTTGGAAGCATACCAAGCACAGCGTGCTTAATAAGTTCACCAAACCCTTTATTCTCTACCACATGAGACAATGGGCGCTCCTTAAGACCACTTGGATATCCTGAGAAAGACTTGTGTACACTTTCTTTCATCTTGTTCCCTGTAACCTTTACCTTCGAAGCATTAATAACCAAAACCTTAACATCAGCAACGCGATTCTTCACGAAGTGGATGCTGTTCTTAGCGTTAAGCAGCGCTGCAACCTCTGAGGCAAGTCGCCCGAGTGATTTATTTGTTGCGTCAATAGTGTGGTTCATACTTCTTTAATTATACAAATTCAATAACAGCCTTTTCAGCTCCGTCTGAGATACGAGTAGGCAGCTTGAGAATACGAGTGTAACCACCAGGGATGTTTTTATACTTTGGTGCATACTCTGCAAACAACTTTGCAGTTTCATCTGCCTGGTTAATGAGGCGAGCCGCCACAAGACGGCGACGAGCAACTGAATCCTCTTTAGCAAGAGTTACTAGCTTTTCTACGAATGGACGAATTTCCTTAGCGCGTGCAAGAGTCGTTTCAATACGACCGTGACGAATAAGGTTAATCATAAGACTACGAACAAAGGCCTTGCGCTCGTTCTTCTCTCTTCCGAATTTTCTGAATGACTTATGATGCTTCATGGTTGTCTACTATAACACGTTTACTTACTAAATTCAATTATGCTTTAAGAGTAAGCCCTAGATCAGCAAGAGCCTTCTTAATTTCAATAATTCCCTTCTCTCCAAGACCGTCAGTTGCAACAAGGTCTTCTTCTGTCTTACGACTAAGTCCACCAGCTGTACGAATCGCAGAAGCGATAAGTGCATTCTCTGTACGTGTAGAAAGACCAAGGTCTTCTACTTTGATTTTTGCCACATCTGTAACGTCAGCATTTTCTTCTGTTGCAGACATTGTCTCCATTGATGGATTTACTGACTCAACAACTTCTGCACGAAAACCAACCACTGCCTGAAGCTGTGTAATCATGCTATGAATAGCTGACTCAAGTGCTTCGTGAGGAGTAATAGTTCCATCTGTTTCAATAGCGACACGAAGACGGTTATGATCAGTACGATCACCAACACGCATGTTTTCAACTTCGTATGAAGCACGGCGGATAGGAGTAAATGACGCATCAAGAGCAATTGTTCCGATGTCAGCCTTTTCTTTTTGAAGAACTTCGCGAGGAACATATCCAAGACCCTTCTCAACAGTAATTTCAATAGCGAGATCAACGTCCTTTGCAGTTGACTCACAAATATATTGATCTTTGTTCATGATCTCTAACTGAGTAGGAACAGTGATGTCAGATGCTAGAACTGTTTTTGCACCCTTGATACGAAGAGTTGCCTTCTGAGGCTCGTCACCATGTAGCTTGAAACGAGTCTTCTTAAGGTTAAGAATAATTGCAATAACATCCTCTTTGATACCATCAATAGCTGAGAACTCGTGCTTTACACCGTCTATTGAAAGTGAAGTGATTGCAGCTCCTGGAATAGAAGAAAGGATAATGCGACGCAGTGAGTTACCTAGTGTGTGTCCATATCCTGGGTAAAGACCGTCAATCTCGTACACTCCAGATGTAGAATCTTCTTTAACGATACGTGGCTTTGATGGCAAAATAATAGAATGTGAAGACATAGGTGGTTTAGTCTTTAAAAATTGGTTATTAATGTGATCCGCACTTGACACTTTAATATATGTACCCTATGAGTAAAGTTTTCCTATTCTACCAAAAAATTGCAAAACTTGCAAGTATGTGGTAGTGGAGAACTCTCTCTTTCCCCTTTTATTTAACGTGAGTAATATTCGAACACCTTCTGAGTATCAAACATTGACTCAACTTCTCGTGGAGAACCCGTAATTGTTGCTGATAGTTTAGCTGGATCTACAGTCATCACATGACTTGGGGCTAGACTTGTAAGTTTTTCACCAAGACCGGCAAAGACCTTTGCTCCCTTACTACCCTCACGGATAGCAATCACGTCACCAATCTTTAGTAAGTGTGAGGCAACGTTAATACGACGACCATTCACAATGATATGTCCGTGAGATACCATCTGACGAGCAAGTGCACGTGTGTGTGCAAAGCCAGCACGGTACACTACGTTATCAAGACGAGACTCAAGAACACGGAAAAGTTTAAGTGCTGGCGTAGCAGCTCCTTCTCCTGTTTCATGGTGAGCCATAGCATTCTTAGCGTAAGCTGAGAACTGCTTCTCCATAAGACCGTATGTAATACGCATCTTCTGCTTTGCTCGAAGTTGTTCACCGTATTCTGACACATTTGAACGATGCTTACGTTCGCTGTCTAGTTTTCCAGGTGCATATGGGCGCTTCTTATACGCACACTTCTCACGACCACAAAGTGATTCTCCTAGACGACGGCAAGATTTACAGGTAATTCTACTCATATGTTTTATACGTGACGTGGCTTACGAGGCTTTGGACCGTTATGCGGTACAGCCGTCTTATCAATAATAGATGTAATTTCAACACCGAAGGTAGAGAATGCGCGGATAGCAGATTCGCGACCTGACCCAACACCCTTCACAACTACAGCGACTTCTTTTATGCCAGCCTGCTGCGCTTTCTCACCAATAAGTTCACCAATTTTAGAAGCTGCGAAAGGAGTTCCTTTCTTAGCACCCTTAAATCCGAGCGCTCCTGATGAAGACCAAGCAAGAATGTTTCCACTTTTATCAGAAAGTGAAAGACGTGTGTTGTTATATGAAGATTCAACAAAGAGAATACCTTCGAGAATTTTCTTCTTAACTACCTTAGCGAGTGATCGAGCCTTAAGAGCACTATCAACTCCTGAACTATTCTTTTTTACGATTCGTTTCTTTCCCATAGGATATATAAATTAATTTTAGGTCTTCTCTACCTTACGACGACCGCTACCCATCGTACGACGCACGTTACCACGAACAGTGCGACTGTTAGTCTTTGTACGCTGTCCACGAGCTGGTAGGTGTTTTACGTGGCGAGTTCCTCGGTATGACTTGATGTCCTTCAAACGCTTGATGTTCTGTTGTACATCACGCTTAAGGTCACCTTCTGTTTTAAATTCTTCAATTTCTCGACGAATAGCGTTCTCCTGGTCTGGAGTAAGCGCTGTTGTCTTCATTCCCATATCAAGACCAAGCTTGGCAATGATTTCTTTCGCACGTGAGCGTCCCACGCCATATACAGCCGTCAAAGCAATTTCAAGACGTTTATTTTCTGGGAGGTTGATACCTGAGATACGCATAGTTTTCTGGAATTTATTTAATGTAGTCTGAACTTATCCTTGCGCCTGCTTGTGCTTAGGCGTCTCACAAATAACACGTAGCACCCCGCCACGTTTAATCATCTGACATTTGACGCACATCTTCTTTACTGATGATCTTACTTTCATGGGAAAATATGGGGACTATTGTACTATATTTTAATAAACTTTGCAAATACTTGGGTTAGAACCTATTGGATCTCTTCCTAAGTAAAGCGATGAGGTTGAAGCAATTTAACCTAGAAACAGACTCGGAGTCTCTTTTTAGAGTCTTTTTATAATTCGTCCCTTTCCTCCATAAGGATCGACTTGCACCGTAACCTTATCTCCTACGAGGATTTTTATTTTGTGTACACGCATCCTTCCGCCGAGGTAAGAAAGTATTTCTTTACCATCTGGAGTCGCCACTCTAAAAAGAGTACTTGGAAGAGCTTCTGTTACACGCCCGTCAACGAGATTAATTTCTTCTTTATCATCCATAAGATAGGAGGTCTATTGTAGCACAGATCTACTTAGAATCAACGTTTTGGTAATGATTCAACAATTGAAATACGGTCACTCTCTGAAGGTAGACTAGAAAGCCACAGTGGGAAAAATGACATCTCTATCTGATTTACCGATGGTGTATTTTGAACAATTGCAGCTGCGTCACTTCTGTCTTTACCAACAAAAGCCTCCTTAAGCACTGTCTCGTCGTTAACCCAACCAACTCTTGGTTTACCTTAAATGAGCACCTCAACGGACGCATCGCTATATGCTTTTACGTCTTTTTTAAGGGTAAATACCATCTCGTCTGTATATGCAAGTTTAAGAGCTTGGTCGACAGGATAATCTCTCAACTCCTTTGCAAGAGCCGCCGCAAGTTGTGTTTCGTCAGCAAGCATTACATAACCAGTCGCAGTAACTTCATAGGTAGAAGTTGTACCTGTCATAACCTCCACTTCATTATCGTTGAAGATAACTTGTATAGCACTGTATAGAGGAACCTTACCCTTCTCTGTAACTTTTTGTAAATTTGTTTTTAAGTCTTGAGCAAGTTCAATTGCAAGCGAGTCTTTAGCAGCGTTCAAGTCAGACTGGGAGACAAGAGAAACTTCACCAGAAGCCCCACCTCTCATCGGTCCGTTAGAACGTGCAAAGAATCCTTCGAAACGAGGCGTCCCTTTAAAACCAGGTATAGTGAAATCGCTTGGCGCAATATTATAGTCCGCCCCGTAACTGTCAGCATATACAGTTACCTCTATACTGCCTGGAGTAGACCCCTTCTTCCCTGGAACAGTAATTGACTCATTTATGCGATAAATCTTCCCGTTAGATGATTCAAAACGAGTATTCTTGATAAGCTTTTGAGGGTTTTCGTCAAAGTTGTTATACACAACAATATTGCCGGATGCCTTAGCTTCTACCTTTTTAGTTTCTGAGAGCGGTAAAGACTTAGTTTTTGTACTTGTGGCTGTAAAAAGTGTGTAGGGGACGGCGTTTGCGACTCCAGTGTTACTAAATACGTAACTTTTGTTAACGTCTAGGTCTTGGTACTTTGGGGTGATTGTTAATTTTGCCGAGTTAAAGACAAACGTAAGAAGAAATACACCAACCACTACCACAATCAGGGTAATAATAAATGCCCATGTACCTAAAGAAGTCTTGCGAACCCTGCCCTGTAAGCGTGGACCTCGATATGAGGTATGAGGGTCAGTATCTATAGCGAGAGGTCTATCGCTCTCACGGCTACGTCGAGGATACATATCCATGGCGTCTAAATTACGCCTAGCTCTCTGAGTACGAATAGGAATATGCACAGCTTCTTGCTCGTCTGCATCTTGTGCATACGTGCGGTGTTCAAACTCCTCTACTCGCGACGCTATATCACGATTAGATTTTGAATGAGAATACGGTTTTCGTATGTCTTGCATAGTTACGTGAAGGACCTTTTATACTTCCAATTGTAACACGCACAGGTTTTCCATCAGTAAAGAACTGTGTATAAGATGCACTCTCTAACACATCACTTAGCCAAGAACCGTAGCGAGAAGTTACAAGATGAAAGTCTGTAGGAATACGGTCGTGAAGAGAAATAAATTCGAGCGTATATAAAACACCATCAATGAGTCGTGAAGCAGCCACTTTACTTAAGCCGTCAGCTTCTACTTGTTTAAGCCCTACATCATGTGTATGTGCGACAACAACCTCACCATCGACTATGTAGTGAATAAGCGTACTTGTGTCTGTAACAGAAATACTAAGGTAAGGCATACGCACAGTCTATCGTTTATCGTTAACGGTTACTAGTGAACTACGCACACCCAAAAAGCATAAAGCTCGAGCAGTCTTACTACAATTACTCAAGTACTGCTTTGATACGACGCACTCCAGCAGATACAGCTTCTTCTTTTGCAATCTTGAAATGACCAAGCACTCCTGTATGTTCTACGTGCGGTCCTCCACAGAATTCAAGTGAAAATAAATTTGCTTCACCGCGCTTTCCAGTTTGAGCTCCAACAGTGTAGATAGATACCGTGTCTTCGTACTTTGCATCAAACACACCGATTGCTCCACGTGCTCGCGCTTCTTCGTATGATACTTCTTCACGAGTAACTGGCAGGTCTTGTGCGATAACATCATTAATTATTTTTTCTACCGCTGCTTTTTGTTCGTCTGTCATTTTTTCTCCATGAGAAAAGTCAAAACGTAGACGCTCCGATGTGATATTTGAACCCTTTTGCAAGACGTGATCTCCAAGTACTTGGCGAAGTGCTTCGTGAAGCAAGTGTGTGGCTGTATGATATTTGACCTCCATCTCCCCATCTCCACCGAGACCTCCTTTGAATTTTCCAGCAGATGCGGTACGAGATTCTTCTGAGTGTTTCTTTTTTAATTCTTCAAAACCAACAAGATCAACCGACAAACCTTCTTCTTTTGCAATTTCTAAAGTTAATTCAATCGGAAAGCCATCTGACTGTAATAAGTCAAAAGCTTGCTGCGCAGAAACAGCATATTGCGTAACTCCTTCTATAAACTCTGGAGCTGGATACTCAATACTAGTTTCTCTTGTTACTAGTCCTGTTCTAATTTTTTTAAATTTCTTTATACCGTCTTCAAGTGTCTTCCTAAATTTTGTTTCCTCTTTATCAAGTTCACTTAAAATTATTTCTCTTTTATCTTCTAGATTTCTGTACTCATCTTTGTACGTACCGATAAATGCACTAGCGACGCTCTTTGTAAAGTTTTCATGTACACCAAGGTTGCGAGCAAATCGCACGGCGCGACGAATGAGTCGACGCACAAAGTACATCTGGTCTTTGTTCCCGGGTAACACGTCATCTCCAATAAGAAATGTAGCAGAGCGAATATGGTCAAGCACTACACGCATAGCATATGTCACTTTTTCATCATGACCGTATTGTATACCAGAAAGATTTTCAAGGATTTCTTTTGGTTCAGCAAATACATCAATATTAAACATATCTGGGTCGTTTCGAAGCGCTGCAGCATATCGTTCAAGTCCTGAACCATGGTCCACGTTCATTTGTGGGAGCTCTTCGAATCCGTTTGCAGTTTTCTTGTACTGCATAAACACATTGTTCCCAATTTCCAAGAATCGCCCACAGTCACAGTTCACATGACATGGTTCATGTGCCCACGCAGATGTTTCATGAATCTTTTTCGAGAGATCTGGGTCGAAATCATAAAACATTTCAGAATCTGGTCCACCTGGTTCACCCTCTGGCATATTTGCAGGCACACCTGAGCGAGACCACCAGTTTTTCTTTTCAGAAAAATAAAAAATCTTTTCACCAGGATTAATCCCAGCTTCTGGATTCTCAGAAATCTGTGCATCAATTCCTCGTTCCGCAAATAGTTTCTGCCAAAGTTCTGCTGAAAACGTATCTCGAGGGACACCGAGAGACTCATTTCCCGCAAAACAGGTTACATAAAAGTGCTTTGGATCAAGCCCAAGCTCATCAATCAAAAACGTCCACATCCACGTAATTTCTTCTTCTTTGAAATAATCACCAAATGACCAGTTACCAAGCATTTCAAAAAATGTCGTATGACGATTGTCCCCTACTTCTTCTATATCCTGAGAACGAAACGATTTCTGTGAGTCTGCGATACGCTTTCCAAGCGGGTGGGGCTGTCCAAGCAAGTATGGGAGCATCGGTTGCATACCAGAACCAGTAAACAAGGTTGTGGGGTCATTTTCTGGCACAAGAGAAGCACTTGGGAC
>CAYVMF010000013.1:0-1192 GCA_964452605.1 uncultured Candidatus Saccharibacteria bacterium
ATAAGGCGAGTTTTGTCGACATCGTTCAGACACCTGATTTTCTAGTAGCCTTTCTGCTATTTGGCATTGCCTTTTCTATTCGCATAGTTTTATCACCGTCTTTTGCTCTTTCTACCGATGAGAGTTTTACAGCTAATATTGCCTTGAGTTCGTCTCTAGACGAAATGCTCAAGATGATCTGGCGAGTGGAGCACGGCGTCGAGAATTTCGATACAACGGGTCAGTGCTGAGAAGCACACCACTGAATTAAAGGGCCTAGGCAAATGCTTCGGCCCTTTATATTTTTACTTTTTTTCTACGCAGAATGCACAACTATAGCTCCGATAACGGCGAGGACTGTCGCAATTAATTTTCGCACCTTATTTTTGTTTTCTCCAAAAATAACAATCGCTAAAGCTGCTACGAAGATACTACTTGTACTACGAATCGGATATGCGACGGACAACGGCACATCTGGCAGTGAGTACAAAGACAATAAACTATAGTAAGAAAGACCAAATGAGAGTGCAGAGATAAGATATACGGAGAAGTGCGCTTTAAGCTGCTCATTATAGAAAGAACTTCTCCGTATATAGTCCGGCAAGACAAAAAAGATAGGGATGAACAGCATTAAGAAGAAATAAAAGAGCTGATCAAACTCATCAACAAGTACTTTATCCACCAAAATAGCCAGTGCAGAAAGTACGGAGGAAAGAATACAAATGAAAATAGGACGCATTCCAGTTTCTTTTCTAATATGGATGCTTCCACTCACAAGAAGAGACGCAAGTAGAATAAGCCCAACCCCGATACTCCCAAGAAGGGTTACTTCCTCTGAGAGAAAGACAACTCCCAGTACAATTACCCACACAACCTGAAGCTGAGAGAGTGTTGTATAGACTGTAACAGGCGAGCTTTGTAAGGCGTAGTTAGACATAACACCGCTTAATGCCTGTATAACGCCTGCACCCAACAGAGCTAAGATAAGTAGTGCAGGGAGGGTAAAAAATGAAGGAATGCTTGTATAGATAAAAGGCAAGACGGCAATACAAATTAAAATATTTACAAAGAAAAAGTAAGAAAATGAGTCTACTTTTTTAAGTGCATATTTTGCATAAAGGCCATTCACTGTTCGAGAAATAACAGCCAAAAGGAGAAGCAGTAAAGAGGTGAGAAGCATTATAGGTTCAAGTTTAGCACGTGATATAATAGT
>CAYVMF010000013.1:1202-13120 GCA_964452605.1 uncultured Candidatus Saccharibacteria bacterium
CAGAAACCTACCTTGCCTTATATCGTAAGTACCGCCCAAAAACCTTTAAACATGTTGTAGGGCAGGACCACATCGTGACACTTTTAGAAAATGCTATACGAGACAAAAAAGTCTCTCATGCATATCTTTTTTGTGGTGGACGAGGCACAGGAAAAACAACTGTAGCGCGCATCGTAGCACGTGAAGTCGGCTGCAACGACGAAGATATCATTGAAATAGACGCAGCATCCAATCGTGGAATCGACGAAATACGCGAACTTCGTGAAGCTGTGCGTACCGCACCATTTTCTTCACCGTACAAAGTCTACATCATCGACGAAGCACACATGCTCACAAAAGAAGCTGCTAACGCACTTCTTAAAACACTTGAGGAGCCGCCTTCACACGTTATTTTTATACTCGCAACAACTGATCCAGACAAACTTCCGCAAACAATAGTTTCAAGATGTCAGAAGGTTATTTTTAAGCAACCAGACTCAAAAACTCTTAAAGAACATCTTGCAAAAGTCGCTAAAGAAGAAGGCTACACAATTCCAGATGAAGGTCTGGTACTCATCGGTATTCACGGTAAAAACTCATATAGAGACGCACTGGGTATTTTGGAACAAATCACGACGATTAACTCAAGCTCTAAAAAGGTTACACTTGAAAGTATTGTGGAATTTCTCGGTGTACCTGAAGAAAAGGTCCTCTACAGACTCCTTATCAGCATCTGTAAAAAAGAAGCTTCACTCGTAACTGAACTAATACATATTCTAGAGAAAAAAACAGGGGCTGCCCTCATTACCTATGATGAGTTAATCAACCTCGTAAGAGCAGCACTTGTTTCACGTATTGGAGGAGATACTGTAGCACCTAAAGGCATCACAGAAGAAGGTGTCCGTGAGGCAGGTGTTAAATACCCACTGATTATTAACTCTAGATTGATTCTAGATCTACTTGAAAAGAGACATCTACTGGAAGTTTCTGAAGCTCATGCTTGGATTGCGTTTGAAGCTATACTCCTTTCTCTGATTGAAGATTAGAATTCTTCAACTATAAACAGTGCGCTTATCGCAGCACCAAGCCAAGCAATCGTGGATACAGCACCTGAAATGTACAGAGGTACTTTTTGACTAAACGAAAGACTGCTGTACTCTACAGTTGTTGAAACTTTTTGAAGGTGTCCGATAATCATTCCGTTCACAAGTAAGGTAAATACAAATGCCATTTTTATAAGAAACTGCGGACGCATCAGTAGATACTCTTTCATTGGAATAAACAGTAGTACGCCTGTAATAATCATACCACCTAGTCCAATCCATGTATTTCTGTGTAGCGTCTGTACACGTTTTTTATCCAGAGTTTTTAGAGTACCTCGTATCCATAAAAAACCGAGATGGTCAGCACGAACAATATTCCATGCAAGGAAAGCAAGTGTCAGTAGGTGAAGGGGTAAAATGTACTCACTCATACTAGGCTTAAGCTTGTAGCTTACCTATCTTGTATCTTTCAAGTATATTCATGTATTTTTCTCCTCCTTTATGTTTATTCATAAAACGGTCAGTCCCGTCAATGCCACAAATAGAGAGAATAGCGCCTTTACCTCCTGGGTGCATATTTACCCACATAGTGAGATCATATACAGTACCTGAAATACTTGTGTAGCAACTCGTAGCACTATTATGTGTAGAAATCTCAGCGAGGGTAAACACTGGTGAGCCAGCCACTTCTGTACCTGTCTCTGTATTTACGGTTGTAGTAGTTATAGTCGTGGTGCCTGTAGCGTCTGTAGTTTTTGTTTCTGTAATGTATGTCTTTGGTGCGTACGTTGTGAAGTTCATGTAATACCACACACCAACAGCCACACCTATAATAGCGATTCCCGCGATAACAATAGTGATTATTTTCTTCACATAGAACAAAGTATATCATTTGTCGCTCGGATGCTACACTTTAACGTAATGAACCTCACAAAACTGCTCAGATTTGTTCGTGAACATATAAGCACGATTATTTTTCTCGGTGGATTCTTTACTGACGCTTTTCTTCTACCAGATATCGCAAACCCAATCACTAAATATATTGGACTATCGTACCTGCTAGCTATTGCGTGTCTTATTTTACTAAGAGAGCTTATTGTCTCAAGAAATACCGCAAGTGCATTTGAGCAAAAACTATTTTCTATGCTGTCTTTTGGGGTTGCATTCTTTTCTGGTTCCGCGATTTCATTTGTGTTTGTGTACGCAATGAGAAGTGCTGCATTTGCAGTATCGTGGCCACTTTTTGTCATACTCATACTGTGTATGTGTGCAAATGAGTTTATATCTAAGCATAATTTTCGTTTTACATTAGATATCGCTGTGTTTTTTATTGCACTTGTATTTTACGCACTCTTTAACGTCCCAGTTCTTTTTAACCAGGTTACAGGCTTAAGTTTCATGGTGGCGCTTCTTCTTGCGAGCATCATTGCCATGGCATACATTTGGATACTGCAACACACTTCAGAGACAGCGGAGTACGAAGCACCTCGCGGATACGCACTAGCAATTGGAGTACCGATGTTTATCGGAATGCTTTACTTCTTAAACGTAATACCGGCCGTTCCACTTTCTCTTCAGGATTCAGGCATATATCATAACCTGACACGGACAGAAGAAGGTGCTTTCTTGGGCAAAAAAGAGCCACAGGAGGGGTACCTGAAGTCACTGCGAAGAGAAGTCTTCCACTTTGGGGAGGGAGATACTGCGGTTTATTTTTATAGTTCTGTATACGCACCGACAAAATTGAACGCTCCGCTTTCACATGTATGGGAATACTATGACTCGTCAGCAAGTAAATGGGTAGAATCCACTAAAGTCTCATTTAGCTTAGCTGGGGGACGAGACGGAGGATACCGCGCATACTCTCAAAAAGAAAATATAACCGAAGGACTGTGGCGAGTTACTATTAAACTAGACGAGAAGCGCATAGTAGGTAGAAAGACATTCATAATTAAAAAGGGGAACCCGGAAAAAACACCCGTTGAAGTTACATTATAGAGACAAAAAGAAGCCCCGCGGAGCGGGGCTTCTTTTTGTCTCGTTTACAAGATTACTTTGTAAACTTAAATGTCTGCACGATTGCACCCGCTTTGTTGAAGAAAGCGGCAAGCTCAGCTTCTGTATAACCATTTGTCATACTAGCGTCTTTGTAACTTGAACCAGTCTGTACTTGTTCAATCACATAACACGTGTCGCCTTTAATCGTACGATAACTAAATCCATTTAGGTATTGCATCATACCAGCATCCCCAAAAGTAAACTTCTTAAATGCTACACCGTTTATAGTTACATCAGTAACTACTTGGTTTGTGTATCCAGCATCCTTTGCATAACACTGTGCGATGTCTTTTGATGTACCTACACGCACTTCAGCAGCGTACCAAAGTGGGTATTTCTTACCTGTAGCCACAGAACCCTGATCAACTCTAAACACAGGGATTGAAACTACTGCAGTTCCACGTTTTTCACTTGTACCAAGCACTCGCCATGAACTGTTACTTAAGTTATGGAAACTAGCAAACGGTTCAGTTTGTAATTCTCTTGGGTAATTAAGAGTAAACTTATACGTTGCGTTAGTATATGTTTCTGAGAACTGTGGTGCCGTCGTTCCTCCGCCTGTACTTGGTGTTGGAGTTACTGGTTTAATAGTTGTTACTGGAGTTGTTGTTGCAACACCATTAGTTGTACAGTCCACAAATGTCTGCACACCTTTTTCCTCTAGGTACGCACTATCTCCTTTATTCCAAAAGACAGTATTAATTTCGTTATCTGCATAACGTGCACCTGAAGCAGAGATTGCTTGTGGGAGTGAAATACTTCTTCCGTCACTAAGCACAAGAGCTACCTTTGGCGCGTCGCCGTTGTAGAATGTAGCGGTTATGCTTTTTGCGTCTTTACACTGAAATACATATGTAGCATCTTCTTGAGTTCCGGTCTTCATAAAATGATATGTAGCCCAACCTCCAAGAAGGAGCACCAGAATTGCAATGACACTAAGCACTGTTTTATTTACATGTTGCATGGAAATAATAGATTATGTTTATTAGTTACTTACAAGGTGAAGTATACCTCCTTAAGGATACTTAAACCTATTGTATACATATACTACGACGTTTAAGAAAGGCTTTTCTGTCAGAAAAAACCTTTCTCTAAAGAGCTTCACAAGAAGTGTGTAAGTTTTTTGTTTGTAGAGCCGTCATATATGACATAGGGAGTTTCCCTATGATTACTAATCATAATCACAACATATATGAAACTTACACACATTCTAGGAACAGTAGGTATTGCATCTGCCCTCACATTTGCTTTACCTGTTATGACATCCGCATTAGAAATTGGCTCTACTACAAAACTACACGTACAGGAAAATGGTACAGTGCATGTCGCTGGTGCAGAAGTAACATCTGTAGCTGGTAACATCATTAACGCTGTTACTCGTTTTAAAGACAGTGTTATAAACATGACTATCACCACAAATGCATCTACAACGATTGCAGCAAACAACTCAAAAACTGCGACAACTGCAGATGTTAAAGTTGGCGACAAGATAACCATTTCAGGTGTACTAACTAGTTTTGGTTCTACAATAAACCTCACGGCAACAAAAATTAGAGACATAACTTCAATGCAGTACTGGAGATCAAAGTCTGGTAATATCACAGCCGTATCACCAGCCACAGGGTCATTTACTATTAAGCACGGAACCACAAACCTCGTAATCCAGACAACTGCAAGCACAACAATAAAACTTGCAAACAATGCCACGGGAACCATCTCGACGCTTACTGTAGGAGATAAGGTAAAAGTATCCGGATTTCTACGTAGCGATAATTCTGCGCTTGTAGCTTCAACTATTCAAGTAAAAGATGATGGTGAAGCAAAACGAAAGGAAGATAAGGAAGACCACAAAAAAGATAATGAAAGAAAAAATCAAAGAAGTTTTTTCTTTCATTCAAAGAATGACGTACGTCTAGAAAATAGATAATGAATGTACTAATGCAAAAAGCGCCTCTACGAGGCGCTTTTTGCATGTACTAGTCAATCAAATTCATCTCTTTTAGTTTTGGTATCACCTCATGTGCAAAAATTGACCCAAGAGCAAATTCCTTCGGGAGCTCTGAAGTTATCCAGCGTATTTCGTCAATTTCGTTATCAGGTGTTATGTCACTAACTACTGTAGTAACCATAAACACTTCCATACAAATCCGTTTGCCAACATTTTCTGCACCAGCCGACCATGCGTAGAAAGTACCAAAAGGCTCAAGCTCTTCTTCTCCCACATCTAGTCGCAACTCTTCTTTAAGTTCACGAATGAGTGCTTGTTTAGGGGTCTCTCCCTCTTCTATTTTTCCACCAGGAGAAACGAACGTATCTTTGCCTTTCCCGTGACACACAAGAAGCTTACGTTCGCGGATAATAACTCCCGCTGCTTTGTGTATGTCCACTGTCTGGTCTTCTGTCGACATAAAAGATAGCTAGTACTCAATGGTCAAAGGAAACGATATTGACCCGTCGTGCTCAGGGAGGCCTGATGGATTATCTTTCTTCGCAACAAGAGTTGCTTTACCTATATATGTAAGGGGAATACTTATGTCTGCTTTAAATGGCACAAATTCTGTTGTCATCCAATCACTTTGCGCTTGTGCAATACCCGTAGCAAGCACTGCTCCGTTCTTGTCCAAAATCTCAATAGGGAAAGATGCCTCGAAGAACCACATGCCACGAGCTTTACCTATCACAGAGAATTGCTTCCCTACGACCGCACCAGGAAAGGGTAACTCTACGACGATAAGATCAGTGGTTGCATTTGTATAGGTAATAGATGCTTCAGATGAAATCACCTCAGTGAAAGAAAGTCCATTTGGAGTATTACATCGACGAGGATAACTTTCCATCACAGGGTATCCAGCTTTTGCACAGTCTTCAAATGAAGCCACTTCTAGTGCAGGTTCTTCTGGGGTGGTAACAGAAGTGGATATCGCCCACGCGAGCAAAGAAAGTACAAAAAGGGCTACTATGGAAAACAATAATTTCATGTGAGGCATATTGTAAATGTAATTAGTGTGTATAAATCAACTAAGCATCCTAATACGCTAAGTGTAGCACTTCTTGAAACGCAACCTAGCCCACTACACATAAATAAACCACACAACAAAACATACTACATGTCTATATTTTTCATTTATAGATGTGTCACAACAGGGTACAGCTGGTTGTTATATATAGTGTAGGTAATACACAGTCGATATTCCCTATACTATATTAATCAGCATTAATAAACCTATATGGAAAAATTAATTCATGCACGTAAACAAAGTACAGTACTAAGCTTAGGGACTCTTGGTTTGGTCTCAGCAACAGCTCTTGTACTTATGTTTACACAACCTGTTTCTGCGCTAACATTTGAGCCAATCACTGCTCAGGCTGGCCCAGGAATGACAAACACAAACGTGAGAAACATCCAGACGTATCTAGCGAGTAACCCAACATTTTATCCTCAAGGATTAGTAACGGGATACTACGGAGATCTAACAGTCGCAGCTGTTCAGAAGTTCCAAGCTTATCACGGTATTGTTTCTTCAGGCTCTCCAGCTAGCACAGGCTACGGAAGAGTAGGGCCGTCAACTCTTGCGAAAATGAACATCTTGATTGCTGGCGGAACTACATCTTCTGATGTATCGGGTCCGCAGCTATTCCCGGCAACTCAGTCTCTTGGACCAAATGCGGCTACCTTTGCGTGGGGGACCAATGAACCTGCAACAGCACGTATCTTCTATGATACAAACCCTGTTCAGTTCAACGAAGGTGATATCAACTCAGTCGGTTTCGGTCAAAGAACAGGTAGACTCGCTTCAGCTGACGCAAGTCTAAGAACGTCTCACTCTGTTTTGATCACAGGACTTATGCCTAACACAACGTACTACTACACCCTCGTCTCAACAGATGCGAATGGTAACGTAAGTGTAAGCTCTCCAAACAGCACATTCAGAACTACTAACTAACTACATAGCACACATTAACCTATGTATGGTTATCTGATTGAATAAAGCGGCGCCTACGGCGCCGCTTTATTCATATACCTAATACATCGCAGAAAAAGTGTTCACTAGATTTTGATATACCTCTTTAGTTTCTCGAATTTCGTCTTCTGTTGTTCCGGTCTCCTTGTCGTAGTAGGCAATAATATAGTATCCATCTTTTTCAGTTACTTCTTGTTTACCTAAAGATTTTGAAAGGTCAAAACATGACTTTTCGTAAATACCAATTTCACCATTTTGTCGATGGCCATCCGCGCCATCATTTACAACACCGTCCCAACTACACCCTTCAAAATCTCTTGGGTCTGTAAGTATCCAGTTCTCAGGAACCTGAAAGACGTAGCCCTCTCGCGTAACCACTTTATAACCAGGCAAAGCCACGACCGTTTCTTTTGTAAGAAAAAGAAACGCACAGACAACCACGGCAATGACTAAAAGTAAAAGGAATATTTTTCGCATAGTAATTATTAGTTATACGGGTTTCGTTTACCCTTCATAAGCATTGTACATGCTTTCTGTATAAGAAGCTGGCGACTAGCAGCATCTTTCGGTTCATCTACCCAACTTACAAAATCCCTACGTTCATCTGGTGTGAGACTACTCCACGTCATCTTGGCCTTTAGGTTAGCTCCCAGAGCCTTGTAGAGCCCCATAGGGACAACTGCATAGCAACATGGACGTCGCTTTCCGGCAGCGAGAACTGAGCGAGTTTTCTTAATACGCCGTGTACGTGTTTCTGCTTGCTTCGCTCCTTCTATCCAGGTAATAAAATCCCTACGCGCAATAGGGGTTAAACCTTCCCACAGTTTTATAACTGAAGGACTTGTGGTGAGTGCTTTATGTACATCTTGTGGTACTTTTTCGGTTGGCATTTTTGTATAAGTGTACAAACTACTTTCTCAGCAAGAAGAAAGCCGCTAGACCGCCCAGCGTGTTAGAGATAATGTCTTGTCCCGCTTCAGACAGAGACGGTGAATATATTTTAAGGTCGACTGCATATGTCGGAGAGAGCGCCATGAATGCATACTCTATAATCTCCCAACCTAAAGCTAGCGCAACAACAAAAGTAATCACACTAAGAAGTGTTGCTTTATTTTCTTTGTACGAAATCCAAGCATACGCAAATATCGCACCATCTAATACGTGAAGCACGTTATCAAACCATACATTTCCTTGTCTTATCTGGTAGTCATACACACCAAAATACACGCCGGCGAAATGTAAGACAGATACTCCCGCTAATAGTAGTATTGTTCTGAGAAAAATATTCATTATATAGTTAATTATAGCACCACGATGTAGTACCACAGCCTCGTGTTAAAATAAAGAAAACTATGAAGCAACAAGATACCGTGAAAAAACATCGAGTCTACACAATGAGCTTCGCGAGCATCTATCCTTTATACATCGCAAAAGCAGAAAAAAAGGGACGAACCAAAAAAGAAGTTGATGAGGTTATTTGCTGGCTAACTGGGTATACCCAAAAGGGGCTAGAAGCTCAAGTGAAAAAACAAACAGACTTCGAAACGTTCCTCGCACAAGCACCAAAACTGAACCCTTCACGATTTTTAGTCAAAGGTGTTGTATGTGGTGTTCGAGTAGAAGATATTACAGACCCGACCATGCAGGGAATTCGCTATTTGGATAAACTAATTGACGAACTAGCAAAAGGGAGGTCGATGGAGAAAATTCTGAGAAAAGAATAGAAACTACTCTCCAACTTCAACAGTGAATCCACCGTAAGCGAACCGCTTCATATCAAAAGGCATGTCTTGGTTTTTACCAGCATATTTCTTGTCGAAGTATTCCATCACTTTTTTGTTTACTTCGTTGCGATGCTTCTTTGAGTTAAATGTGATAAACGAAAACCATACTTCCTCTCCTTCTTTTATTTTCGCCATCTTTGGAAACGTAAACGCCACATGAACTGGTGTCATGTCGTCTCCTCGACATTCCATGTACGAGAGTGCCCCAAACTTTAACCAGGTAGCTCTTCCTTCACGAGCCATTTTCTTGTAAGCATTCCTGTTTTCTTTTGGTATTGCGAGCACAAACCCATCTACGTATTTTGCCATATGTGTTTTAAATTAAAATATATAAGAAGTATATCAGGTACTAAGAAGCTATAAGCTCAAAAATATTCTTAGTGATTTCCTCAGGGCTCAGCTTATCTGTTCGTAGTGTTACAACAGTTGGGTTTTTCTCAACTTGGTAGATATCAAAAAGTTCTTTAAATCTCTCCACGGATGTGTTTGAAATTGGTTTACTTGTATCCGCTGCTGCATTTGCGACTCTTTCTTTGAATCTTTGAAGCAAGACTTCATAGTCAGCTTCTAAGTTAATTTCAATAATTTCATACCCATTCTTTTTAACAATGTCGAAAAGGGTTTCTCTACTATCCTTAAAGCGTGCGCCATCACAAATAATGTCGTATCCCATCTCACTCACCGTACCCGCAAGCACTCCCAGCACTTTGCAAACATCTTCAGAATGAGTATTTGGATTATATTTTGAGAAAAGCCATTTCTGAGCGTCGTATGAAAGTTTATACAGGTGGCCATGTTCGGATACAATAGTATTTATTACTGTACTTTTACCAGCACAACAGGGCCCATTTATCATTATGAATTTCATATCAGAGTTTTAATGTTTTTTTATTTTTTAAGTTTAGGAGAAAAATAACATTGGCACAACCATTACATTTGACAAGAAAAATTAATAATGTAGTTTTAATTCTGAAGGGGACACATCCTGTGTTCTCATTTGTAAAGGAGAAAGCCATGGGAAAATACTCTGACGGATGCCCGGATACGGGCCATGACACCCACAGAGGGGACTGTGAAAACAGCATGTTTGGGCACGGGTTCAACCCAAAAGAGGACGGCGGTAAAGCATGCTTCCCGTCCTACACCCTGATCGATACGCCGCTTGGCAAGATGGAGATCGGCAGCTTGACGAAGGGACAGATCATTCTCTCCTACAACCCCGACGGATTGCTCGTGCCGCGTGCCATCACCCGGAAGCGGGTGCGCGGCACCGCGCAGGTGTTCCGCGTTGACTTTGAGAATGGAAGTCCTCTTTTCACCGCTGCACATCACAGCTTTCTTACCGAAAAAGGCTGGAAGAAGCTCGCCGATATGCGCCCCGGCGAAAAACTCGTGAAAGCGAATGCAACCATTGCAACGGTCGCACGCTTCACCAGGCTTGGCCTCAATCCGGTCTTCAACATCTACACCGCCGGCGAGCACAACTTTATCGCCGACGGCGTCGTTGCCCACAACTTCACGGAATTTCGGACTGTGAGGACTGCGCTTCACCGGCTCTTCCTCGACCCGGTACACAATATCCACAGGGTCTCTGCTTGAAATCGGCAGGTGCCTGTGTGCGATCTTTGAACCGCCCTCTTGGGCGGTTCTTTTTAGCCGTAATGTTTTTACTGAGCTTTTTTCTTAAAACCGAGTCAAGTAGCGGCAAAACAGCGACCCAACCACAAGTTATATAAAGCCAAGTATTCTCATACACTGCACCCTTTAGAGTCCAAGCGGCACCAACTATCGCTACTGCCACAACTACCGAAAGTGTTATTTTTACTACTCCTATATTCAGACTACGAAATATACTACTGAAACGTGGGGCGAGATTAAAATAATTTCAAGTCTTAAAACGTAATAATTATTTCAAACGGTAGTACTGGGGGATTGTAGTCAGGAGACGCTTCCTCAAATACTTTTCTTTTCACCTCATATACATCTCCATTTTGTACAACTTTAAAATATCTACCCAAGCCCGCGTAATAGCAGATAATCATTGAAGACTTTGAGTACACGTCCGCGTCACGATTTTCATATTCATTACAAGTTCCTTCAATAGTATCTACAGTTTTAGCTGTAACAGAACTGTCAGGGTAACGTGCAGTTAAACTAACTACAGTTTTTGGAATCCCATCCTTTTCAGTCGAAGAATATGACCACGTAAATACTGGCTCACCCTGAGGAGTATTTATAACTTGCTCTTGTTCTTCCACTTGCGGAGTTTTCTTAGTAAGGAAATACACACCTCCTAGAACTACTAAGGCGCAGAGAATACCTACTGTTATATTTAGAGGTTTCATTACTTAGTAGTATACCAGTTAATCTCTAGACTTTTTCAGAAAAAGCATTGTTCTAACGTTTACTCTTTGGTATTTAAACTATACATAATATACGCAACTAAAATACCCAGTAAACCGAAAAATAAATCCAACACATCATACGATCTATTTGCTGAAAATTGTTGTAGATATTCATCTATAACTGCATACACAGCTACTAAGGCTACTCCTATCGGTACAAAGAGAAATTTCTTACCCTTAAAAGCTAACTGAGCAAGATACGCGTACATACCGAATAAGACAAAATGTCCTATTGAGTCATAGTGAGGAATCTTCTTTAATATTTCTTTCGGAAGAAGGTCTTTATACGCAAGATATGTGATAAGCAGGATGAAGACCGCAAAGAGAGCTAGAGGTAAAAATCTTTTCATCGCTCAAGTATAGCAAGTGAAGGTGTGGGGCGAAGTTAGAACTCTTCTAGAACTGGAGAATGCTGTAATCTAAACAATATTTCAGCTATGAGCTATCATCATACGTACCCGCTTCCAACGGCTCGAGCTGCGCCAATTTCAGAAGGTAATAAACCAGGGGATTTATCTTTTGTAAAATTATTTTTTATTGTGCTTGCTATAGCAATTGCTATTCTTTTTATTTTTAGAAACTAAAGAACTGAATTTAAAAATAGTGCAAAGTGAGAAAATATACCTACTTTTCCAAAACAATACCTCTCCTGGCGTAATAGGTTAAAAACTGTTTTTCTGAGAGTTC
>CAYVMF010000013.1:13220-14853 GCA_964452605.1 uncultured Candidatus Saccharibacteria bacterium
TTAACCCATTTCGCGAACTCTCTATATTTCATAGCTGATAATTCTTTTTCATTTTCTGTGTACACCCCAGAAAGCAACGCATCCTCTGCGAGCAATAATGGTTTAATATTCTTCTTGTGAAAATAAGATAGTGCCATCGCAGTAGAAGCCATACCGCACATTGTAAAGGCCCAGTCCGCATACCTCTTTGGAGACGCTGCACCAGTTTCTGCCCAGTGTGAATCATCTACTGGGGCAAGTTCTTTTTTTAAACTTAGTTCAGCATGTTCCGGCTTAGCAAATTGGCAAACGTAAGAAATGTCGTGACTAACCATTTTAGGAATACGAGAAAACCTCGCCACTATTCCATAGGAAATATTTTTACACTCTTGAAGTACTCCGTTTATAATTCTCATAAAAATGAGTATAGCAGAGGAAGAGTGGGGCACTGAAGATTTGGAGTGAAGTTGGAACTATTATCAACCTTAATTGACTTTTATATAAAATAAAGAGAGGATATCTACATCCAGGAAACCAGGAGAAAACCATGGATGCAAAACCGACAAGGACCCCGGAAGAGATGAGGAGGCTCCAAAGCGAAGCCGTCCAGAGAGCACTCGAAATCTCCGAACTTGAAGCGCAGGACGACTACGACTTGAAATTGTGCTTCAGCATATTTTTTCTACCCCTACCAGGAATGGACAGGGCAGCGAACGCACGTTACAAGAAGTTGACACGTATTGAACATTTCCGCCAGTGGCTGAAGGCAAACAACCTCACACCGCGCGACTGCGGAATCGGGTCAGGGTTCGTAAAGACACATCTGCCCGAATACGGCTTCCTGTACTGAGGCGCGCTGCGTTTCTCGGACCTCGCCATGTGCGAGGTCCTTTTTAATTTTAGAAACTACTGGCTGGGGCTGTGGGACGAAGTTAGAACTTTTATTGCCCGATTAGAGAGTTGTTAGCACGTAGCTCAAACCCTGCTTTTTTAACTATTTCTGAAGATTTTCTAATGAAGTCTTCAGCGAGCTGGCTAAAGGGATACTTATTATAGATTTCAATAATTATTTTTTTACCTTCAATATCATATTTTTCTGATATTTCTCCCGATTCAATATAAGATAAATAGGAGTTCAATTTATCTTGTAATTTATATACGTGCGTTTCTTCAGGAATACCATCAGACCCATCCCAAGACCAGTGGTCAGATATAGCGAGAACTATTTCGTTATCATCTTCACCGATTACGTCGATTTTATCATCTTCACCTATCATGGGTTAATTATAACCCCATTGGGCAAAAGTGACGAGCTGGGGTACAAGGACTCGAACCTCGATACTCAGGACCAAAACCTGATGTCCTACCATTAGACGATACCCCAATATCATTAGCAACTGATACTTCCTAACAGGCGAGAAGTATGGGCACCACACTCCCAAACCGCTCCAAGTATCTAAGTTACCGTCTGGAAATACTAGCATTTTTTAGATTTTTTTTCCATACGCAAACACCAATACTTGACACTTTTATTTAGTATTTCATTGTGTTAGTATCTGGACCAGGAGCACATTTAATTACTGTGCTCATCTCATCAAACAACCTGAGGATTTAGACATGGCAAAGATTACACACCATGCTGTCCTTGGGCTAC
>CAYVMF010000014.1:0-7333 GCA_964452605.1 uncultured Candidatus Saccharibacteria bacterium
GTCTGGTGAACTTTATTTATCCGCTTCAGGATATACGAGGTACAGGATATAACGCGTACCAGTCGACTATCGCAGTTGGGTCAGGGGGTCTCTTAGGTAAAGGTGTTGGATACGGTACACAATCGCGCCTTAATTTCTTGCCAGAATATAAAACAGACTTTATTTTTGCCGCCTATGCAGAGGAGTGGGGGTTCGTCGGCTCTATTCTTCTTCTTATCTTCTATTTTATTGTGATGTATAAACTCTCGACAAAAGCGTTAAATGCAGACAGTAGTTTCGAAGCGTTATTTACTTACGGTGTAATGATTTGGTTTTGTACGCATATCGCGATTAACATCGGCATGAACATAGGAATTATGCCCGTTACAGGTATTCCTTTACCCCTTATGAGTTACGGAGGTTCGCATTTGCTCGCTGAGTGTCTAGCGCTTGGTATGTGTGTGGGGATGTATCGGTATGCGCGGGGTGGGCATCAGCATCAAATTAAAAACGAATTCCTGGGATTGGAATAAATCACGTCAGCTACTTTGTCGCTACGGAATTTTTCTCAATCAACGTAGGTCTACTACGTCTCTTTCTAAAAATTCCTAGGCTTCGCGTATCTGACGCAATTTCTTCAAATCCTTTAATTCTTCTGCACCTAAAATCTGAGATAATTTTATTCCGTCTTATTGTTGTTGAACAAGATTGGTAGAAAACTACTTTACTTTGTGTGACCCATCAAGTAACTCTTGATACGTAAACAATGTTTTTTTAATCAAGCCTTCGTGACTAAAACGTTCGTCAGTCCACCCTTCCGCCGGAGGGAGTTCTTCTTTTAGAATAGAAATAAGTTCGCTGTCATCTTTATAAAGACGAGCGTAGGGGAGCCCGCGCAAAATTTCAGGAACTCCGCCAACCTCTCTTGCGATTACAGGAAGACCTGCCTGTAATGCTTCAAGCGCTACATACCCAAGTGCCTCAGTACGAGAAGGGAGCAAGAATACGTCGTACTGTGGGAGAAGTTTGCTTGCGTTTGGAATATGACCATACAGCGTAACAGACTTAGAAAGTCCTTTGTTTTCAATGATTTTTTCAAGTTTTTGTCGAAGTACGCCCTCTCCAATTATGTGATAATGTACGTTTTCAACGTATGGCAAAATAGAAAGCACTGTGTCATGACCCTTATTAGTGTTGAGCTCACCAATACTGATGATGTGTTTTGTGGTGCTGCCTTGGGATAGTTTTGGGAGCACGGTAGGGGCTTCACTTTGTATACCAAGGTAAATGATACGCATCTTTTTGGAAATCCATTTCGGAGCGCGAAGAGATTTTTTTGTTTGCTCAGATACCGCAATTGCGTAGTCACTTGCATATACGGTGAGCCACATAAGCATTCTAAAAAGTGCTCGCTGTACAAGCGGGCGCTTCTCGTTGAAAGGCCAGCCGTGAGAGGTGAATACGACATGTGGTACGTGAGTTATCCTTGCTGCAAGCACACCAAGGAGCCCCATTTTCGAGCTGTTGATGTGTACGATAGTTGGCCGCTCTCTTTTGAGAAACTGTATCAGTCGGCGAAACTCAAAAAAAGCCTCAAACGGGTTAGCTTTGTTTTTTAGACTAAGCACGCATGTCTCTACATGCTTTTCCTGGAGTCGGGTGAGGAGTTCTCCATCATTTCCTGAAGCAACTTGTATGTTAAATTTCTTCCGAATAGCTTGGGAAGTAGCCAGGTCATATACGTATTTCTGTGCTCCTCCCCAGTTTGATTTTGTGATGAGGAATAGGAGCTTTGGTTTTTCTTGCTTGAATTCCTTCATATATGTAGTAAAGTAGTGGTTATGGTACAGCTAACGGGTAAAAAAGCAACCTTGGCAATCGTCGATGTGCTTCTTTTCTTTGTGTCGTTATACGCCGCGCTGTCGCTTCGTCGTCTTGAAGTTATCTCGTACGACTATTTCCAGCTACATCTTCCCTCCTTCTCAGTTATTTTACTACTTTTTTTAACTTCTCTCTACATTGTGGGGTTATACGACGTAGTGGTAATGAGGTCAAAGATAAAAATGCTCTCCTATACGCTATATGCAGTAGGGGTCAGCTTTGTGATGGGGGTTGCACTTTTCTATGCATTCCCAAGTGACATCTCTCCTAAAACAGTGCTTGTGCTACAAGCGGGCATGTTGGTGGCGCTTACGTTTTGCTTTAGAGTTGTATACGAACGCATACGCGTTGGAAAAGAAAAAGTAAGGGTACTTCTGCTTGGGCATGGAGAAGAATATGAGGAGTTAAAGCGCGCGGTGAATACCAGCACCAATCTTCCTATGTATTTTGTGGACCACGTAAACTATGACTTGTTCGCGGATAAGCCTCAGACAGAGATGCAGATTTTACATGAGCTTCTTTTAAAAAATAGAATTACTGTAATCGTTGCTGATATTCGGGACCCTAAACTAAGTCCACTGCTCCCTCATTTATACAGCGCCGCGAGTCAGGGAGTTGTTCTTTACGACATGCGTCGTATGTACCAAGATTTATTTAGACGTATGCCACTCTCAGACATTGGTTACTTTTGGTTTTTTGAAAATGTAAGTTTCGATATGCGTGCATACGCTGCTGTGAAGCGTGTGATAGATGTGGTGCTTTCCGTTGTGGTACTTATTGTCATGTGTATTCTGCACCCATTTGTGTGGCTTGCAATTAAGTTAGATGACGGGGGAGATGTGTTCATTACCCAAGAACGTCTCGGTCAGTATGGAGCTCTTATTAAGCTTAAGAAGTATCGCTCAATGCAGTTTAGTGATGGGGGTAAATGGCTTGAAGAAAATAAAGAAAATAAAGTTACTCGAGTTGGGTATTATTTACGTAAGTCTCGTATCGATGAGTTACCGCAAGCCCTCGCCGTACTGCGAGGAGATCTCTCACTCATTGGTCCACGCACAGATGTAATTGACCTTGGCAGGAGAATGGCAAGAGAAATCCCACACTACATGATTCGTTACGCTGTTCCGCCTGGCTTGTCTGGTTGGGCTCAAGTAAACCAGGATAAGCAGCCTAGAACTGTCGAGGAGACCGTTGAAAGACTTCAGTATGACCTCTATTACGTGAAGCATCGCTCTCTTATCCTTGATGCGGTAATTATTCTAAAGACAATTAGGACGCTCCTTTCGAGGACGGGAATGTAACACAGCTTCTGCTATACTGTACGACATGGAATCAAAAACGCTTCTCATTACTGGTGCGGCTGGATACGTTGGAGCAATGCTATGCGACCAGTTTGCTCGCCGTGAAGATGTGGCTCATATTATTGCTATCGACAAAGAAGCAGCGAGTGATCTTATTGAAAAAATGCCTGCAGAGTTTCGTAAGAAAATTACCTACATCCCACAAAACCTTGCGGATGAGGGTTGGCAGGAAATTGCTCGTGCACATATGCCGTCGGTTGTCATTCACACCGCGTGGCAAATACGTGAGATATACGGGGACAGAAAAACATCTTGGAAGTGGAATATTGACGCATCTGATCGTGTATTTGAATATGCGTTTAACAAAGCGCACGCCGTTTCAAAGCTGATTCACTTCTCAACGGTCTCTTCCTACGGAGCCTTTCCAGATAACCGTATAGATCATTTTTATAAAGAGTCTGAATCGTTTAGAAAAAGCGAATACCTCTATGCGGAGGAAAAAAGAATTGCAGAAGAGCATTTAGAGGCTAAGTATAAAGACGCAGTTGCCTCCGGGTTTAATGGGCAAGTATTTATTGTGCGCCCAGCTGCGATTACTGGCCCACGTGGAAGATATGATCGTATTCGTTTCGGACTACAGTCTGCACTGTCAGGAAACTTAAAAGGAGGGTTTGTATATAAACTTGTTACACTGCTTACTTCTTTTGTGCCAGTTACTAAGGGGTGGCTACGGCAATACATTCACGAAGATGATGTTACTAACATCGTTGCGTTATTTACGTTCACTTCACTTGTTGGAAAGTATGAGGTATTCAATATCTCTCCACCAGGAGACGTTGTATTGGGTAATGACATGGCAAAAGCCGTTGGTAAAAAAACTATTCCAATTGCGCCTTGGATGGCACGAGTCGCGTTCTTTTTCTTCTGGCATTTTACACGAGGGAAAGTCCCGACATCTCCAGGTTCTTGGAGAGGGTATTCTTATCCAATCGCAGTTGACGGCTCAAAGCTAACTAAACAGTACGGGTATACTTACACGTTTTCTTCAAAAGAAGCTTTTGTAAAGAACGAGGGGAGGTATAAAGTTAGTCTTTAGTTTTTAACGTAAGGCTTGATTATGGCCCGAAAATAGGGTATAATCCCAAAACTATGACAACATCGCAAATGGTACTTACCACTACTCCTCGCAAGGCAAAGGAGACAAAAAAAGACGGGTGTATTCCTGCTGTATACTACGGCGCTCATCAGGCACCTACATCAATTTTTATTGACCTCATCGAATTTAAGAAAGTGCTGGCTTCTGCTGGTGAATCTAGTTCTATCGCGCTTGTTACAGAACACGGAAACGAAAATGCCATGATTCAGGATGTGCAGGTTGACCCAGTAAAGGGTGGGCCTATTCACGCTGATTTTTACGTACTTGAAAAAGGTCAGAAGGTTCACGTTAAGACACCTATCGTGTTTATCGGTGAATCACAGGCTGTTAAGGCTGGTGGCGTGCTTGTAAAAGTGATGCATGAACTTTCAGTAGAAGGAGAATCAACTAAGCTTCCACACGAATTTACTGTTGATCTCGCAGCGCTTACTTCTATGGACAGTATTATCCACGTGAAGGACATTGCTCTTCCGGCAGGAGTAGAGCTCTACCACGTACAAGGTGATGACGTTGTTGCCTCAATCGCACAGGCACAAGAGGAAGTTACTGATGTTCCAGTTGCTCCTGACCTTTCAACTATTGAAGTTGAAGCTAAAGGAAAGAAGGAAGAAGAGGAAAAAGCTGCAGAATAATACTATTCCACAACAAAAAATCGCCGAAAGGCGATTTTTTGTTGTGGGTTTCTGTCACGGAAAGGGTCAGACTCCTGTTATACTAGATATATGAGATACAGTCTCGCTATTTTTGTAATTGCCTTCCTCATTATCTTTAGCCAATTTGAAGGAACTTCAAGTGTGTTTGCTCAGCAGTCGCGAGAGCAGTTAGAGCAGGAGCTGGCAGACCTTGAGGCACAGATTAAAGCCCTTAACGGAAGTATTACTCAAACACAAGCACAAAAAAACTCACTTGCTAAAGAGATTTCTTTGCTAAGTCAAAAAATTTCACAAAGTAAACTGAAAATTCAGTCCCACGATAAAGCTATTTCAAAGTTGAACCAAAATATTTCTGAAAAAAACCGCACGATTAACGTACTTGATGCAAAAGTAGAAAGGGAAAAAGACTCACTTGCCCAAATTATGAGAAAGACGAAGTACTTAGAACAGTACTCGTTACTTGATTTTGGTCTTCAGTCAAATAGTCTGTCTACGTTTTTTTCTGATGTTGACTCATTTTCAACTTTAAACAGGGCACTTAATCAGAGTTTTGAAGATATTCGCGCGACAAAGGCTGAACTTGAGAATGTGAAATCTGAGTTGGAGGAGGCGAAAGACGAAGAAACTCAAAAGAAGCTTGCACAAGAGTCTGAAAAGAAAAAAGTAGAAACAAACCAAAAAGAAAAGAACTCACTACTTACTCAAACAAAAAACCAGGAAGCTGAATACAAAAAAGTACTAGCCGCACGAGAAAAAGAAGCTGCACAAATTCGTTCTCGACTATTTGAACTGCGAGATACTTCTGCGATTTCCTTTGGACAGGCATATGACTACGCGCTCGCCGCTTCAAAGACAACGGGCGTTCGTCCCGCGCTTATGCTTGCTATCCTCATGCAGGAATCATCTCTTGGTGTAAACGTGGGTGCTTGTTATTTACGTGATTACAATACTGGTTCGGGGGTTTCAATTAAAACTGGCGCAGAGCGTCCTCGTACAATGAGCCCAACTCGAGACGTTCCTGTCTTTACTGCACTTGTGGCAAAACTTGGACGTGATCCACAGACAACACCAGTTTCATGTTGGATTGCGATGTACAGCGGCGGGTCTCCGACAGGGTGGGGAGGTGCCATGGGGCCTTCACAGTTCATTCCTTCGACGTGGAAAATTTTTGAAAAGAGAATTGAGAACTCAACGGGCGCAGCCGCCGCTAACCCTTGGAACCCATATCATGCAATTACCGCCATGGCGATGTATTTGCAGGATTTGGGTGCTGTTGCGGGAAATGAAGCCTCAGAGCGAAACGCTGCATGTAAATACTATTCTGGTCGTTCATGTGCGTCTTCTTCAGCTGGAGCGGGTTACGGAAATGCTGTGATGAAGAAACTGTATGCAACTCAGGCGGATATTGATAAATTACAGAGGTAGTTCAGGTCTAAAAATAAAGGACCGCAAGACCCTCCGGTCTCTTAGTAAGTGCCCTATATAAGGGTTGCAGGAGTGTTATTTTAATGGTATAATCCCATAACTAAATAATCGTTATACTAATAACTATGAAAGCAGATATTCACCCAACATATTATGATAAAGCAATCGCAACATGCGCGTGCGGTGCTGTATATGTCGTAGGGTCAACACATGAGACACTTTCTGTTGAAATCTGTCAGAGCTGCCATCCGTTCTATACAGGACAGGATAAGGTGCTTGATACTACAGGACGTGTAGATAAGTTCAAGAAGAGAATGGCTGCTACCAAGAAGGCGTAAAGAAAGCAAAAGCCGCAAAGCTACGCTTTGCGGCTTTTGCTTTGGTATACTAATTGTCACTATGACCCTAGAAGAGTTCAAATCAAATCCACGCACGATGTATACAGCTCAAGAGTATGAGCGACTTTCTATTGCAAAAGAAGAAGCAGAGCAGATGCTTGCAGATGAGTCCCTCGCTGAACTCGCTCAGATAGAAATCGACTCACTTACTCCCCAACTAGAAGCACTCTGGAAACAAATGGAGGAGACAGCTGAAGCCGCAAAAGAAGAGGAAGAAAAACCGAAAGCTATGATCCTTGAAATCCAAGGTGGAGCAGGGGGAGACGAGTCATCACTTTTTGCTGCAGAGCTTGCACTCATGTATCAGACGTATGCCGAGTCTTGTGGGTGGGGGTGGAATAAGCTCGATGAGTCGGTGTCGGATGTCGGCGGGTATAAAGACGTTTCCTTTGAAGTAAAAGGGCGTGATGCATATGATGCACTTCGTTTTGAAACAGGGGTGCACCGTGTGCAGCGTATTCCAGAAACAGAAAAGAACGGACGTGTGCACACGTCCACCGTTACTGTTTCTGTAATGCCGATTCGTCAGAACACAAAAGT
>CAYVMF010000014.1:7433-14765 GCA_964452605.1 uncultured Candidatus Saccharibacteria bacterium
AAATCTCAAGTAGGAACAGGGGACCGCTCTGAAAAGATTCGTACCTATAACTTCCCACAAGACCGTGTAACAGATCACCGTATCCGTCAGTCATGGCACGGACTTCCAAAAATCATGGAAGGAAACTTCGGTCCAATTGCGGAAGCACTTCAGAATTTTACTGGAGAATTTGGGGATGCTGATGAGGATTAGCTCTCTTTACTCAGCCCAGTTTTAGGTATTCACAAAAGCTCCATTTTGTGCTATAATGGATATATTCATCCAATCGGGCAAATCAGGATTTGGACACCTGAGCACAACCATTTGAGCACTACGGACGCGTATCAAACTGATACTTAGAGAATGGTCGTGTGGCACGAGTAAATGTTTTACCAATAATTCACCATAATATGTCAATCACAAAAGAGACGCTTGCAAAGCACGGTCTTCAGTACGGGTATTCTCGTACACGTCGCCACCCAACTATTAAACCTTTCATCGAAGGTAACCATAACGGTGTAGACTTTATTAACCTTGAATCAACAGCAACTCAGTTAAATGAGGCACTTTCTTTCCTTAAGTCTGTACAAGGTGCAGGAAAGGTAATTCTTTTCGTCGGCGTTAAGCCAGAAATTCGTCAGATGATTAAAGAAGTTGCGCTTTCACTAAACGCTCCGTACATCGCTGAGCGTTTTATCGGAGGGACTCTTACAAACTTCCCACAGATGAAGAAGCGCATCGAAAAGCTACACGACCTTCTTAAGAAAAAAGAAACAGGGGAACTTGCTGTATATACAAAGAAAGAACAGCTTTTGATTCAGCGTGATATCGATCGTTTGGATCGCGATTTCGGTGGAATTTCTACACTTACAAATCTTCCTGCTGCTATCGTAGTAATTGACCCTCGTCACGAAGAAATGTGTGTGAAGGAGGCTGCTATCTGTCATATTCCAGTGGTTGCACTTTCTAACACTGACTGTACACTGGAAGGTATCGAGTACCCGATTGTCGGTAATGATGGTTCGGTTGCATCTGTGAAGTTTATTCTCGATACAATCAAAGAAGCACTTGCTATTCAGGCGTAATTAACGCGAAAGGGTGCGCACTATTAAATTAGCTTACTTTCCTATGGATACCATTAAAGAACTACGAGAAGAAACAGGTCTCTCATTTGCACAAATTAAGAAAGCGCTTGATGAGGCAGCGGGGGATAAAGATAAAGCGCGAGAAATACTTTCGCAGTATTCTTCGGCTCAGGCTGAGAAGAAAGCTGACCGAGAAGTAGAAGCGGGTGTTGTGGACGCATATGTTCACTCATCTGGTACTATTGGAGTTTTGCTTACGCTTGGGTGTGAGACTGACTTCGTTGCAAAAAACGAAGAGTTTAAAGCACTTGCTCATGATATCTCTATGCACATCTGTGCGATGGCGCCAACTTCAATCGACAACGAAGATGGAGCAGGGGAAGAAACTGCGCTACTTAAGCAGCCTTTCATCAAGGATCCATCTCTTACTGTAGAACAGAGAATTCAAGCTGCAATTCAAAAGTTCGGAGAAAATACAAAGGTGATTAAATTCACCCGCTACACTATCTAAGTGTAGAAACTATCATGCTCACCTATTTTTTACTCATAAGTGGAATACTCGCCGGCCTTAGTGCTACGGGAATTCTCTTTGTGCAGTATTATAGAATCGAGCGCGGAACATTTACGGTTGATCCTACCTTTAACGGTCCAGAGCGTGTATCAGTTACCGTGCATATCGTACTCAGGTACCTGCTTCGTAGAAGTGTACATGCGCGAAAGTTTGTCGTGCAGTATATTGCACACCTCGCAGTACGTGTCATGTATTACGTTGATAAATTTTCTTCGTACTTGTATGCGAAGTCTCGTAACTGGTTCGTAAAGAACGCAGTGCGAAACAGAGGTACGGTGCCGCATTTCTGGAATCACTTAAAAGTGTATAAACAGGAGATGGACAAGGAAAAAATCGATCAGGAATAATCTTTTCCTGTAGAAATAAAGTAGAGGAAAAAAGAGGGCTCTGGCCCTCTTTTTTCCTCATGACAAAAGAAAGTATTTATGTTAGGATGGTACCTATCGCTACTATAGTTTTAGTTCTCATGCGATAACAATTACCACTTTAGCTCAGTTGGCACGAGGCAGCAGCCGAGATTGTGTAACTGACAACGGTTTCAAAACCGTTAGCGAGGGGAGATAGAAAAATTAGCCACTTTAGCTCAGTTGGTAGAGCAACGGTTTTGTAAACCGTAGGTCCTCAGTTCGAGCCTGAGAAGTGGCTCAACGAAGCGTAAGCTTTATAACCCATATATGATAGACACAAGAAAGTATATCTTTACGTTTGTGATTACAGCAGCAATATTTGCAACTGCTTTTTTCGCTTCAAGTTTCTTTTCAAATAAACGTGTACAAGACGTAAAACAAATTCAAGATAACATCGCTATTGATATTCTTTCTTCTGAAACTCAGTTTGACCTTCTTAAAGAAGTTCCATGTGCGAATATTAACGACTCAGTGTTATCACCAGAGCTAAATGCGCTAGGGGATAAACTTTCACATACTGAATCAGAACGAGGTTCTACCGACGAAGACATTGTATACCTTAAAAAATACTATTCACTTCTTCAAATCAAAGATTACATTCTTTCAAAGAAACTTGCTGTACAATGTGGAGCTGCGAAAAAACCAGTATTCATTATTTATTTTTACTCAAACAAAGGAGATTGTGAGGACTGTGAAAAAGAAGGATATGTGCTCACTCGCCTAAAAGAAAAGTATCCTGAACTCCGTGTGTACTCTTTTGACTATAACCTAGATCTTTCTGCGATTGACTCGATGAAAACTATTTATAAAATAGAGTCATCTCTCCCGACGCTTGTCATTGAGGATAAAACGTACACTGGTTTTAAGTCAGTTGAGGACCTTGAAAAGCTTCTTCCTGACACTCTAAAAGTAGCATCAACTACAGTAGCGACGTCTACACAGGCTTCTTCTACAAAGAAGAAGTAACATGCTTGAAACTCTCTTTTCGTTGCCGATGTATCCGTTCCTGTTTCTTTCGATGTACTTTCAAGTGCTTCTTCTTCTTTCATTTTTTGAAAATAAACACAAAATAAAAAATGAAGAAAATCGTGAGGTTACTATGTTCCCGTCAGTTGCAGTTGCGATTCCTTGCTGGAATGAATCAAAAACACTTGGTAAGACTGTTGAATCAGTGCTCGCACTAGACTACCCAAAAGATAAACTCAAAATTTATATTGTAGATAACAACAGTACTGACTCGACTCAGGAAATTGCACAGTACTACAAAACTCATCACGGAGATCAGGTGGAAGTTCTCCTTGAGCTCAAGCAGGGGAAACATCACGCGGTGAACTACGCTCTTTCAGAGTCAACCTCTGACCTTTTTGGGTGTTTAGATGCGGATTCTTTTGTCGCTCCTCAGACACTAAAGACAATAGTTGCGTATTTTAATGCGGACAAAGAAATCATGGCTGTTACGCCGTGTATTCACATTTTAAACCCGAAGACGTTTATACAGCGTATGCAGGCTATTGAGTATTTGATGGGTGTATTTTTGCGTAAAGCTTTTGGCGAGCTAGATGCTATCCAGGTAACCCCCGGCCCATTCTCTATTTTTAGAAGGGGAGTGTTTGAGCAGATTGGACCGTATCGTAAAGCACACAATACTGAAGACTTTGAGATTACACTTCGTATGCATCGTGCCAACTTAAAAATTGTAAACTCACACAAAGCGCTTGTGTATACCGTTGGACCAGCAACAGGAAAGGGGTTCTTCTTTCAGCGTCTTAGGTGGGCTCGTGGATTCTTGCAGAACTCGCTTGACTACAAAGAACTTTTCTTCAAAAAGAACTATGGGAATTTTGGAATGTTTACGTTACCTGTAGCGTTTGCGTTCGTATTCTATGGACTCTACGCAGCAGTCTTCGTAGGTATCAGTCTCATAGAGGAGGCATATGAAATGGTTACTCGATGGCTTACAGTTGGAATACATCCGTCTCTACCTTCATTTGATATTTTTTACTTCAATACAAATGTGATTTCATTCGTCGCAATGGTGTTGTTCTCAATGTTCCTATTCGTGCTCTATATTGGGAACACTCTTTCAGATGATAAGCAGCAGTTTTATAGAAACTTCCCACTCTTCTTTCTTTTGTACCCGTTATTCGTACCTCTATTTCTTGGCCGTGCAGTATTTGACACAATTACTAGACGTGAGAATGAGTGGGTGCTCAAGGATACTAAAAAATAACAGTCATAATCTCATTATATGTTAAAATGAGATTATGACTGGCCATTTCCATCCAATTACTCATGTGATAGATGATATTGCGACAATCTTTACGAAGATTGGCTTTGACGTTGTAGACGGGCAAGAACTTGAGAGTGAGTGGTACAACTTTGACGCATTAAACGTCCCACGCGATCATCCTTCACGCGATATGCAGGACACGTTTCTGATTAAGTCGGAAACACTTGGTAATCGTGCTCACAGCGAAGCAGAGAAGCGTGTAATAGAAAGCGGACTCTCTCTTGGGTATGTGCTACGTACACACACTTCCAACATGCAAATTAGAACAATGGAAAGATGGATGCGTGAAGCAAAAGCATTTCCTCTTGCAATTGTGTGTCCGGGAAAAGTGTATCGAAATGAGGCAACAGATGCGCGGCATGAAGCGCAATTTCATCAGATTGAGGGACTTCTCATTGGGGAAGGTATCACGCTTGCGCATCTTCGCGGTACGCTTGAGTATTTTTTCAGTGAGCTTTTTGGTAAATCGATTGAGATACGCTTCAGGTCATCTTTCTTTCCATTCGTTGAACCTGGTGTTGAGGTGGATATGCAATGTTTTAAGTGTGGTGCCACAGGAATGTATGCACAAGAGAAGTGCTCACTTTGTTCTGGCTCGGGTTGGATTGAAATTATGGGGGCTGGCATGGTTCATCCAAACGTACTAAGAAATGCAGGCGTTGACCCAGAAAAGTATCAAGGGTTTGCTTTTGGTTGTGGGTTCGACCGAATCGCCATGCTTAAGTGTGGCTTTGACGATATTAGAATGTTGTATAACGGAGACCTTCGTGTCGTTAATCAATTTTAAACTATGGAAGGATATTTTTTTGAAACACAGCATTGGAAAATACTGCTCTCCGAAGATCAGCGTTATCTTGGTTATTTGATTATTAAGACGAAAGTGGGGAGGCAAACTCTTCCTGAACTTACTAAAGAAGAACAGTTAGATTTTTTTGAACTGATTGGGAACCTCGAGACCTTTTTTAAAGAAAAGATTGGAGCTACGATGTGTAACTACTCGTGCTTGATGAATTTTGCATACAGAGATAATCAGACTCCTCATGTGCATTTTCATTTCCGTCCAAGATATCGAAATCCTATAACTTTAGCGGGGCACACATTTACTGATCCAAACTTCGGGTACCACTACTTAGAGCCAACACTTAATGATAATGGTGTTGTTCCTATGTCTGACGAAGTGAGGGCATATCTTATTAAGGAGATACACAGCTACTTATCAAAGAGATACGCATAACCATCTATGACAAAGAAAACAATCTATATTTACGTGTTAACACTCCTCGCTCTATTGGCTGGGTGTGCTTCATACGTGTATTTTGGTAAAGAAGGGAAGCTTGTTCCTTTGGCCTCTTCTCCTGCCTCAACATCGGCACCGTCTCGTACCTATTCAAATGATTATATTTCTGTAAATGTAGTGTATCCAGTTATTCCGGGTAAGTCAGAGGATATTGTAGAGACAAATGCTGTACTTAAAAAAGCAATTGACGCGCAGATTGATGAGTTTGATGTGTCAACTAAAGACTATCCTATGTTCCACATCGATACAATAAAAAGTATGGTCCAGGGTGGATACGCTGTGGAGGCTTCTACAAGTGATTGGGTTTCTATTGTTGGTGGTTTGTCTTTCTATTCTTCGGGTGCCGCTCATCCATTTTTTGTTGTTGATACGTATGTCTATGACCTACAACAAAAAAAGATACTGAAACTCTCAGACGTGTTTAAGGCGGGCTCTGATTATCTTTCTGTTCTCTCAAAACTTTCACGTGAGGATTTATACCTCCAGGTAGAGGAGGGGGATACAGATAATCCACCAGATACCAACTTTATTTTTTCTGGCACAGAGCCAAATGAAGAAAACTTTCGTTCGTTTGCCTTTTTATGTGAAGGGCTCGCGCTTTATTTTGGTGAGTATCAAGTCGCTCCATATGCGGCAGGGGTTCAGCATGTTGTGATTCCGTACTCAAAACTAAAACCCTATTTACATGATAGGATTAGTGGATATACATGTATTAATTCGTAGTATGAAATTTTCTAAAGCCTGGTTACAGACGTACAGCAAAGAGCTTCTTACGGATACAGCAACACTTAGGGACTGTATTACATTTAACGCGTTTGAAGTAGAGGAAGTAACTCAAGTACACGGAGACGACATTTTTGATATCAAGGTTCTTCCTAATCGAGCACATGACGCACTTTCTCACCGTGGAATGGGAAGAGATGTTACCGCACTTTTAGGTACGACATTTACTGACCCAGAAATCTACTACAATGGAACTGGAGTTGAAACTGTTGGTATGCCTACTATTACTATCACCGACGAGAAAGCGTGTACACGTTTTATGAGTGTTCGTATCGACGGAATCACCGTAACGGATTCTCCTTCATGGCTTAAGGAGCGGCTAGAAGCTATTGGGCAGAGAAGTATTAACTCAATTGTTGATATTACAAATTATGTACAGTTTGCAATTAACAAACCCATGCATGCCTATGATAGGTCCCTTATTGAAGGAGATACGCTTATTGCTCGTTATGCAAAAGAAGGGGAGACTCTCACAACTTTAGATGATAAGGAGCTTACGTTAGATGGTTCTACGCTTGTCATTGCAGACACGGTGAAACCCCTTGGTCTTGCTGGTATAAAAGGTGGAAAGTTATCTGGTGTGAGTGCCAGCACTAATTCTCTTATTATTGAGTCGGCAAATTTTAACTCAACACTTATTAGGAAGACCGCTCAGAAATACGGTATCCGCACTGATGCTTCTAAACGTTTTGAGAATGAAATAAGTAGTTCCCTTGTTGAAGAAGGGTTGCGAATGACTATTGCGCTCATCCAAAAACTAAATAAAGATGCGCTTGTTGGTCCAATTGTAGATGTCTACCCTGTGAAGGAGGTAGCGATTACTGTAGCTGTTTCTCTTGAGTAAATAAATAGTGTACTTTGTACGTTGTGTATGTCGATGGATGTAGAGGCTATATGGAAGAAGCTTGGTTTTTCTATTA